>JACDAB010000068.1 GCA_013695665.1 Geodermatophilaceae bacterium | reverse complement strand
GAGTGCGCCTCCACGGAGGTGGACGAGGAGACGATGGTGCAGGCGTTGGACCTGGCCCACAAGTCGATCCAGCCGATCATCGAGCTTCAGCTGCGGATGCGGGAAGAGGTCGGCGAGCCGAAGCAGGCGTATAAGGTCTTCGCGTTGCCCGAAGAGATGGCGCGCGAGGCGCGCGATTGGCTGGGCGACAAGGTAGACCAGATCATCCAGGAAACCTCGATGAAGGAGGAGCGCAGCGACCGCATGGATGCGCTCAAGGCCGAGATGCTCGCAGCCTTCACCGACGAAGGGAGTGGCGAGCTACGCCACCCGAAGGGCAACCTAGTGGAGGTGTTGGACACCGTTAAAAAGGAGACGGTGCGCCGCCGCATCCTGGAGCATGGCGAGCGCCCCGACGGGCGCCGCCCCGAGGAGCTTCGCGCCCTGTCGGCCCGCGTCGATCTGCTGCCGCGCACGCACGGGACCGGCCTCTTCAGCCGTGGCGAGACGCAGGTTCTTTCCATCGCCACGCTCGGCACCACGGGCGAGGCGCAGACGCTGGACGACCTGGGCCAGATGGATGAGAAACGCTATCTGCACCACTATAACTTCCCGCCCTTCAGCACTGGCGAGACCTGGCCGCTGCGTGGCCCCAAGCGGCGCGAAATCGGCCACGGCGCCCTGGCGGAAAACGCCCTGCGCGTCATGATCCCACCGCCGGACGAGTTCCCCTATACAATCCGCGTCGTCTCGGAGGTGCTGGCCTCGAACGGCTCCACCTCGATGGCCTCGGTCTGTGGCTCCACCCTCGCCCTGCTCGACGCGGGCGTGCCGCTCAAGGCATCAGTAGCCGGCATCGCGATGGGGCTGATTTCCGACGGCGAGCGCGCCCAAATCCTGACTGACATCCAGGGCGTGGAGGACCACCTCGGCGATATGGACTTCAAGGTCGCCGGTACGCGCGAGGGGATCAATGCCCTGCAGATGGATGTGAAGATTAGCGGCCTCTCGATGGACCTTATGCGCCGCGCCCTCGGCCAGGCCCGTGACGCGCGGCTGAAGATCCTGGACGTGATGGAAGAGACGATCTCCAGCCCGCGCAGCGAACTCAGCCCCTACGCGCCGCGCATTGACACGATCCGCATCAGCCCCGACAAGATCGGCAAGCTGATCGGACCCGGTGGCAAGACGATCCGCGGTATCCAGGACCAGACCGGCGCCAAGATCGACATCGAGGAGGACGGCACCGTCTACATCGCCAGCACCGACGGTGAGGCGGCGTCCGCTGCCCGTGCCCTGATCGAGGCGCTGACCGAAGAGATCCAACTGGGCCGCATCTACACCGGCCGCGTCACGACCACGCGCGACGGCCTCGGCGCCTTTGTGGAGATTTTGCCCGGCACCGACGGCCTGGTCCACATCTCGCAGCTCGCCGACTACCGTGTCCCCAACGTGGAGGACGTCGTCAAGGTCGGTGACGAGATCATGGTCATGGTTACCGACGTTGGCGATGGCAACAAGATCCGTCTCAGCCGCCGCGCAGTCCTCGAAGGCTGGAGCCTCGAGGAGGCCCGCGAGAACGACCGCGCCATCGGCAGCGGTGGCGGTGGCCGCGGTGGAGACCGCGGTGGACGCGGTGGCGGAGATCGCGGCGGTCGTGGCGGAGACCGTGGGCGCCGCTAGGGGCCTAAAGCCTACAAGTAGAAAGGGCAGCCACAAGGGGCTGCCCTTTTCATCATATACAACCCGATTTTGTCTTATAGTTCACCCTACCCCACCGTTTCCACGAACTGCCTCATGAATCCCGCCAGCGCCTCGCACGCCTCCATGCCCGTCGCGTTGTAGAGCGACGCGCGGACCCCACCCACGGAGCGGTGGCCCGCCAAGCCCACCATGCCTTCCGCTGCCGCCTCGCGGACGAACCGCGCCTCTAGCCCCTCGTCCGGCAGGTTGAAGGTGACGTTCATCAGCGACCGGCTCCCTGCCTCCGCGTGCCCGCGGTAGAAGCCGCCGCTGCCGTCGATGGCATCGTAGATCAGC
>JACDAB010000048.1 GCA_013695665.1 Geodermatophilaceae bacterium | reverse complement strand
GAGCTGCTCCGCGCTGCGCGAGACACCGCTGGCCGGCCACCGCCCGGCCGACGGCCCGCCGGTCGAGAGCTACGCCGAGGCGATGTGGGTGCTGTCCGGCGGGCCGGTGAGCGGGGACGTCGCCGACTGGAACGCCGCGTCGTGGATCAGCGTCGGTCCTCCTCCCCGTGCGCCGGCACGGGTACGCGCGATCCGGATCCGCGGCCGGCTCCTGCTGTCGTGGATCCGGCCCGGATGACGGACACCCAGCAGCATCCGGTCGGCAGCATCGATGGTCGCCTGTCCTCCGTTCTCGACGGCTTGCCGGACGGACTTCAGGCGGCCTGTCGCCGGATCGTCTTCGCCGGTGGCAAGCGCTCCCGGGCCGGCCTGGTGGCCGCGACGGCCGCAGCGGCCGGCGAGGAGTTCGACCGGGCGGACCTCGAGGGCTGCGCCGCGGCGATCGAGTTGTTGCATTGCGCCACGCTCGTCCACGACGACCTCATCGACGCCGCCACGACACGGCGAGGCGCACCGACCATCAACGCGCGGGAAGGCACGACAATGGCCGTCCTGGCCGGCGATGCGCTGATCGGGGCGGCGGCCCGGTTGGCTATCCAGGTCAGTCGCGAGGCTGGTCTCATCCTGGCCGAGGCCCTGCAATCGTTGTGCGCCGGCCAGGCCATGGAGGAGTTCTTCCGCTTCGACCCGTCGCTGACCGAGCCGGATGCGCTGGCCGTCGTCGAGGGCAAGACCGCATCCCTCCTGCAGGCCGCCTGCCTGCTCGGAGTCAGCGTGGGCGGAGGGTCGGAGGCGCTCAGGGAGGCCCTGGCCCGCTACGGCACCGCCTTTGGGATGGCGCTGCAGTTGGTCGACGACGTCCTGGACCTCACCTCGACCGAGGTGTTGTTCGGCAAGCCGGTCGCCGTGGACTTCGTCAGCGGCACGCTCACCCTGCCGGCCCTTGCCGCCCTGCCGGACCAACCTCGGCTGCGCGCGCTGTTCCGGCCTGGCCTGTCCGCCGGTGACCAGCGCAGTGCCCTGCGCCTGCTCCGCTGCGGTCCCGGCGTGGCCTGGACCGTTCAGCGAGCCGAGGCCTACGCCGCCGAAGCTCGGCACAGTCTGAACATGCTTCCCGACGGCACGCTCGGGTTCGCCGAACTCGCTGACCGGCCTAGCCGGTACGTCGCGCGCCAGCTGCAGGAACTCGTCCATCCGACACACCGCCACCTGCTGGCGCTGCCCTGATGCCGGCCAGCGCCCCACCGCACCGTGGCGACCTGACACCGACCCGGGCACCGGCCGCACGCACCGCGGCCGACGGCTGGCGACCACGCCTGGTCCTGTCCGGGCTGCACGTTGCCTTCGAGCAGCTGCTGCGCCGTGGGCTGCGCGGGGTGTGGCTTCGCGGGGAACTCCCGCCCGGACCGATCGTCCTGGCCGCGAACCACCACAGTTGGTGGGACGCCTTCGTGCTGTTGGCCGTGCTGCGGCAGCAGAACCGACGCGGCGCGCTGCTCATGGCCGGGGCCAACCTGCGACGTTTCCCCTTCCTGCGTCGCATCGGCGTCCTCTCGACCGCTGAGCTGCGCTCAGCGCTGGCCGCCGTCCGCGGGCAACAGGTGCTGATCGTCTTCCCGGAGGGCAAGCTGCGAGCGGCCGGAGTCCCGGGTCCGCTGCTGCCCGGTGCGACGTGGCTGGCGGCCACGGCACCGGCCACCCTGGCCGTGGCCGCGATCCGGGTCGGGATGCGCGGGCATCAGTGGCCGGAGGCGTACGTCGAGCTGCAGGCCGGCCCGGCCCGGGAGGATGGCCTCCCGGACACCCTGGCCGCGGCCGTCGACGCGCTGGACCGGCGGCTTGCTCAGGCAGACCCGGAACGGCCGCCCCTGGACTTTCGGCAGCTGGTGCGCGGGCGGCGGGACTGGGACGAGCGGCTGTCGAGCCTGGCCCGGCGCCTGCGTCGATGACGCTGTACCGGCTGGTCGCAGCGTTTCTGCTGCTCAAACTCATCAACCTTGGGATCAACCTCGTCGCCTTCCCCCGCCTGGATCATCGTCGCCGCCGCCGGGACCCAGGGCTGGTCTCCCTGCTTGTTCCGGCCCGCGATGAGGCCGACCACCTGGCCCGGACGTTGCCCGCGTTCCTCGCCCAGCCGGTGGCCGAGGTCATCTTGCTCGACGACGGCTCCAGCGACGAGACACCGCAGCTGGCCCGGGACATCGCGGCCGGTGATCCTCGGCTCCACGTGCTGACCGGTCGCCCGACGCCGCCCGGGTGGACCGGTAAGACCTGGGCCTGCCATCAGCTGGCCGCCGCCGCGACCGGCTCGACTCTGCTTTTCTGCGACGCAGACGTGGACCTGGGTCCGGGCGCGGTGGACGCGGTGGCTTGGCACCGGGACCGGCAAGACGCCGACGTGTTCTCGGTGTTCGCCCGGCAGGTGACCGGCAGCCTGGCCGAGCGGATGCTCGCCCCGGTGATCGATGACGTCCTGCTCTGCTTCCTCCCGCACCCTCTGCTGCGCGCCCCGGCCCCTGCCGCGGCCACGGCCAGCGGTGGGCTGCTGGCCATGAGCCGGACGGTCTACGACCGGCTCGGCGGGTTCGCCGCCGTGCGCACGGAGCTGGTCGAGGACGTGGCCCTAGCCCGCCGTACCCGCCGGCAGGGACTGCGGTTGGGGCTAGCCCTCGGCGGCGAGCTGGTCTCTACCCGGATGTACCGCGGGTATGCCGACGCCGTGGTCGCCTTTGGCCGGGGTGTGCACGGCGTGGTCGGACCGCGCCGGCTGCTGCTGGTACTCATCGGTGGATGGCACCTCCTCGCGTACACCGTGCCGCTGCTGTTGTGCCGCCGGCGGGCCTGGCGCTGGCTGCTCCTCGCTGGTGCGCTGGAGCGGCTGGCCGTCGAGGCCAAGACCGGCAGGCGACAGTGGGCCGATGCCCTGCTGATGCCGCTGACGCCGCCGGCCATGCTGCCCGTCCTGGCTCGCGCCATGCACCGCGAGCAGCGCTGGAAGGGTCGGGTCTACCGGTGACGCCCCTGGCCCGGCCGTTCCCGCAGCCCCAGACCCGACCTCCGGTTGGTCACCTGGGGCGCTGGGGCACCGAGCCGCTCGACCTGCTCGAGGAAGGTGCCCGCACGGGACCGGCGTTCGCGCTGCGGCTGTGGCGGCGCGCGGTAGTGGGATACTCACCGGATTGGAACCGGATGGTGCTCCGGGATCTGGACACTTTCCGCTCCGCCGGCAGCCTCAGTCGGCTGACGCCCTACCTGGCCGGCGGGGTGGTCCGGGCCGACGACCCCGCCCACCACCGGCAGCGCAGCGCACTGAACCCGCCGTTTCGGCACGATGCACTGAGCGCGCTGCGCCCGGCGCTGACCATGGCGGTCCGGCAAGCGCTGCCCACCGGCGAGTTCGACGCCGTGCCGTGGGCGGCGGGCGTGGTCCGCCGGCTCCTGGCCGTAGCCTTCTTCGGCGGCCGCTTCCCGGAACCGTTGCTGGCCGAGTTCCTCGCCCCCCTCGACCGGGACTTCCCCGCCCCTTTCCTGCGCCGGCCCTGGCTGTTCCGCCGGATGAACCGGGCCCTGGCCCGGTCGCTGCAGGTAGCGGAGGCCGGGACGCTGCTTGCCGCAGTCCGGGACAGCGGAGAGGACGCCATCGAGCAGGTGCGCGTGGCCCTCGGCGCGGCCTACGACACCACGGCGCACACCCTGGCCTGGCTGCTCTGGCACCTTGCCGCCCGGCCGCAGCCGGTGCCCGCGGCCGAGCACCGGCAGCTGCTCGACGAGACACTGCGGCTTTACCCCGCCGGCTGGGTGGGCAGCCGGGTCTGCAGCCGCGACACTGAGTTCGGCGGCCACCTCGTCACCGCCGGAACCCTCGTCCTGTACAGCCCGTACCTGACGCATCGCGATGCCGGCCTCTGGCCGGACCCGCTGTGCTTTCGGCCCGAGAGGTTCGCCCGGCCACCAGCGGCCTTCACGTTCATCCCCTTCGCGGCCGGTGCCCGGCGCTGCCTGGGCATGCACCTGGCCCGTTTGCTGCTGTTGACCGTGCTGGAGGTCGTCTCCCATGAGCGGACGCTGGTTCAGGTCCGCGGCGAACCGCGGCCACGGGCCGGTCTGACGCTGGCGCCATCGGGGCCGCTGGTCCTGCGGTAGCGCGGCCGCTCCTGCCACACCCACACAGTGAGGGTGAGCAAGATCAGGGCGAACCCGAAGAGCAGGTCCTCGACCGGGGCGTGGACAATCCGCAGGCCGACGATGGTGGACGGGTCGTAGGTCACGACCCCGCGCCCGGTGAGGATGCCGTTGGTGATCAGCTGGAAGAACAGGATGATCCCGTACGTCGTCCAGAACACCCGGCTCAGCACCAGACGGGTCCGCAGCACGGCCAGGTCCACGACCAAAGCCCCGGCCACGCCGAGAAGGGCCAGCGCGGAATAGCTCATCGGCCGGTCACCCGCCGCACCGCCTCGAAGGCGAGCAGCGCGCAGGTCGGGACGACCAGGAAGAACAGCACCTCCTCCAGCGGAATACCGCCGGGGAGAACGACTCCGACGGTCTGCGCCGGATCGAAGAACCACTGCCCCCGGGAGATGGCGTACAGGTCCCACGCCACGAACACGACGAAAGCGGGGGCCAAGGCCAGCAGCCAACGCCGCCAGCGAGCGTAGACCCTGGCCCGCAAGAACAGCTCCAGCGGGAGAGTGGCCAGCAGGCACCCGGCGAGCACGGCGAGGTAGGTAAAGCGCACGGCCTCAGCCTGCCTCGGCGGTCATCCGAAGCCGCCGGCGGGCCCGCAGCGCCCGCATGAGGGCCGGCCCGGCCACCGCGACACGGCGGCCGCGCCCGACCCGCGCCCGGCGGCGGAACACGTCGTACCCGGCCCGCTCGATCCGGCCCAGGATGTCGCCGTAGAGCGTGAAGGCGGTACGCACGCAGTCGCGGCTGGTCGGGTGCAGCAGGTCGATCCCGGGGGCGGCCCGCCGGTACAGGGCGCGCGTCCGCTCGATCTCAAAGGCCATCAGCCGGCGAAACGGGCCGTCCACGACACCGGAGTGCAGCCCCTCGACCGTGACCCCGTGCGCCTCGAGGTCTTCTGCGGGCAGGTAGATCCGACCCCGCGCCAGGTCCTCGCCGACGTCACGCAGAAAGTTCGTGAGCTGGAAGGCCTGGCCCAGCGCGACGGCGTACGGGGCGGCCTGCTCGATCGGAACCCGCGGTTCGAGGACAGGCAACATCTGCAGTCCGATCACCGCCGCCGAGCCCCACATGTAACGCTCGAGATCGGCGTACGTCGGGTAGCCGGCCACCGTCAGGTCCAGGCGCATGGAATCGAGGAAGTCCTCGAATAGCGCCACCGGGATGGCCCACCGACCGATCGTGTCGACCACGGCACGCGCGACCGGGTCGGCCGAGTTCCCTCGATGCAGGTCGGCGGTCACGACCGTCGCCCAACCCTGCAGGTGGGCGGCGCGTTGCTGCAGCGTTGCCGTACCCCCCAGGTCGTCGACGATGTCGTCGGCGTACCGCGCAAAGGCGTACAGCGCATGCACTGCGGGTCGCTTGGGTCGCGGGAGGAGCAGCGTGGCCAGGTAATACGTGCGGCCGTGCTGGGCGTTGAGGCGGCGGCACGTTGCGTACGACGCGGTCAGCGGGTCGGCTACCGCCATGCGCGCGACCGGTAACCCAGGTCCGGACCGGTGATTCGCTCGGCCGCGAGCCGCCCGGAGATGAGCACCATCGGTACGCCGACGCCGGGGTGGGTTCCCGAGCCGGCGAACACCACGTTGTCCAGGCCGGAGGCCAAGTTGCGCGGCCGGAACGGGCCGCTCTGGCCGAAGGTGTGGGCCAGCGAGAACGGCGCGCCGGCGGCCAGGCCGCTGGCCTGCCAGTCGGCGGGCGTGACCATCCGCTCGACCTCGATGGCCGCCTCGAAGCCGGCGTACCCCCGTTGCTCCACGGTGTGGACCAGCTCGTCGCGGTACCGCGGGCCGATGGCCGCCCAGTCCAGGTCCCATCCGGTGTGCGGCGCCGGGGCGAGGACGTAATACGTCTCCCGCCCGGGCGGGGCAAGCGCCGGGTCGCTATGGGTGGCGTTCGTGACCAGCAGACTGGGGTCAGCCATCAGCCGGCCGCGCGTGACGATGTCGTCGAAGACCCCACGCCAAGCGTGCCCGAAGTGGATGTTGTGGTGGGCGACGTGGGGGTACGTCGCTCGTGAGCCGACCTGGATCAGGACGCAGGACGGCGAATAGCGCAGCCGACGCAGCCGCCGGGGCTGCTGGTCCACAAGACCCCAGGCCAGCGGGAGGTCAACAGTGAGCACGACGGCGTCGGCCGCAATGAGCTCACCGTCAGCAGTGAGCACGCCGGTGGCGCGCCCGCCGGAGACGGCGACGCGCTCCACCGTGCGGCCGTAATGGACCTCCACGCCGTGTTTGATGGCTGCACCGGCCAGCGCGGTGGGCACGGCATGCATACCGCCGACCGGGACGACGACGCCGGCCACGGAATCCATGTAGGCGATGACGGCGTACAGGGCGAGCGCGTCATACGGCGAAAGCCCGGCGTACATGGCCTGAAAGGAGAACAACCGCTGCAGCCGGGGATCCCGGAAGTACTGGGCGACCTTAGGGGCCAGCCGCCGCGTGCCGCCGAGGGCGGCAATCCGGGCCAGCGCGGCCAGCGGCAAGTCAAACGACGAGTCGAGGTTGCGGTCGATGATGCCGCGCATCTCCAGCCGGTACAGCGCGGAGACAAAGGCGACGAAGCGCCGGTAGCCAGCCGCCTCGTCGGGACCGGAGACCCGCTCCACCTCGGCGGACATCGCGTCGATGTCGGTGTGCACGTCGATCTGGGAGCCGTCGGCGAAGAAGCCGCGGTACGCCGGACTTACGGGCCGCAGGTCCAGCCAGTCGGCCAACCGCTCGCCGACACAGTCCAGGGCGTCCTCGATGAGGTCCGGCATGGTCAGCACGGTCGGGCCGGTGTCGAACTCGTACCCGCCCTGCGACACCCGGCCGGCTCGGCCGCCGGGGGTGGTCTCGCGCTCCAGCACCGTGACCCGCCGCCCGGCCCCCGCCAACCTCAGCGCCGCCGAAAGTCCCGCTAGACCGGCGCCCACAACCACGACGTGGTCGGTGCGTCCTGGAACGGTGCGCATCCTCAGCTGAAGTCCGGGCCGGTCAGCTCGCTCAGCTGCGCCAGCATCCAAGGGCTGGAACCACGAGGATCGGCGGACACGGCGCGACGCAGGTCGCTCAGCGTCGTCCACCGCCAGTCGGCGACCTCCGTGGGGTTCGGGTGCACTTCCGCCGCCTCGGCCAGGACGGCGGTGAAAACGGGGCAGACCTCGTTCTCCACGATGCCGTTGGCCATCTGCGCGCGATAGCGGAACGCCGGCAGCACGACGTACACGCCCTCCAGGTCCAAGGCGAGTTCGTCCCGCGCGCGGCGGCGTACCGCAGCTTCAAGGTCCTCCCCCGGGGCTGGGTGCCCGCAAACGGTGTTGGTCCAGGCCAACGGCCAGGTGAGCTTCGCCTCGGCTCGCCGGGTGAGCAGCCACTGCCCCCGCGTGTCGTGAATCCAGCACGAGAAGGCCAGGTGCAGCGGCGTGTCGATGGAGTGCACCTCGGCCCTGGCCGATTCGCCGCAAGGACGGCCTTCCTCGTCCAACAGGACGACCCTTTCCTCCTGCGAAGCGGTCATGGCTGACAGTGTGTGCCACCCACGCCGCTGGTACGCAACAGGGGGCCGAGTACCAGCACGACGG
>JACDAB010000014.1 GCA_013695665.1 Geodermatophilaceae bacterium | reverse complement strand
GTCGTCACTTGAGGTCCCCCGCGCCGGTTCTCAATTACCACGTCAGTGACTCGCACCACCCGCCGCATCGCGCTCATCCGTCGGCCAGTTGTTCCTGGCCACCGCTCAGCGGGTGCTCGGTGAACTGGACGCCGCCCGCGGCGAGCTGGACGAGCTGGCCGCCGTGCTGCGCGGGCGGCTGTTCTCTCGTGCTGCTCTCGACCTGTCGCGACCTCGGCGGGGAGTGGGTCCCCGACAGATGGGTGTCCCGCCGGCGAACCTAGGGCAGCGGTCGCCCCTCCGCCGTTCCAGCGATTGTGTGTCCGACGGACCCGGCGGCCCCAGATGTCGGCCCCCACCTCGTGGTGGTGACCGGAGCCCGTCGAGTCAGGCGGGCTCGTCGCTGCGCGGCCCGACAGCACTCGCCGCCGGGGCGACCGACCGGCTGCCGGCCAGAGTCTGCCAGCTGCTGGAGTACGCCGGCAGCACCCGGCGGTCGATCCGTGGGTCCGGTTGCTCAACGGTCGGCATCGGGGTGTGATAGAAGTCGGCCTGCACCCGTTGCGGTGTCACGTCGATCACCGTGTAACCGTGGCCGATCCCGTCGACGTAGCGCAGCCAGGGGTTCGTCGAGTACAACGCCGCGGTGGCGTCGGCGACCGTGGCCAGGGCGAGCGGGAGCGTCTCCGCGCTCGGCGCGCCGCCGCTGAAGACCTCGTAGAAGCCGTCGCTGGTCACCGACGGGCACACGAACTCCACCGCCACGGACTGCCCGTCCCCCGGGTAGCCGGCCCGGTCGGCCGGCACGTCGATGGCCCAGGAGGAGTGGATGTCACCGGTGAGGAACACCGAGTCGCCGGCGGCCGCCGGTGCCGCCGCGAGCTGCCCGACCACCTCGGCCTGGTCGGCCTGGTAGCCGTCCCACTGGTCGGAGTTGAGCAGGACCACGCCGGGAGCACCCAGGGTGTCGCCGGGGAAGCGGATCGGGCTGAAAATCGTCTGGTTCCCGACGAGGTGCCACTGCCGGCCGGGGGCGGTCACGCCGTCGATGAGCCACTGCAGCTGCTCGGGTTCGGGCAGATGCCGGTCGGGGTCGGCCAGGCCCGGGACGCCCTCGGGGATGAAGCCACCGCCCTTGGTGCTGAACGGGAAGAGGTCGATCTGGGCGCTGCGGTTCTGCCGGGTCTCCACCACGGACAGGTCCCCGAGGGCACCGTAGGTGAACCGGCGGAAGAAGCGGATGCCCTGGTGCGGGACCACCCTTTGCTCCGGCAGCCGGAAGGGCATCCACTCCAGGTAGGCCTGGTACGCCTGCCGGCGGCGGCGCAGGAAGTTGCCCTCCTCGCCGGGGGTGTGGTTTTCGGCGTCCGTCGCCCAGGTGTTGTTCGCCACCTCGTGGTCGTCGAAGATCGTGATCCACGGATGGGCGCGGTGCGCGGCCTGGGAGTCCGGGTCGGCCTTGTGCAGCGCATGCCGCAGCCGGTAGCCCTCCAGGTCGATCGTCTCGACCGGGGGTTCGGCGTCGCGCTCCCCGATCAGGGTCGGCGGCCCGTACCGGTCCTCACCGTTCCCGTACTCGTAGATGTAGTCCCCCACGTGCAGCACGAAGTCCAGGTCGGTGCGCCGGGCGATCGCCCGGTACGTCGTGAAGTAGCCGCCGGTGTAGTTGCTGCAGGACACCAGGGCCAGCCGCAGGGCGTGCACCTCGCCGGCGACGTCCGGAGCGGTCCGGGTCCGACCGACCGGGCTGATCTGGCCTCGGGCCCGGAACCGGTAGTAGTAGCCGCTGTACGGCGTCAGTCCGGTCACGTCGATTCTGACGGTGTGGTCGCTGGCCGGCGACGTCTTGGTGATCCCCTGCGCGACGATCTGGTCGAACGCCCGGTCCCGGGCCACCTGCCAGACCACCAGCAGCGGCTGTCCCAGACCGCTGCCCGGGATGGCCGGCGGCTCGTCGGCGGCCGTGGGCGGGGTGGCCCGCGTCCAGATGATCACCGCGGTGGCGGTCGGGTCGCCGCTGGCAACGCCGTACCCGAAGATGCCGTCGAGCGCGGGCTCGGCGGCAGCCTCGGCGCTGAAGAGCCGGGTGGGCGCGACGGCGAGCGCGGAGCCCAGCGCGGCTGTCTTGAGGACCGAACGGCGGCTGATCGAAGAGGTCATGCGCGGCACGTTTCCCGGCGGGGGATGAACGGCGCCACATCCCGGACGTGAACAGGAGTCGCCTCTCACGGCCCGACGGGTGTTGTTCCGGAGTGGGCCGGCCTGGTTCCGATGACGACGGTGGCATCCAGCTCGTCGGAACGGGCCACCCGCGGGATTGGCCCGCTGCGGGCCACGGTGTCGACGGCCCGCGCCGCCTGGTGTTCGCTCGTCTCGACCAGCAGGTGCCCACCCGGTGCCAACCACAGCGGCGCCGCCGCGGTCACCGCCGCTGGACGTCGAGCCCGTCCGAGCCACCGCCATCGCCAGCCGCGGCTCGTGCAGGCGGGCCTCCGGGGGAAGCAGACCGATCTCCTCCGTGGGTACGTACGGCGCGTTGGCGACCAGGACGTCCACGCGACCGCCCGCGACCCCGCCTGGCAGGCCGAGTACCGACAGCACCGGCCCATGGTCGAACGCTCCATCGCCTGGCAGACCCGCGGCAACCGGAAAGTCCGCTACCGCGGCGGGACCAAGAACGACCACTAGCTACATCACCGCGCCGCCGCGATCAACCTCCGCCGCCTCGTCACACTCGGGCTCGCCCACGACGGCACCGCC
>JACDAB010000296.1 GCA_013695665.1 Geodermatophilaceae bacterium | reverse complement strand
TCTACGGCGTCCACCACCACTAGAACATCGAAGCCCGCCATGAGCGCCTGGACCAGATGGATCCCACCGATTCCCACCTCCATCACCTGGACACCCTCTCCCAGAGGGCGGCCGTCGGCCAGCGCCTGCGCCACCACGACGCCAAAGCCGTCGTCGCCCCGCAGGACATTGCCCATGCCCGCGATCAAGATACGGGGGATGGGGCCGCCTTGGAGGGCGCCTGCACGGCGACCTGGATGGTTCCGTCAACGACCGCGACAGGTATCATATTTAATTTTGGCGTCTCCCAGCCATCGACTCGCTCGCCGCTCCGCACATCGTAGGCTTCGTTATGCCAGGGGCAGGTAAGAACCGGCGAGGAAAAGTTGCCCAGGTGTAGCGGCGCCATGCTGCCAGGGCACTCGCTGAGTACCGCGTACAGCTCGCCAGCCACATTGAAAAGGAGCACCCGCACCCCATCTACCTCGACTGCCTTCATGGCGCCCAGTGGAACCTCCTCCACGCGAGCAGCCTCCTTGAAGGGCAACGCGCGAGCGCGGCGAACCGGTCCCATACTCGCCGGGATAATGGCGCTGGTGCTGATCGCCTCTCCGATCTCGTGGAGCGGGATGAAGTTCGCTGGCTCACCGCGAGCAAGCTCGGCGTCGGGCACAAGGTCGTAAAGGAGCAGCAACAGGCGGATGACCGGCTCCTCGGCGGCCCGGTCAACCAGATCAGCCTGTCCCTGCTGGCGCAGAAAGCCGACCAACCGCCCCAGTGACTCGCGGTGAATGGCATCGACAGCCTGCAACAGGTCAAAGACCATCTCCCGGATCTCGGGAAAGGGCAGCGTCTCGAACTCCTGCACCAGCGCGTCGAGCTGCCCCGCGGCCGCCTGGAATTCGTCGTCGGTCATTGATACTCGCCGGTCATGAGACAGAGGCCAGTTCACTCTGGCGTTGTGGCAGATGGGCCAACACATCCAAGTACCACCACCAATGCATAGGGGACAGCTTTCGTTGCTCCCGTTCGTACTGCAGACTTGTGATACGCGATAGTTCGGCGTAGAAGGCTGACGCTCGCGCGACCAGCAGACGGTCAGCGGCGACCAGGCGTTCTTGGTCTGCTGGAGTGAACGAGGTCCCCTGGCGTGCCAGCTTGTCACGCACCATCAACATGTCCAGATGCTCAAATCCGCTAGCACCAGGATGCTCGACGGCAATAACGTAACGCTTAAGCAACTCATTCATGGTAACAACTCCTGAATCGTTCCGAGGTACAGAAAGCGCTTGTCAGCAAGATACTCATCGGGCTGGTCAGGTGGAAATGCCGTTTCCATCAGACCAGCCAGGCTGAACATCACTAACCATCGCTGGCCGGCATACTCCGCGACTACCGTCGGATAGATATCCGCTTGCTAGATGTAAGCATACACTTCTAACGTGGGATCGTGTAAGATGGAATAAATGATCGCTTCGTAGTCAGCGACTTTAGCAGTCGCCGGTAGATGTCCATAACGGATCCGGGTATGTAAATGCTCAACACCCTTACCCGGCTTCCAGCGAATTCTCGCACGAACCTGTCGGATTGCGTCGGCAACTTGTTCATGCAGACGATCGAGACGTTCTTGATCGGTGTTCACCTTTGTTATAAAGGATGCCCCATCAATGCGCGTGAGGATGGTGCGTCGCGCAGGCTGCCGGCCCCAACGTCTTGCACGAGCAGTTCGGATTGTTGCACTCGCCATGCGCCTGACTCGTGAGACCGGCGAACTCGTCCGCGAAGCGCCGCCCCCCTTCCTGAACGCCCCAGTCGGTCAGTTGGAAGCGCGCGGGCACGCTTGCCACCCGCGCCACATAGCCGTCCTCGGCCAACTGCTCCAGGTGGTGGTGAACGCGCTCCTCCTCAGCGTTCAGAAAGGGTAACAACTCCCTTGCCGTCACCGCCTCGCCCAAACCCTCGCCTCGGAACCAGAAGAGAATCTGCAGGATCTCATCCCGCCAGTAGAGGAAATCCAGCGGGTCGCCGCCATCCGGTGGCCGTTGGTAGTCATCCATCGCTCGCCATCCATTCATAGC
>JACDAB010000286.1 GCA_013695665.1 Geodermatophilaceae bacterium | reverse complement strand
CGGTGTCGGCGATGATCCAGAGCACGGTCGAGCGGATGTACACCGAGATGGAGGAGAACCGCTTCCTCGAGGTCACCTACGCCAACGGGGACAAGGAGATCCTGTACTTCAAGGACTTCAACTCCGGTGCGATGATCCAGAACATCGTGGACCGCGCGAAGAAGATGGCCATCAAGGATCTGCTGAGCTCCGGGCAGCGAGGGCTACGCGTCCAGCACTTGCTGACTGCCTGCATCGATGAGTTCAAGGAGAACGAAGACCTCCCGAACACGACGAACCCCGACGACTGGGCGCGGATCTCGGGCAAGAAGGGCGAACGGATCGTCTACATCCGGACCCTGGTGTCGGGCAAGGGCAGCGAGGCCGGGCGGGCCATCGATACTGCAACGAACACCGGTCAGTACCTCTGATTCCGAACCGCCGCCGATGACCGTACGCCGCGTCATGGGCACCGAGGTGGAGTACGGGATCTCCGTCCCCGGTCAGCCGACAGCCAACCCGATGCAGCTCTCGTCGCAGATCGTGAATGCCTGGGCGAGCGCGGACGCGCCACGGTTGCGCCGTACCCGATGGGACTTCGAGGAGGAGTCGCCGCTGCGGGATGCCCGCGGCTTCGACCTGTCCCCCGCGCACGCGCTGGACCACGCCGACTTCGACGAGGACGCCGGCCTCGCCAATGTGATCCTCACCAACGGCGCCCGGCTGTACGTCGACCACGCACACCCCGAGTACTCCACGCCGGAGGTAACCACGCCACGCGACGTCGTGCTGTGGGACAAGGCGGGGGAACGGGTGATGGCCGAGGCATCCCGGCGTGCGGCGAGCGTTCCGGGCCAGCCGATCATCCAGCTGTACAAGAACAACACCGACAACAAGGGCGCGTCGTACGGTTCTCACGAGAACTACCTGATGCGCCGGCAGACGCCGTTCTCCGACATCGTGGCGCACCTGACGCCCTTCTTCGTCTCGCGCCAGGTGGTGTGCGGGCAGGGGCGCCTGGGCATCGGTCAGGACGGCCGCGGGGAGGGCTTCCAGATCTCCCAGCGGGCGGACTTCTTCGAGGTCGAGGTCGGCCTCGAAACGACGCTGAAGCGGCCGATCATCAACACCCGTGACGAGCCGCATGCCGATGCCGAAAAGTACCGGCGCCTGCACGTCATCCTCGGTGACGCCAACCTGTCCGAGATCGCGACGTACCTCAAGGTCGGTACGACGTCCCTCGTGCTGGCGATGATCGAGGAGCAGGCGATCGGGGCCGACCTGACGATCGAGGATCCAGTGCACACCCTGCGGGCCGTCTCGCACGACCCTTCACTGCAACTGCTCATTCGTCTCCGGGACGGGCGGCGGATGACCGCGGTACAGCTGCAGTTGGAGTATCTGGCCCTTGCTCGGTCCTTTGTGGACACTCGCCTCGGGTCCGATGTGGACGAGCAGACCGCGGATGTGCTGGATCGCTGGGAGTCGGTGTTGAACCGGCTGGAGCGCGACCCCATGCTCTGTGTGCAGGAGCTCGACTGGGTGGCGAAGCTTCGGCTCCTGGAGGCCTACCGGGCCCGCGACGGCCTCGGCTGGTCAAGTCCGCAGCTAGCCCTGGTTGACTTGCAGTACAGCGACATCCGGCCCGAGCGCGGACTGTTCCAACGGCTGGTCGCGCGCGGCTCCATGCAGACCCTCGTCACCGAGGCCGAGGTCAGCCACGCGATGACCGCGCCGCCGGTGGACACCCGCGCCTTCTTCCGCGGCGAGTGCCTTCGTCGCTACCCGGGACACGTGGCGGCGGCGTCCTGGGATTCGGTCATCTTCGACGTCGGGCGCGAGTCATTGGTCCGGATCCCGACGCTGGAGCCGCTGCGCGGCACCCAAGAGCATGTCGGGGCGCTGCTGGACGACTGTGAGACCGCAGCGGAACTCGTCGAGACCCTCACGGGCGCCCGCTAGCTCCAGCCGGCACAACCGAGCGGGGCCCACGCTCGCGAGTAGTCTCGCGCTCAGCACGCCGGCCACACGGAGCGGCTGCTCCGGACCGGTCGCGAGGAGTGCACCATGACGACGAGGGATTCCGGCGGGCAGCAGCAGCGCCCGTCTCGCCGCGAGGAGGACGCGCCGGAGGTCGAGGAAACCGTCGACTCCGACGTCGTCGAAAGGCACGAGAAGTTGTCCGAAGACGTCGACGCAATGCTCGACGAAATCGACGGGGTGCTCGAAGAGAATGCCGAGGAGTTCGTGCGCGGGTATGTACAAAAAGGGGGGGAGTGAATAGCCGAGTTGCCAATTTCACCAACACAAATATGAAGCATTGACCGGGATGGCATGACGCCGCCCCCACCGATCACGGCCGAAACAGAAGCCACCCACGCCGTACTGCACGCAGGCAGCCGATCTAACCAGTGATGACCCGCCGACAGCGCGTACTCAGGCGGCCCGGCCGGCCACTCCGAACCTGCTGGCGATGTACTTCCCCCGCTCGGCAGCATCCACGATCTCGCGAGTGCCGTTGCCGATCCGGACGTAGAACGCCGGCCGCTTCGTCGTCTGCCCGCCCTTGTCGACGACCACTGTTGCCTCTACGGGAAAGCCGCTCGGCGGGACGTGCACCCGGCACAGGTCGGTGCCGTCGACTGTGTGGACCTGCACGGAGACAGTGCTCGCGACCGTCTCGCCGACGGCGTTGATGAGCAACTGGCCCAGGTGTAGCTGGAACCGGTCCCGGTCGTCCTTACCGTCCTTGTGCAAGGAGACGTAGTCCGAGGCGAGCCCATGCACGCTGCCGTCGTCGGCCACCCCGATCAGCAACGTGCCGCCGTCACGACTGTTCGCGAAGGCCGCGATCGTCTTGACGCAGGCTGTCTCCAGCGCCTTGATGACCTCGCCGGACTCGACCCCGGTCCGTAGCGTCGACTTGAACTCCAGCGCCGCCGCCTCTCCGACACCGAGCAGCTCAACGATCGGGCAGTGCTCCTGGTAGGCCGCCCGAGCCCGACCGCGGATCAGCACGTCGTAGAACTGCACCACGTCGGCGGCCATCTCGGGACTGTCGAGGTAGGAGTAGACGAGCTTCTCGTTGCGGTCCATCCGGCCGATCAGCCCCTGCTGGAACAGTTCCGGCAGGATCAGCCGGAAGTTCTCCGCCGTGTTGTTGACCGCGGCCAGCTGCACGTCGCGATCGGCCACCAGGTCGGCGGCCGTGGCGTCGAGGACCAGGCGGTCGGTATCGCGCCAGTCCGTCCCGTGACGCGCGTTCAGCCGCTCGATGATCGCCGAAAGCGCCTCGGGTTCCGGCTCGGCCTGCGGCCCGATCCCGGAATAGATCGTGGACACCTCGCCGCTGTCCGCGCCTAGCGCCACCGACCCGGCGAACTGCTGCTCCTGCCGTAGGTGGGTCAACTCGACCGCACCGGACAGATCGACCGCGGCGCCGGCCTCGGCCCTGATGAAGGCTTGCAGCCCCTTCCCGAACAGGTAGTCACGTTCCAGCGCGATGTCGGTGAAGCTGACCAGTTGGGACAGGAACGAGTACGTCCGGACGAACCGGCTCAGCGCCTCGCGGAAGCGGTCGTGCTCATCCTCGGCCAGCGCCCTGAAGCGGTCGATCGCCTGGCCCAGCGCGGCATGCAACCGCCCGTGGTCGACCCGCTCGGTCAGCAGCAGCCGGGCGAACGTCGTCGCCTCCGCCGGATCGAGTACGCCGAACTCGTCCAGCGCATGCCGAGTGTCGTAGAGCAGGTTCGGGTCTGACGACGGCGCCACGGTCCGGCCGAAGTACGGTTCGAAGGCCTCGGCGATGTCCTCGGCGTCGTTGCGGAAGTCCAGGACGAACGTGCCGTCCTTGTCCGGATGCGTGCGGTTGAGCCGGGACAAGGTCTGTACGGCGGCCAGCCCGGTCAGCGTCTTGTCGACGTACATCGCGTACAGCTTCGGCTGGTCGAAACCGGTCAGGAATTTCTCGGCCACGACCATGAGCTGGAAGGCGTCGGTGTCGAGGCGCTCGGCGGTCTGGGTGTCCGGGAAGCCGTTGCACTTGGCCTCGGTGACCGGTTCGTCGCCGTTGACGGTCACCTTGTCGGAGAACGCGACGAGGACGCCGACGTCGTATCCGCGGTCGCGGACGTGGGCCCGCAGCGCGTGCCAGAACCGCACCGCATGCTCTCGCGACGAGCACACCACCATCGCCTTGGCCTGCCCGGTCACCTTGTGTGCAACGTGCGTGCGGAAGTGCTCGATCACGATCTCGGCCTTCTGGGCCAGGTTGTGCTCGTGCAGGGTCACGAATCGTGCGATGGCCTGGCGCGCCTTGGCGGTCTCGTACTGCGGGTCGTCGGTGATCGCCTTTTCGAGGTGGTAGTAGGTCTCGTACGTGGTGTAGCTAGCGAGGACGTCGTGGATGAAGCGCTCTTCGATGG
>JACDAB010000243.1 GCA_013695665.1 Geodermatophilaceae bacterium | reverse complement strand
TGCGTTGTCCGGCGGCAACCAGCAGAAGCTGATCGTCGGTCGCGAGATGAGCGGGAACCCGAAGCTGCTCATTGCCGCCCACCCGACCCGTGGGGTCGATGTCGGTGCCCAGGCGGCGATCTGGGAGTTGCTCAAGGACGCCCGCAGCGCCGGTCTCGCGATCATCCTGGTCTCGGCCGATCTGGACGAGCTGATCGGCTTGTCCGACACGCTCTACGTGATGCTGCGTGGCCGCCTGGTCGCACAGCTCGATCCCGCCGACGTGACGCCCGAGCAGTTGGGCATCCATATGACGGGTGCTGCCGCATGAACCTGGTGCGCCGCGTCGGGTTGACCCTATTTGCGCCCACCCTCGCGTTGATCGTCGCGTTGGTGATCTCGGCGATCGTGATCCTGGCGATCGGGGAGAGCCCCCTGATCGCGTTGCGCGAACTGTTCAACTTCGGCGAGACCTCTGCGTCGCAGATCCAGGCGGTGGCGGTCATCGTGAACCGCGCCATCCCGCTCTTCCTTGCCGGCCTGGCCGTGTCCATCGGCTTCCGGATGGGCCTGTTCAACATCGGCGTGGAGGGCCAGTACCGGCTGGCGGCGATCATGGCTGCCTGGGTCGGCTCGGCGGTCGTGCTGCCGGCGCCCCTTCACCTGCTGCTGATCATCATCGTGGCCATGGCGGTCGGTGCGCTCTGGGCCGGCATCGCCGGCGTCCTCAAGGTCACCCGCGGTGTGAGCGAGGTGATCTCCACGATCATGCTGAACTTCATCGCGATCGGGCTGGCGTCCTACCTGCTGACCGGACCCTTCAGGGGTACGCCGGAGGGCTCGCTCACCATCGCGACCGAGGATCTGCCGGAATCCGGGCGGATTCCCGGCCTCAACGGGGTGCTCGGGTCCCTCGGGATCGAGCAACCCCGCACTGAGCTCTCCGGCTTCCTGATTCCCGCGATCGTCATCGGCATCATCATGGCAATCGTGGTCAAGCGGACCCGGTTCGGGTTCGACCTGCGGGCCAGCGGCCTCAACCCCACGGCGGCCACCGCGAGCGGAGTCAACGCCAGGAGCATGGTGGTCAAGGCCATGCTCATCTCGGGCGGGCTGGCGGGCCTGATCGGGCTGCCCGACCTGATGGGCGACACCTACCACTACGGCACCGAGTTCACCAGCGGCCTCGGCTTCCTCGGGATCGCCGTTGCCCTGCTGGGTCGCAACAATCCGCTGGGCATCGCCTTTGGCGCCCTCCTGTTCGGCTTCCTCGACCGCGCCGCGCTGTCGCTGCAGTTCGCCGGAATCCCGTCGCAGGTCGTCACCATCATCCAGGGGACCATCGTGCTGGCGGTGGTCATCGCGAACGAGGTGGCCCGCCGGATCGCGATCCGCCAGGCCGAGCGCACCGGCGCGAACCTGCCCACCGCCCGGCCACCGGCCGGGGAGCAGCAGGCGGCGGTGCCATCGTGACCGCCCGTGCGGGCGCCGCGCCCATCCTGCCCGGCAGGTACGCCGAGGCGCTCCTGTGAGCACCGACATGGCGAAGACGACGCCGTCACCGCCTGCCGCCGGAACGAAACGCCGCGGCAGCGGTGTCCGCGTGCTGCTGCTCCTTGCCGGCATCTTCGTGCTGCTGTCCATCGTCCGGCTGATCTCGTCCCAGCCGGCGCTGACCTCATCCAGCACGTTCTCCGCGATGCTGATCCTGGCGGTGCCGATCGGGCTGGCGGGTCTGGGCGGCCTGTTCGCCGAACGTGCCGGCGTGGTCAACATCGGGCTCGAGGGGATGATGATCCTCGGCACCTGGGGGGCCGGCTGGGCCGGCTACCAGTGGGGGCCGCTGGCGGCGGTCGTGGCGGGGATGGTATTCGGTGCGCTGGGTGGCCTCCTGCATGCGGTGGCGACCGTCACCTTCGGTGTGGATCACATCGTCAGCGGGGTCGCCATCAACATCCTGGCCGAAGGCATCGCGCGGTTCCTCTCGGAGGTCTTCTACGCCGGCAATGCCGCAGGCGGCGGGGTGACCCAGTCACCGCCGCTCAAGGGCGACGCGCCGACCCTGAGCCTGCCGCTGCTGTCCTCCGGCCCGGATCTGCTCGGTGACCTGGAGTCGCAGGGCTGGTTCCTGGCCTCCGACGCCGCGGGCCTGCTGCGCGGGCTGACCAACTCGATCAACATCTACGTGATCTTCGCCGTGTTGCTGATCCCGTTCTCGTGGTGGCTGCTGTGGCGGACCGCCTTCGGGCTGCGGCTGCGCTCGTGCGGAGAGAACCCCTGGGCAGCGGACTCCCTCGGCGTACCGGTGTACCGGATGAAGTACATCGCGGTGCTGATCTCCGGGGCGCTGGCCGGCCTCGGCGGGGTCTTCCTGGTTTTCGTGGCGAACATCTACCGCGAAGGCCAGACCGGAGGACGCGGGTTCATCGGTCTGGCCGCGATGATCTTCGGCAACTGGCGGCCCGGCGGGCTGGCTGCCGGGGCCGGCCTGTTCGGCTACGCCGACGCGTTGCAGTTGCGCAGCCAGGCGGCGGTCGTCGGTCTGCTGTTGCTCGTCGCGATCGTGCTGGCCGGGGTGGCCGCCTGGCAGTTGCGCGGCGGACGGACGATCCGCGCGGCGATCGCCGCGGTCTTCGCCCTGGGTGCGTTCGCACTCTGGCTGAGCGTCGACCGGTTGCCCAGCGGGTTCGTGTTCTTCACCCCGCACCTGACGACGCTGCTGGTGCTCTCCCTCGCCTCCCAACGACTACGAATGCCCGCCGCCGACGGGCTTCGATATCGGCGCGGGGAGGACAAGTGAGCGGCGCCGAGGTCGACTGGCCGGCGTTGCGGGCGGCGGCGCGACAGGCGATGTCGCAGGCGTACGCGCCGTACTCGCACTTCCCGGTCGGCGTGGCGGCGCTGGTGGACGACGGCCGGACGATCGTCGGCTGCAACGTCGAGAACGCCTCCTACGGGCTCGGTCTGTGCGCGGAGTGCGGGCTGGTGTCGGCCCTGCACGCCTCCGGTGGCGGTCGCCTCGTCGCGGTGTCCTGCGTGGACGGTAGGGGTGAGCCGCTGATGCCGTGCGGCCGCTGCCGCCAGTTGCTCTGGGAACATGGTGGCGCGGCGTTGCTCGTGGAAACTCCGGACGGGCCGTGCCCGATGACCGAGATCCTGCCCGCCGCCTTCGACGCCGCGGACCTGAACGCATGACGATGTTCGACGCGGTCGACGTGATCCGGACCAAACGCGACGGCGCCCGCCTCAGCGATGAGCAGATCGACTGGGTCATCGATGCATACACCCGCCGGCAGGTGCCGGACGAGCAGATGGCCGCCCTGCTCATGGCGCTGTTCCTCCGGGGCATGCACCCGGGCGAGCTGTCGCGATGGACAGCGGCCATGATCTCCTCCGGCATACGGATGGATCTGTCCGCGGTGGACCGTCCGACGGTGGACAAGCACTCGACCGGCGGGGTCGGTGACAAGATCACGCTCCCGCTGGCGCCGTTGGTCGCGGCCTGCGGTGCGGTGGTGCCCCAGCTGTCCGGCCGGGGCCTCGGTCACACCGGCGGGACGCTGGACAAGCTGGAGTCGATCCCGGGCTGGCGAGCACGGGTGTCCCATGTCGAGTACATGGCGCAGCTTCGCGACGTCGGTGCCGTCGTCTGCGCCGCCGGTGACGACCTGGCCCCTGCTGACAAGCTCCTCTACGCCCTGCGTGACGTCACCGGCACGGTCGAGTCGATCCCGCTGATCGCCAGCTCGATCATGAGCAAGAAGATCGCCGAAGGCGCCGGCGCCATCGTGCTCGACGTGAAGGTGGGGTCGGGTGCGTTCATGAAGGATGTCGACACCGCGCGCGTGCTGGCCGAGACGATGGTCGGCCTCGGCGACGCGCACGGTGTCCGGACCGTCGCCCTGCTCACCGCGATGGACGTGCCGCTCGGCCGTACGGCGGGCAACGCGCTGGAGGTCGCCGAGGCGGTCGAGGTTCTGGCCGGCGGCGGGCCGCCCGACGTCGTGGAGCTCACGCTCGTGCTCGCGCGGGAGATGCTCGCAGCGGTTGGTCTGTCCGCCGTGGATCCGGCCGAGGCGCTGCGGGACGGTCGGGCCATGGACACGTGGCGGGCGATGATCGCGGCGCAGGGCGGCGACCCGGACGCCGCCCTCCCGACAGCACCGGAGCGGCATGTCGTCACGGCCGAGGCCTCCGGCGTACTCACCGGTCTGGATGCGTATGCGGTCGGCGTTGCCGCCTGGCGGCTCGGAGCCGGGCGGGCACGCAAGGAGGATCCGGTGTCCGCCGTCGCGGGCCTCGTCGTACTGGCCAAGCCCGGTGACCGGGTGGCCGCGGGTGCGCCGCTGCTGGAGTTGCACACCGACGACGCGGCGCGGATTCCTCGCGCGCTGGCGGCGCTGGAGGGCGCCGTTGTCCTCGACGGTCCAACCGACGCATTGCCCCTGGTCATCGACAGGATCGGAGCCTGACATGCCCCAGCTGATCGATGCACCCACGCGCATCCCGGTCCCGGGCGGCAAGCAGATCGACGAGTACGTCGGCCGTGCGAACACCGGCACCGAGGCACTGTCGGTGGCTCACATGGCGGCGCCTGGTGGCTGGGAGGAGCCCGCCCAGACCCCGCAGTTCGACGAGATCACGCTGGTACTGCGCGGGCTGGTGCGGGTCGAGTACACCGGCGGTTTCCTGGATGTCGGTGCTGGTCAGGCCGTCATCACCAAGGCGGGGGAGACTGTCCGATACACCACGCCCGGCGACGAGGGCGCCGAGTACGTCGCAATCTGCGTCCCCGCGTTCGCTCCCGAACTGGCTGGACGCGCCGAGGGCTGAGGCCCTAAAGTCTGTCCGGACTGTCTAGACAGGAGGATGGGATGCCCTGGCAACTGCAAGAGGCTAAGCAGCGGTTCTCCGAACTCGTGCGCAAGGCCGAGTCCGAGGGTCCCCAAGTGGTCACGCGCAACGGCCACGAAGTCGTGGTCGTGGTCGCGGCCGAGGAGTACCACCGGACGCAGAAACCAACAATGGACTTCAAGGAGTTCCTGATGTCCGGCCCTGATATAGACCTGGTCATCTGGCGGGACAAGGACCTACCGCGAGAGATCGACTTTGAGTGACTTCCTCCTGGACACGAACGTGGTGTCCGAGGCCAGGAAGCGCCCCGGGCGCGCGGACGACGGGTTGAGCCTTTGGCTAGCCTCGAAAGCTCCGGATGATCTCTACCTCAGCGTTCTTGTCCTCGGCGAGACTCGGCAGGGTCTCGAACGCCTGCGTCGGACAGACCCGCAGGGCGCGGCCCGTCTGGATCCTTGGCTCGACAGTCTCGAGCAGCAGTACGGTCGGCGAATCTTGCCGGTCACCGAGGAGATCGCCCAACAGTGGGGCCGGGCCAACGCGCGGCGTCGGTATCCGGTGGT
>JACDAB010000241.1 GCA_013695665.1 Geodermatophilaceae bacterium | reverse complement strand
GGGCCTATCTGGGCAGCGGCGCACTGCTGCGTGAGGGGTTGGCCGTCGGCGCCGGGGCGGTGATCGGCATGGGGTCGGTCGTCCTCGAGGACGTTCCGGCGGGCCAGGTCTGGGTCGGCAACCCGGCCCGCCGGTTGCGCTGAGACGGTGCGCTTGTCAGGCCCCGGCCTCGCGCAGGTCCGGGTAGGACCGGCCGCAGTCGGGGCAGGTCAGATCGCGCAGCCTCGTACCGCAATGGCATACCCAGCCCTTCTGCCGGGCCGGGTTTCCGGCGACGAAGGCCTGCCCAGGGACATCGCGGGTGACCACCGCCCCAGCGGCGACGAAGGCGTGTTCCCCGATCGTCGTGCCACACACGATCGTGGCGCCGGCCCCGATCGTGGAGCCACGCCTGACCAGGGTTGGCAGCAGATCCTCGCGACCGCGCCGGATGCTTGCCCGCGGCCGCAAGTCGTTGGTGAAGAGCATGTTCGGCCCGAGAAACACCTCATCCTCGATGGTGACCAGGTCGAACACCAGGACGCCGTTCTTGAGCGTCACCCGATCCCCGATCACCGCGCCGCCCTCGACGAACACGCCATCGCAGACGTTGCAGTCGACGCCGATCACCGCCCCGTCGAGGACGTGGGCGAACGCCCAGATCCGGGTGCCGGCGCCGACCGTGGAACTCTCGCACAAGCCTGCCGGGTGCACGAAAATCCCATCGGGATGTCGCTGGGTGGTCATCAGGCGGCAAGCGCCTTGCTCAACGCCGATGCCGCCCGCACCTGCTGATCCTCGGTGATCTCCGGAAACAGCGGCAACGAGAGCAACTCCCCCGCGGTCTGCTCGGCGACCGGGAAGTCGCCAGCGTGATGTCCGAGGTGCCCGAATGCGCCGGTGAGGTGAACGGGTGTGGGGTAGTGGATGCCAGCGCCGATGCCGTCGGCATGCAGCGAACTCAGCACGTCGTCCCGGCGCGCCACCCGGACGACGTAGAGATGCCACACGTGCACGTTGTCCGGTGCAGTCACCGGAAGGGCAACACCCTCCACAGTGGACAGCAGCTGGTGGTAGCGCGCGGCGGCCTGTCGCCGCGCCTCGTTCCAGGCGGACAGCCGGGCGAGCTTGGCGTTCAACACGACTGCCTGCAAGGTGTCCATGCGGCTGTTGAAGCCCAGGACCGGGTGCTGATACTTCGCCGGGGAACCATGAGCACCGAGCAGTCGAACGGACTGCGCCAGTGACTCGTCATCGGTCATGACAGCGCCGGCGTCGCCGTACGCGCCCAGGTTCTTGCCCGGGTAGAAGCTGGTTGCTGAGATGTCGGCCAGCGCGCCTGCCGCCCGGGCGCCCTGGCGGGCACCCTGGGACTGGGCTGCATCCTCGAGCACCCGCGCACCCACCCGGCCGGCCACCTTGAGGATGTCCTCGACCGGCGCAGCCTGTCCGTACAGGTGCACCGGAATGATCACCTTCGTCCGGTCGCCGACGACGATGTCCAAGTGCTCGACGTTCATGAGGTAGGTGTCGGCGCGGCAATCGACGAGCCTCGTCGTAGCCCCCGTGCGCGCTACCGCCTCTGCCGTGGCGATGAAGGTGTTGGCCGGCACCACGCATTCGTCGCCAGGACCCACCCCCAGGGCGCGCAGCGCCAATTCGAGCGCGTCGGTTCCGTTCCCCACCCCCACGCAGTGCCGTACGCCGAGGAAGTCGGCGTACGCCCGTTCGAATTCGGTGACCTGCTTCCCGCCGATGAACGCCGTGTCGGCGAGCACCTGGTCGAAGCCGGCCAGAACCTCCTCACGCACCTGAGCGTGCGAGGCGGCGAGGTCAACGAGTGGAATGGCGCTCACGTGGGTCCCTTTTCTGTGGATTGCTGACAGTTCGAGCGCTGCGACCCTTCGGCAACGTCACTTCACGATGCGGCGCAGGGAATCAACGACGTGACCCTGCTCCATGTCGGTCATCTCATCGAACACGGGCAGGATGATCGACCGCTGCGCCAACCGCTCCGTGACCGGCAGCGGCACATGTGGGTGCTCGGCGTATGCGGGCTCCCGATGTGAGGCCATGATGCCGCGCCGGGCGGAGACGCCCGAATCGGCCAGGCTCTGCAATGCCTCGAGCTGGCTCGGAGCGTGATCGGGCAGGACCAGCCAGAACGACTGGTAGTTGGTCGTTCCGTAGTCCGGGTCGCGGACCAGCCTGAGTTCGGGCAGGTCGGTCAGGGCCGCGTGGTAGTTCGCCGCCAGTTCGCGGCGCCGGGCAACGATGGCGTCCAGGCGCCCGAGCTGCACGATGCCCACAGCGGCTTGCAGGTCGGTCATCCGGTAGTTGAAACCGGTTTCCAGGTAGCTCTCGAGAACGACTCGTCCGGCCGTGTGCCGAGCCGTCGCGCTCACGTCCATGCCGTGTTCGCGCAGCCGGCGCAGGCGCGCCGCGAGCTCGGGATCGTCGGTGGTGACCATGCCGCCCTCGCCGGTGGTGAGGAGCTTGCGCGGATGGAAGGACCACCCCGCCATCAACGCCCCCGCGCCGACCGGCCGGCCGCGATACGTCGAGCCGGCCGCACAGCCCGCGTCCTCGAGCAGCGGCACGCCGAGCCGATCGAGCAGTGCGCGTAGTTCCTCGATCGGAGCCGGGACCCCTGCCTGGTGCACGACGAGGACGGCTTTGGTGCGCGGCGAGAGCACCTCGCGCACGGTTTCCGGTGAGAGGTTGGCGTCCTCCGCGACATCAGCGAAGACCGGCTGCGCGCCGCAGTAGCGCACCGCGTTCGCGGTCGCGATGAAGGAC
>JACDAB010000217.1 GCA_013695665.1 Geodermatophilaceae bacterium | reverse complement strand
ATGCACTCTAGCACATCGACGTCGACTACGAGTCGCTGCCCGTCGTGCTGGGCATGGAAGCCGCGGTCGCCGACGACGCAGACAAGACCCACGCCCACATCGACTCCAACACCTCCTTCTCCTTCGTCTTCGACGCCGGTGAGATGGGGACGGGCGAGTCGACCCAGGACGCGTTCGACAACGCCGAGGTCGTGGTCAGCCGCCGGTTCATCCAACAGCGGCTGATCCCGGCGTTCATGGAGCCGCGCTCCACGGTCGTGCAGCCCATCGGTGACGGCTTCACGATGTGGACGTCCACGCAGGTTCCGCACATCCTGCGTTTGATGCTGGCGCTGACACTCGGCATCCCCGAGCACAAGCTGAGGGTCATCGCCCCGGACGTGGGCGGTGGCTTCGGCGGCAAGCTTCAGGTCACCCCCGAGGAGGTCATCTGCGCGATGGTCTCCCGCCGGCTGCGCAAGCCGGTCAAGTACACCGAGTCCCGCAGCGAATCACTGATGTCGGCCCACCACGGCCGGGACCAGATCCAATACATCGACATCGCCGCGAAGCGCGACGGCACCGTGACCGGCCTGAAGGTCCGGCTGCTCGCCGACATGGGCGCCTACCTGCGGCTGGTCTCTCCCGGCGTACCGGTCCTCGGCGCCTTCATGTTCCCCGGTATCTACAAGTTTCCGGCCTACCGCTTCCAATGCGACGGCGTGTTCACGAATAAGACGCCGACCGACGCCTACCGCGGCGCCGGGCGACCGGAGGCGACGTTCGCGATCGAGCGGATCATGGACGAGCTCGCGGTCGAACTGTCCATGGACCCGATGGAGCTACGCCGGAAGAACTGGATCAAGCACGAGGAGTTCCCGTTCACCACGGTGGCCGGCCTGACCTACGACAGCGGAAATTACGAGGCAGCTACCGACAAGGCTCTCCAGATGATGGGCTGGGACGCCTTGCGGGCTGAGCAGAAGCAGCGTCGCGAGTCCAACGATCCGGTGCAGCTCGGTCTCGGCATCTCAACATTTACCGAGATGTGCGGCCTGGCCCCTTCACGCGTCCTCGGATCCCTGTCGTACGGCGCCGGCGGGTGGGAGCAGGCCTCGGTTCGCATGCTGCCGACCGGCATGGTCGAGGTGGTCACCGGAACCTCTCCGCACGGCCAGGGCCATGTCACGTCCTGGAGCCAGATCGTCGCCGATCAGCTCGGGGTGCCGTTCGAGAGCGTCGGTGTCGTGCACGGGGACACCTCCTCGTCGCACAAGGGATTGGACACCTACGGGTCCCGCTCGCTCGTCGTCGGCGGCATCGCCGTGGTGAAGGCAGCCGAGAAGGTGGTGGAGAAGGCCAAGCGGATCGCCGCGCATCTGCTCGAGGCCAGCGAGGACGACCTGGAGTTCAAGGACGGGTCGTTCAGTGTCCGCGGTACGCCGGACAGCACGATGTCCATTCAGGAGATCGCGCTGGCCACGTTCGCCGCGCACAACCTGCCCGACGGCATGGAGCCCAGCCTGGACTCCGACGCCACCTTCGACCCGGAGAACTTCTCCTTCCCGCACGGGACCCACCTCTGTGCCTCCGAAGTGGACACCGAGACCGGGCGGATCACGATCCGCAAGTACGTCTGCGTCGACGACGTCGGTGAGGTGATCAACCCGCTGATCGTCGAGGGACAGGTGCACGGCGGGCTCGCCCAGGGCATCGCCCAGGCACTCTTCGAGGAGGCCATCTACGACGACGACGGCAACCTGACGACGGGTTCGTTCGTGGACTACCTGGTGCCGTCGGCATCGGACCTGCCGCACTTCGACACCGACCGGACCGTCACGGCATCAACGAGCAACCCGCTGGGCGTCAAGGGTGTCGGGGAGGCCGGCACGATCGCCTCCACACCGGCCGTCGTCAACTCGGTGGTCGACGCACTGCGCCACCTCGGTGTCAGCGACATGCTCATGCCCATGACACCGGAGCGCGTGTGGCGGGCGGTCAAGGACGGTTCATCGGGCGGCGACCGCGCCGCCGAGGGCTCCATCGCGTACTCCGCTACGGCCGACACCAAGGAGAGTGCCCTGTGATCCCGTCCGCGTTCGAGTACGTCCGTCCATCCACAGTGGATGAAGCGTTGGCGGCCCTGGCCTCCGGCGAGGACGTCAAGGTGCTCGCCGGCGGGCAGTCCTTCATCCCGGTGATGCGGCTGCGCTTGGCCGCGCCGGAAACCGTCGTCGACATCGGCCGGGTCCCGGAGCTGCGCGGTGTCCGCGAGGACGGTGACGCCATCGTCATCGGGGCGATGACCACGCACGACGAGGTGCTCAAGGATCCGC
>JACDAB010000284.1 GCA_013695665.1 Geodermatophilaceae bacterium | reverse complement strand
CCGAGAGGGCCCTACGCCGCGGAGTCTTCCACTCTGTGCCCGACCTGATCGCCTCTATCGAGGCCTACCTCGACGCTCACAACGACGACCCCAAGCCCTTCGTCTGGACCGCGACCGCCGACGACATCCTGACCAAAATCGCCCGGGGACACGTCGCCCTCCAAGCAGCTACTCAAAACTGAGACCTGAGTTGGGTCATTCGGCTTAGTGCCTTGCGTCGGGGTCTTCCAGGGCGCTGAGGATCTCGGTCTCGTGGGGGCTGAGTGCTGGCGGGATCGTGGTGATGACGCCGTTGATCTCGACGGTGGCCGAGCGCAGTGGTTTGAGGGTCCTTAGGACCCGGCGCAGGGACAGCCCGGTGCGGTCCTGGACCTCGCGCGATACGGCCAAGGCGGTGAACACGATGGTCAGGTGTGCCTCGATCGCGTCGCGGGTGCGGGCGAACATCGGCCTTGCGCGGAGGTCGGTCTTGGACATTCGGAACGACTGCTCGACACGCCACAGGTCGTGATAGCTGGCGATGACCTCACCGGGACCCATCACGTCGGCACCAATGTTGGTGACGTAGCCCTTGAGCCCGACCAGGCGCCGGGCGCGGGCCAAGGAGACCTCGTCGAGGGACTTGCTGCCGTTGGTGTTCTTCACGAATCTCGGCGCCCTGGCTGCCTTCTCGCCGGCAACGACTTCTTTGGCGCGGTTCTCCTGCAACGTCAGTGTCCGGTTGTCGCGGACCGCGCGTTTGGTCGAGTAGGCCCACACCGCGCGCCACGACCCAGGGTGTTGGACGGGATCCCACAGGGGCTCCTTCTTGAGCATCGGATCGTTCTCGATGACCCGGCTGTTCTTCGCGGTGATGGTGTCGATGAGCTGGGCGTGGATGAACGCATCACCGTTCCAACGGAAGTGGGAGGCCAAGTCGATCGGGGCCTTGGTGACCCGGGAACCGACGATGAACCGCAACCCGACCTCGTGAAGTTCCTTCAGGTTCGTCGCGGACAACATCCCGGCGTCGGCCACGACGACCATGTCGGACAGTCCGTGGCGTTGCTGGAACTGCTTCACGATCGGGATGATCGTCTGCGTCTCGGCCTTGTTGCCCTGATAGCAGCCGATCTCGAGGGGGAACCCGGTCCGGTCGACCAGAAGGCCGACCACGATCTGGGGGTCGACCCGGCGCTCTTTGGAGAACCCGACCTTGCGTAGGTCGTCTTCCTTCTCAGCTTCGAAGTACAAGGTGGTGACGTCGTAGAGCACCAGTGACACATCGCCCGTGGCCACGGCGCGGGCGAAGCAGGCGGTCGCGATCTGGTCGCGGTACTTGCCTTGATGACAGCGACGCAGCGTCCGTTTCCGGGTCGAGAGGCTTACCGCTGTTCGGCCCATCTCGGCCAGGACCCGGTCGATGTCGAGCAGACTCGTCGGTTCCACGACCCGGGCGATGACGAGATCGCGGAAGCTCTCGTCAGCCACAATGTCGAACCCGAGGCTGGTGTAGGCCCCGGCAAGGGCCTCGTACAACAACCCTGAGGACGTCTTGAGGACCTGCGAGCGCGACACCATCGTCCGCGCCGCCGGCGTCGCGCCGGGGTCCGCGAACAATCCCTGCGGCACGGCCGGGGCAGACATCGCGACCTTTGCCGCTACCGGCGTGATCCCGAGATCGAGGACCTCTTGCCGATCATCGGCGAGCAGACGATGAGCCTCTTCCAACAACAGCCCCAGATCGGCCTCGTCACGCGCCGATCCGACGTGCCGCACGATCCGACGCCGACCATCGACCGACTCAGCGATCTGCACCGCGGTGGCACCCGAGGCCGTACGAACCCGCCGAACCCACGCCACCGGGCGATCCTACCGACCCCAATTAGTGCCCTAGCAGCACACTAAGCCCGGATCCACCGTTCGGTGACGGGGTTTGGCGTGCCGTGAACGTGCAGATGCCCTTTGGGCGTTGAGGATTGGACTTGCGAGAGAACAATCTTCGACGACACGAAAGGAGGTTGTCCCGGGTCTCGTGGAACTTGAGGTGGCGGTCCCCCGCCTGAGGCCTGCCGAGTGGTAGGTCTCGGGTGTTCCGCCAAGAAG
>JACDAB010000207.1 GCA_013695665.1 Geodermatophilaceae bacterium | reverse complement strand
GTCCGGCGGTGCAGGCAAGCACTGCCGGACCAGCGAGCCTCAGGCACAGATCGGCCTTCACCTCGCGAAGGGGGGACGTGTGACCAGGCTGCACGCCGACGAGATCGATGTGGAGCGCGGCATCATCGACGGCGCCGCCAGTAGCGGTCCCGGCAACAGCGCCGGCGGCGGCGGCGGGCGGGTCGAGGGACCCGCCCGGTTCCGCTGGGGACAGCGGCTGTACGCCGTCCATGCAGTGCTCGACCACTGGGTGGAGGCCGGGAACTGGTGGCGGCGAACCGGCCGCTCTCGAACCAGACCAGGTGGCGCAGTGGTCGGCATCGACGACGGCGAGCGGGAGGTGTGGCGGGTCGAGGCTCGACAGCTCCACACCGGGAAGGACGCCCCGTTAGGGGTCTTCGATCTGAACTTCGACTGGAGCGCAGGGCGATGGTCATTGATTCGCGTGCACGACTGACTGAGAACCAACTAGCGATGCTCCGACCGGGGAGAGCGGTGTCGCAGACAGCATGTGCTCTGCTCGCTCAGGCGCGGGCAGGCCTGGACGAGGCCGCTCAGTTGCCTGCGCCGGGGGAGCGGTACGCCGGGGCGCACCTGGCTGCACTCCGTGGGACCGCGGCGGTGCTGGCAGCGCGGGCACATCCAGACACCCATTCGGGCACTGGGGCCAAACGGCGGGGCCGACTGCGCAGCGCCTGGGATCTGCTCTGCGAGGTCGCTCCGGAGATGGGGGAGTGGGCGGCGTTCTTCGCTGCGGGTGCGGCCAAGCGGGCGGCGGCCGAGGCCGGTGTGACGCATGCGGTCACCGCCCGGGAAGCGGATGACCTGGTCCGTGACGTCGAGACGTTCCTCACCGTGGTGACAACCACTGTTGGTGCCGTGGTGTCAACCACTGTTGGTGCCGTGGTGTCCACCACGGTTGGGGTCCACGGGCCCGGACCGAGCCCATGACTGTGACCTCGTGACCGATCCGTTCGTGCATCTGCATGTCGCCTCCGGCTATTCCTTGCGCTACGGCGCCAGCCACCCCGCGACGCTGGTCGCGAGAGCGGCCGAACACGGGATGGACACCCTGGCGCTCACCGACCGGGATGGTCTCTACGGCGCGGTGAAGTTCGTCAAGGTCTGTCGCAGCGCGGGAATCCGGCCGGTGTTCGGGGTGGACCTGGCAGTCAGCCCGGCCGCGCACCCGGCGCTGCGGGCAGGCACAGCCCGTACGACGCCGGCGCGGGGCGGGGTCAGCGTTGATCCGCGGCTGCCGCGGGTCACCCTGCTGGCCCGCACCGGGAAGGGCTGGGCGAGCCTGGCCCGGCTGATCAGCGCCACCCACCTCGGCGGGGAGCGGGGTACACCGGTGAGCAGCTTGGCGCTCATCGCCGAGCACTCCGAAGGCGTCCTCGTCCTGCTGGGGCCGGATTCCGAGGTCGGCCGGGCGTTAGCCGATCGGCGTCCCGACCTGGCCCGGGCGCACCTGGCGCGGTGGCGGGAGGCGTTGGGACGCCATCATGTGCTCGCCGAGGTGGTGCACCACCGGGCCAAAGGTGACCGGGTCCGGGCCAGCGCGCTGCTGGGCTTCGCCGCCGAGCAGCGGCTGCCCGCCGTTCTCACCAACGCGGTGCGCTACGCCGAGGCACGCGACGCCCCGACCGCAGACGTACTGGATTCCGCCCGCCGGCTCGTCCCGCTCGACCCGCGGCACATCGACCGGCGCAACGCCGAGGGACATCTGAAGTCGGGCAAGCAGATGGCCGAGATCGCCGAGGAGATCGTCGGGCCGGACCGGGACGCAGCAAGCAGACTGCTGGCCGCGACCCGACGGGTGGCCGACCGCTGTGCGGTCGACCCCCGCGCCGACCTCGGGATCGGGGAGGTGCACTTCCCGGAGCTGCGCCGCCCGGGTGAGGAGGCGGCCGTCCCTCAGGAGGTGCTGCGGCTTCGTTGTGAGGCTGGCTTCGGCCGCCGGTCCATGACCCCGAACGACGACGTACGCCGGCGGCTGGACGACGAGCTGGACGTCATCGGGACCCGCGGCTACCCGTCGTACTTCCTCACCGTCGCCGACGTGACCGATCTGATCCGGTCGATGAAGGTGCGGGTGGCCGCTCGGGGGTCGGGCGCGGGCAGCCTGGTCAACTACCTCCTCGGGATCTCCGACGTCGACCCGATCCGGCACCGGCTGCTAATGGAGCGGTTCCTGTCCCCGCTTCGGCAGGCGCTGCCCGACATCGACGTTGACGTGGAGTCCGCCCGCCGGATGGAGGTCTACGACGCCATCCTCGACCGGTTCGGGGCCGAGCGGTGCTCCTGCGTATCGATGATGGACACCTACCGGGTCCGGCACGCCATCCGCGATGTCGGGGCGGCGCTGGGCATGCCCCCGGCGGAGATCGACACGATCGCCAAGGCGTTCCCGCACATCCGGGCCAACCAGGTCAAGGCGGCGTTGCGCGACCTGCCGGAACTGCAGGCCAGCGGCCTCGGTCAGGATCAGCTCAAAGTGCTCTTCGAC
>JACDAB010000180.1 GCA_013695665.1 Geodermatophilaceae bacterium | reverse complement strand
GTGCAGCGGTCCGGGAGGCTACGCGCCACAGGGTGCAGGCGGCAATTGACGTGCTGGGCTACGAGCGGAATGAAGTGGCCAGTAGCCTTCGTACCGACCGTACAAGCATTATCATGCTGGCGATTCCTGATATTACCAACCCATTCTGGCCAGACGTAGCGCGCGGCGTCCAAGATCATATGGATCGCGAGGGCTATGCGGTCGTCTTTGCCAACAGCGACTGGGAGGGCCAGCGCGAGAGGGCGTTCTTGCGGATGGCGCGTCGAAGTCGCTTCGATGCGGTTCTGATCAATCCTATCGAGGTCACAAACGAAGACCTTTTAGCCACCCATATCCCGACCGTCCTGATTGGCTCACGCGAGGATTATCCTGATTTCGATACGGTGGGTTCCGATAGTTACGGGGCAATAACCCTGGCGCTCGATCATCTTTTCTCGTTGGGCCACCGGCGCATCGGTCTGATCCGGGGACGGCGACAGAACAGGCGAGGGCAGTCACGGCTCACGGGGTATCTCGATTTTTTGAAGGCGAAGGGTATTTCGCCGGACGAGAGGTTGATCGTGGAAACACCGTTTCACCAGGGGGGCGCGCAGGGAATGCAGCACTTGCTGGCGCTTGAAGAGCGACCCACGGCAGTGGCTGCCGCCAACGATGAGCTGGCGTTGGGCGCGTTGCAGGCCGCCCAGACCGCGGGGTTGCAGGTTCCGCACGATTTATCTGTTGTCGGCCTGGACGACATCTATGCAGCGTCCACCTCGACCCCCGCGTTGACGACGGTGAGCAAGCCGAAATACGAAATCGGGCAGAAAGCGGCGGAGTTCTTGTTAGACCGGATTCATGGGCGCGCGCCGGCGCAATCGAGGCGACACATTTACCCCTGCCAGCTATTGGTGCGTCACTCTACGGCGTCCCCGCGCATGTAATTGATAGGACTGACGCAAAACGGCGGGATTTCTCGCGGAGCCTGTCCTGAGTCCGCGAAGGGCTCGAAATGACAAAAGGGGAATTTGCCGGAACTGTGCATAAGTCCTGATTGATTGTTCGTTAGCCGTCTTCACCGGGAAGTGAGCCTGTTCTCACTTCCCTCTTCTAGGAGAGCAGATGGGAACGTTCCCAGAACCGAGATCACTTAGCGACGGTTTTCAAGGATGCTTGCTGGGCGGCGCGATTGGCGATGCGCTGGGCGCGGCAACCGAGTGGCGCTCGCCGGAGGAGATCAGGGCGCGTTATGGGGCGCCTATTACGGACTTCGCACCGCCCTTTTTACCCTTCGAGGAGACGGGGCGGCTCAAGGGTGACGGGCACGTTACGGACGATACTTTAATGGCGCTGGCGCTGTGCCGTGCGATTCTCAAGAAGGGGTCGCACCTGGATGCCTATGATATGGCAACCTATTTCGTGGACGAGCTGGTGGAGATACCGGTGTGGGTGCCAGAGTGGCAACGGGAGATGTTGCTACTAGAGCGGGTCTTCTACCCGGAAAAGTACCTGTTTTTGCGGCTGCGGCTCGCCAACGCGGAGCCGCGCCAGGGCGGAATCGGGAACATGGTGAACTGCGGGGCGGCGATGTATGCCGCGCCCATCGGGCTAATGAACGCGGGCGACCCGGCGAACGCGTACCGGCGGGCCATCGATATGTTCAGCGCGCATCAGGAGTCATATGGGCTTGAAGCGGCGGGGCTGATGGCCGCGGCGGTTGCCGCGGCCCTTCACCCGGACGCCACCTACGAGCGTGTTATCGAGACGGTTATTGACCTGGCAAAGGATGGCAGTCGCCATGCCATCGTGGCACTTACGGAGGCGGCGCGCACGGCCCCCACCGAGGATCTGGCAGCCTACTTACGGGCGGTTATGGAGCCTTTCGATACGGTGAAGGGCAGCGTAGCCAACTATAAACGGGTGGGGCATTACCCCAGCCGGGAACACTCAATCGAGGAACTCCCCATCGCGCTTGCCTATCTGGTTATCGCCCGTGGCGCCTTTCGACCGGCGGTACTGGGCGCCGCAAATTATGGCCGGGACGCGGACAGCATCGCGGGGATGGT
>JACDAB010000156.1 GCA_013695665.1 Geodermatophilaceae bacterium | reverse complement strand
GGTGGGCGGCTCGGCCGCCCACCCGGCCCTACGCCGTTGCATCGGCATTCCACCGGCACAGTTCGCCACGGACACCTGGTCCCGCCGCCCCCTCCTCTCGACCTCCGCGGAACTGCCGGGCGGATTCGAGGACCTGCTGACCCTCGACGATGTGGACGAGTTGGTCAGCAGACGCGGTGTGCGGACGCCGTTCCTGCGGATCGCCAAGGACGGGCAGGTCGTCGACGCCGCCCGGTTCACCCGCTCCGGTGGAGCCGGTGCCCAGATTGCCGACCAGGTCAGCGATGACCGGGTCCTGGAGCTGTTCGCGGAGGGTTGCACGCTCGTTCTGCAGGGACTGCACCGACTGTGGCCGCCGCTGGTCGACTTCGCCGCGGCCATGGCCACCGACCTCGGACACCCCGTGCAGGTCAACGCGTACATCACACCGGCGCAGTCGCAGGGCTTTTCCGCCCACTACGACGTGCACGACGTCTTCGTACTGCAGCTTGCCGGCACCAAGCGGTGGGTGATCTACCCGCCGGTCCACACCGACCCGTTGCGCACCCAGCCGTGGACGGATCGCCGTACCGACGTCGCCCACGCTGCCGAGGGGTTGCCCGACATCGATGCGGTGCTGAAGCCCGGGGACGCGCTCTACCTGCCGCGCGGCTGGCTCCACTCGGCGACCGCCGCGGGTGAGGTATCCGCGCACCTGACGGTGGGCATCCACAGCCTGACCCGCTTCACCATTGTCGAGGCCCTGCTCGCTCAGGCCGCCGAGGATCCAGCCCTGCGGCGCTCGCTGCCCATGGGAGTCGATCCCACCGACGCGGCGAGCATGGAGGCCGAGATCCGGGCGACCATTGCCGGTCTCGGCGCCGTCCTCGAGGGCGTAGACGCGGCACGGGTCGCTGACCGCGTACGCCGCCAACTCTGGACTGCCGTCCGGCCCGCTCCCCTCTCCCCGATCGCACAGGCCGCAGCCGCCGCGCAGCTCACCGCGGCGAGCTCCATCCGAGTCCGCGCCCACCTCCGTCACACAGTGGAGGTGCTGCCCGATGAGGTCGCCGTCGCCGTCGCCGACCGGCGGGTCGCCTTTCCGGTCGCAGCCGGCGCCGCTGTGCGCCGGGCCTTGGCGGGGTCGGTGGTGCTGGTCGGGGAGCTGCCGGACCTGGCGCCTGAGGACCAGCTGATCCTCGCCCGTCGGCTGTTGCACGAAGGCCTGGCGGTGGCCGAGGAGGTACCCGCTCGACAACCGCCGGGCGACGCTGTCCCCGAGGCCGGAGACCGCCTGCGGTCAGATTCCCTGGAATGACCGAGCCGCAGCCGCTCACGGCCGTCACCCGATGCGCTGCGCTCTCCCTGGCGCGGGCCGACCAGCGCCACGGGACAGCCGCACCGGTGGCTCGGTGGCTGCTGATCGAGCGGGCCGGCCCGTGGGGTCGCAACGCACTACTGGACTCATCCCTCGATGCGGATGTCGCCCGCGAGGTGGACCGCAGGTGCCGCGAGGCCGGCGTGCGGGTGATGTTGATCCGCCGGCCCGGCCGCGTGGTCGCCACTGCCACCAGACGCTGGGCGTACGTCGATTCCAGGCTCGGGACGGAGGGGATCTGGTGGGGTGACTACCACAGCGACAGGCAGCTCACCGAGATACCGCTGGACGGCTCGGCCGGGCAGCACTCCACCGCAGCGGCCTATCTGGTGTGCACGCACGCGCGGCACGACGCCTGTTGCGCCATCCGTGGGCGCCCGGTGGCCGCCGCGCTCGCCGCGCAGCGTCCGGGCCAGGCGTGGGAGTGCTCGCACACCGGCGGCGACCGGTTCGCCGCGAATGTCGTCGTACTCCCGCACGGCCTGTACTACGGGACCGTGACGCCGGCTCTCGTCTCCGGCCTGGTCGAGGCGCATGAGGGCGGCCTCGTCGCCCCCGATCTGCTCCGCGGCCGCGCGTCGCTGCCGATGGCCGTCCAGGCGGCGCAACACCACGCCCGCAGGGCCGTCGGCGACATGCGTGTGACCTCGCTGTCGCCCGTGCACGTCCAGCCCCTCGACGCACGCACCTGGCGAGTCCTGTTCGCCGGTGACCCGGAGTCGGTCGCCGTCACGGTGCGGGCCGGGGCCTCCGATCCCCTGCCACGGCTCACCTGTTCAGCCGCCGGATCACAGCGGGTGACAACCTTCGATCTCGTCGAGGTGGTGCTCATATAGCCGCCGGGTGTCGAACTTCACCAGCTCTGCCACCGTGCCATCCCCGCGCACACCTGCTAACGTTCTCCTCGGTCGTCGTTCCCTGATCGTGTCATGCGTGCGCGGAACTTTCAGCGCGGAATCCGCTTTCTCCCGGTGACACCGGGCCGAGGGACGGGCCGGCGAGTCGGCCCGGAGGCCGCGACCGTGGCCTCCGA
>JACDAB010000139.1 GCA_013695665.1 Geodermatophilaceae bacterium | reverse complement strand
TACAGGCACTGGATCGCCGCGAAGCCGGTGCTGTACACCCCGCGGTGCTGCACCCGCACCGGGTACTCGAACACGTAGTTCCCCTTCGGCAGGTAGTCCACGAAGAAGTGCGTCGCCGTGTCCTTCGTCGACTCGTAGTACGCCAGGCCGTCCTGGAACCGGTAGCGCGACAACACGTTCGTCGGCTCCGTGCCGCTGCCGCGGTGGTCCTTCAGGTGGACGTACTCCATGTCCCGGTCCGTCCGCAGCACCATCCGCACCACCACCTCGTCGCCCACCGCGATCGGGGTCTTGGCGAACGGGTCGAGCTTCGGCCCCTGCTTCGTGTACGACCGCAGGAACAGCCGCTTCTCCAGCTTCAGCGGGCCGTCGGCGGCGGCGGTCACCTTGTCCAGGTCTTCCAGGTACGTCCAGTGAGCGCTCCCCCAGCTCACGCCCTTGTCCTTCTTGTTCAGCGTGATCGCCGACATCGACGGCTGCACCTCGGTGCGCAGGAACCGCTCCTCGTAGAAGCCCGTGCCGGCCTCCACGTTCCGCGGCTCGATCTTGCGATTGCCGACGGTCACTTCCACGAGCGCGTCGGACTTCAGGAGGTTCTCGCCGCGCAGGAGCAGCGCGTAGACGGCGTCGGCGGTGGCCTTCGTGGTCTTCCAGTCCTGCGTCTGCTTCTGCTTGATGAGCCACACCTTGCAGTCCTCGACGGCCTGCTGGTCGTTCATCACCTCGTCGAACGCCTCGATCATCATGGCCTGCGTCTCGACCGGGGCGCGGAACCAGAACTGCTGCAGCTCCAGGTCGCGCCAGAACATCCCCATCTCCTCGTTGGAGACGGAGCGCTCCTTGATCGACGCCATGATGCCGCGGGCGGTGGGCAGGTCGTTCGTGCGCTTCAGCGCGACCGCGAGGTGCGCCTGGCTCTGGCGGTGGCCGAGTTGCAGCCAGTAGCGGCGGGCCTGGCCGAGCCAGTAGTCCCACGCGGCCCGGTGCTCGTTGGCGACCGGCCGATCCGCGAGGAAGAAGCTGCGGCCGTACAGGTACATCGCCACCGTCGGGCTCAGGTGGTTCGCGTCAGGGGTGCCGGCGCGCAGGATGTCGCGGTAGGTGCGGTCCATCCAGGCGTCGAGCGCCGTCACGGCCTTCACCGCCGGGGCCACGTCCTGCTTCACGCCGAGGTGCCGCATCCGGCCGTACCCCGTCGTGATGTACAGCGTCATGTACTCGTTCGGGCGGCCGCCCGGGAACCACGGCCACATCCCGTCCGGGTACTGGAGCTCGGCCACGCGGCGGGTCAGCCGCGCGGTCTCGGCGTCGAGCCGGTTGGCGTCGAACAGGATGCCGACGTTCTGCCGGGCCTGCCCCTCCTTGACCGCCTGCCGGACCCACGGCGTCTCTTCGAGCAGCACGCTCTTCAGGTCCGCGTTCTTTTCCAGCGGACTCTGCAGGGCCGGGGTGCCCTTCCACAGGTCGAAGACGCGGCGGATCTTCGGGTCGCTGTTGGCGACGTGCCGGGCCAGGCCGTTGGCGTAGAGGCGGTTGAACGTCTGCTCGGTACACTCGTGCGGGTACTCCATCAGGTACGGCAGCGCCAGCACCGCGTACCACGCCGGCTGGCTCACCAACTGGATGGTGAACGACTGGTGGCGGATGCTGTTCGACCCGGCCGAGTTGCGCAGGCGGGCGAAGTCGAAGTCCTTCTGCCCGGCGTTGCGGATCGGCAGCGGCATCGACTCCTGCACCAGCACCCGCCGCGACAGCACCGGCACCACGCCCTCCTCGCCGTCCGAGTGCCGGTCGCTGGCGGCGACGGCCTTGAACGTGAGCGGGCCGACGCCCTCGGGGACGGTGAGCTTCCAGCTATACTCCGCTCGCCCCACGATGAGCCATTCTGGCTGGGCCGGTGTACACCATCCGCGTGAGCTGCCTCCGGCAGCGATGTCGGCGGAGGGTCACGGATGGCCTGGCTTCGGATCGCCCTCACCGACGCCGAGCAGGCGGTCGTCAACGCCGAGCGGGACGCCCACCCCGACGCCCACGTCCGCCGCAAGATGCTCGTCCTGTGGCTCCTCCACTGCGGCGTCACCCGGGCCAAGGCGGCCGAGGTCGCGTGCCTCGGGCGGGCCACCGCCCAGCGGTACGTGGCCGCCTACCGCGAGGGCGGGTTGGACGGCCTTCGGCGGTGGGAGGTCACCGGCCCGGTGAGTGCGTTGGCCGACCACACGGCGACCATCCGGGACTCCTTGTCGGCATCCCCCGTGCGGACCGTAGCCGAGGCGTGCGACCGGATCGAGGCGTTGACCGGCATCCGCCGCCGGCCGACGCAGGTCCGGGAGTTCCTGGCCGGTCTCGGGTTCCGGTGGCGGCGGACCCGGGCCATCCCGATCCCCCCAAAAAAGACCTCCCGGACCACGTCCGGGACCAGAAGGCGTTCCTCGACACCGAACTGAAGCCCCGGCTCGACCGGGCCGTCGCCGGCCGCGGCCACGTCCTGTTCGTGGACGCCGCCCACTTCGTGTTCGGGACCTACCTGTGCTGCCTGTGGTCGATCGCACGGGTGTTCGTCCGGGCCGCCTCGGGCCGCCAGCGGTTCAACGTCCTGGGGGCGTGGGACGCGATCGCCCGGACGCTCGTGACGGTGACCAACACGACGGTGGTGAACACCGACACGATGTGCGACCTGCTCCGGGCCGTCGCGGCCCGGGGGTTGGTCGGCCCGGTCACCCTGGTTCTGGACAACGCCCGCTACCAGCGGAACAAGATCGTGATGGGGTTGGCCGAGGAGTTCGGGATCGAACTCCTGTTCCTGCCGAGCTACTCGCCCAACCTGAACCTGATCGAGCGGCTGTGGCGGTTCACCAAGCGGAAGGCAGCATACGGCCGTTACCACCCGACCTTCGCCGACTTCCGGGCGGCCGTTCAGGACGTGCTGGACCGGGTGCCGACGACGCACGCGAACAAGTTGGCGTCGCTGATGACGCTCAACTTCCAGGAGTTCGACGATGTCTCACTCCTCGCCGCGTGAAGTATA
>JACDAB010000126.1 GCA_013695665.1 Geodermatophilaceae bacterium | reverse complement strand
CACGATAGCAGCCGATCGTCGTCGGCTCAGTCGCCGACCGCGCGCTTGCCGTCCCACTCCGCGACGTCGGCGAAGTTCGGATCGTCGTCGTCGATGCTCACCAACTGGTCGTCCAACCGGTGCTGCTGGCGCGGGGCTGTCGCCTTGTTGACATACGTCGGAACCGGAATCGGGTTCGGCGCCCAGCCACCGGCAACCGGCACCGGCACCGGCACCGGCACCGGCACCGGCTTGACCTTCGGGATGGGTGCGGTGACCTCCACGTCGGAGAATGTCGCCGGGCGGGTCTTTGCCCGCCGCCCGGGCGGGCGCCCCGGCGTGGGCCGATCGGCAAATCGGACCGCACGCCGGTCGCGGCGTTCGGCCTCGCGCTGGGCTTCCAGCCGCAGGTACACGAGGTAGGCGAAGACCAGAAGGTCGAGCACGATCTGCGCGGTCCAGAAGTACGACCGGTAGAAGACGGCCAGCAGCGCCCACACCACCGCAAGCGTGATGAGACCGACCAGGGTCCGTCGACGGCGGGACACGACATCGGCTTCGACTCTGGGGTCGCGCAGTGGCCGCCTCAGTACGGCGATCGCTCCTTCGGCAAGGCCGGCCGGACCCCGCGCCTTTGACCCGCGGCGATGAAGTACGCGCATCGTCGAGCCCGTCCCTTCCTTTGTCATGTCCTGGTTGGGGCTGCCCCGGTGGAGAACCATCGGAACGAGCACGACGAACCACAGCACGACCAGGACGGCCAGCAGGATTCCCGAGCCCATTCACCTCTCCTGTCACATCCGTCACGTCTCGCGCTCACGGTAGACAGCAGGGACGGGCCGGAATGGGACGCCGTGCGGTGTGTCGCACAACCCGCCAGGCACAGGGGTGTCAGAGCCTCGGCAGCCGCCGTACGAGGCCCCCTGGCGCGTCCTCCACGGTCACGGCGAAACCCAGGTGATCGCGGAAGGCGCCATCAATGTCCAGGTACCGCACGTAGTACGCCTCCTGGCGGAATCCCAGCTTCTCCACCACCCGTCGGCTGGCTGCGTTCTCCGGCCGGATGTCGGCCTGGATCCGGTGCAAACCCACCGGCCCGAAGCAGTGATCGACGGCCAGGGCCAGGGCCGTCGTCGTCACACCGCGCCCGGCGTGCCCCTTGTCGATCCAGTAGCCGACGTGCGCCGAACGCAGCACCCCGCGCACGACGTTCGACACCGTCAGCTGACCGACCACCGCGTCGTCGTACAGGATCGCGAACGGCAACATCGTCCCCACCCGCGCCTGACCGCGCAGCACCCGGACCATCGCGATGTACGCCGATCGGGTGTGCCGCTGCGCCCAGGGGTACGGCGAGGACGGTTCCCACGGTGCAAGCCAGGCCTCGTTGGCGACTCGAAGGGAACTCCACCGCGCCGCATCCCGCAGGCGCAACGGCCGCAGGGCCACCCGGGCTCGCTGCAGTCGGGCCGGCCACCCGGGGTGCCCGGCGGTCATCAGATGCTGATGAGTAGCGGCATGGCTGTCACCGGCTCGCCCTCGGCCACGTCGGTCACGTTCTCGGCGAGGACGATCAGGCAGTTCGCCTGAGACATGCCGTGCAGCAGATGCGTTCCGGGATCACCGACCGGCGCGGCGACGTAGCCGCCGTCCGGATGACGGTAGATCCGGGCCTGCTGATACTGCCGCCGGCCCGGGGGAGAGCTCAGCGCGGTCCCGGATATCGCCTGGACGGTACGACGGAAGAGCTGCTTCTTGCCCAGCATCAACCGGATCGCCGGACGTACGAACACCTCGAAACTGACCAGCGCGCTGACCGGGTCACCCGGCACGCACAGCGTGGGTACCTGCCGCGCTCCGAGCTGGCCGAAACCCTGAGCGGCAGCCGGTGTCATTGCCACCCGCGCGAAGTCCATCTGGCCCAGTTCGCCTAGCACCTCTTGGACGACGTCGAACGAGCCGGTCCCGAACGCCCCGCTGAGCACCAGGATGTCCCCGCGCAGCAGCTGGCTCTCCATCGCCTCCAGGAGCCGGCGCTTCTCGCTGGGTACGATGCCCGCGCGATAGACCTCAGCGCCGGCGTCCCGAGCGGCGGCGGCCAGCGCGTAGCTGTTCACGTCCACGGTCTCGCCCATTCCCGGTGAGATACCGACGTCGATCAGCTCGTCACCGGTCGAGACGACGACGACCCGTGGCCGCGCCCGGACCTGGATCCGGTCCCTGCCCACAGCGGCCAGCAGACCGACCTGCGCCGGGCCGATCGGCGTACCGACCGACACCGCGGTGTCCCCCGGCGCCACGTCCTCGGCGACCCGGCGGATGAACGACCACGCGGGCGCGGTACGGAAGACGGCCACCCGGGCGACCCCCCGGTCTGTCCACGACGTGGGTATCACGACGTCGGCACCGGCCGGGAGGATGGCGCCGGGCGTCACCCGGATAGCCATGCCGGCCGCCAGTGACTGGACTGTCCGCGCGCCCGCATCGGCCTCCCCGACAACAGCGAGCATCGCCGGGTCATCCGCCGTCGCCCCATCGACGTCCGCGGTGCGAGCGGCGTACCCCTCTATCCCGGTCTGGTCGAAGGCCGGCAACGAGATCTGGGAGACGACCTCCTCCGCGCAGAGCAGTCCTTGGGCGTCCAGCAATGCCAACTCGATCGGGTCCGGCTGCGGGACGCTGGCGAGGATCCGGTCGATGTGCTCCTCAACGGATCTCACGCCGCCTCCGCGGCGGGAAGTACGTCGGCGGATCTCACGCCGCCTCCGCGGCGGGATGTGCGTCGGCGGATCTCACGCCGTTACCCTCCGCCGGCGACGAAGCCGTTCAGCCACGTACGGAACTCCGGGCCGATGTCCTCGCGCTCCACGGCAAGCCGGACGACTGCCTTGAGATAGTCCACCCTATCGCCGGTGTCATAGCGGCGGCCCCGGAAAACCACCCCGTGCACCGGCTCGCCGGCTCTGATCAGGGCGCGGATGCCGTCGGTCAGCTGGATCTCGCCGCCGCTGCCCGGCGGGGTGTCCCGGAGCGCGGCGAAGATGGTCGGGGACAAGACGTAGCGCCCGATCACCGCCAGCGTGCTCGGGGCGGAGTCGGGATCCGGCTTCTCCACGACGTCGGAGAGGGCGAGGACGTCGTCCTCATCGGTCCGGTCCACCGTCGCGCAGCCGTACTTGGAGATGTCCTGCCGCGGCACCTCCAACAGCGCGACGACACTTCCGCCGCGACGCTGCTGGACGTCCAGCATCCGCTCAAGCAGGCGGTCCCGGGAGTCGATGATGTCGTCACCCAGCAGTACGGCGAAGGTCTCCTGCCCGACATAGGACGCCGCCTGCAGGACGGCGTGGCCGAGACCCTGCGGCTCGCCCTGCCGAACGAAGTGGATCTTTGCCAGCTCGCTCGCATGCTTGACCGCGATCAACCGGGCGGCATCCCCCTTCTTCTCCAGAGCCGCCTCCAGTTCGGGCTGGCGGTCGAAGTGGTCGGCGATGGCGTCCTTGCCCCGCCCCGTCACCATGAGCAGCTCAGCCAGCCCGGCCCGTACCGCCTCTTCCACGATGTACTGCAGCGCAGGCTTGTCCACCACGGGCAGCAGTTCCTTGGGCACCGCCTTGGTGGCCGGGAGGAAGCGGGTGCCCAAGCCAGCCACCGGAATAACCGCCTTCCGCGCCGGGGTCTGCTGGCCGGCGGTGTGAGGAGGTGCGGCCTGGGTCATAGCCAAACCCTATCCGGGCACCGGCGCCGCCTACAGTGCAGCGTGCTCGACGACGGCGCATCCGGACCGACGAAGGCTGCTGTGCGCCGACGCATCCTGGCCCGCCGCGACACCCTGCCTGATCTGGTCGGCACAGCACGCGCGCTGTCGCGCCACGTGCTCGCAACGGTGTGGGCGCGACCGGGCAGCTGCATCGCCGCGTATGTCCCGATCGGTTCCGAGCCGGGCTCGGTTGCCCTGCTGGACGAGCTGGCCGGCCGCGGCTGCCGCGTCCTGCTGCCCATCGTGTCCGCCGACGTCCTGGATTGGGCGGAGTACGACGGCGTGCTGACCCCCGGACCGTGGGGTCTGCGCCAACCGGCCGGACCCAGGTTGGGCGCGGCCGCACTGGCCACCGCGGACGCCGTACTCGTGCCGGCCCTCGCGGTGGACCGACGCGGTACCCGGCTCGGACGGGGTGCCGGCTTCTACGACCGGAGCCTGGGCTGGATCCGACCGGGTACGCCGTTGGCAGCGCTGCTGCACGATGGGGAGTTCGTCCAGGAGCTGCTGCCGGTGCGGTCGCACGACATACCCATGACGGCGGTGGTCACGCCGTCTGCAGGTCTGGTCGAACTCAGCCCCTGCTGACGAACTCGACGACGTGCCGGGCCAGCTCCGGGCCGGCGTCCTCCTGCAGGAAGTGCCCGGCACCGCGGATGATCGGATGCTCGCGCCCGCGGGCGCCGGGGAGCGTGCGCTGCAGCGCCGGGCCCACCGGCGCGGTGATGGGATCGCAGTCGCTGAACGCCACGAGCACCGGAGTGTCCGATGTGGACAGTGCTGCCCACGCTGCACGATTGGCGACGGTCGCCAGGTCCTCGGCTGTGGTGGGTACCAGCAGCGGGAATGCCCGGGCCGCCGCCTTGTACCGCTCGTCGGGGAACGGGGCGTCGTACGCCGCTCGCACCTCCGGGCTCAGCTGCGTCCGGCACCCGGACTGGATGACACGGGGGATGTCGAGGGTCTCGGCCCGCTCGATCGCGCGGCGGAACTTCCACCAGAGCTCCGGCATGGGCTCATCCCCGGTGGGCAGGACGGCGTTGGCCGCGACCAGCCCGGCGAACCGGTCAGGATGCTCGGCGGCTAGCCGCAGCCCGATCAACCCTCCCCAGTCCTGACCGACCAGCGTGACGCCGCGCAGGTCGAGGTGGTCGAAGACCAGCGATCGAGTCCAGTCGACGTGGCGCAGCGTGCTGTAGTCCGTAATGTGGCTCGGCTTGTCCGACCGCCCGAAGCCGATCAGGTCGGGTGCGACGGCGCGAAGCCCGGCTGCGGCGATCACCGGCATCATGGTGCGGTAGAGGAACGACCAGGTCGGCTCACCGTGCAGCAGCAGTACCGCTGGCCCGTCCGGCGGTCCGTCCTCGACGTACGCCATCCGGAGCCTCCCGCCCTCACCGTCGGCGATGTCGGCGTACCGCGGCTCGTAGGCGAACTCCGGCAGGGCGGCGAACCGGTCGTCCGGCGTACGCAGGATGTCCATGACGCAAGCCTGTCAGATCGTGGCAGGCTGACTCAGGTGGCGGACTGGAGATTCGACGGCCTGAGGGCTTTGTTCATCAACTGCACGCTCAAGCGATCCCCGGAGCAGTCCCATACCGGCGGTCTGGTCGAGGCCAGCGCCTCGATCATGCGAAAGCACGGGGTCGAGGTCGACATGATCCGCGCGGTCGATCACGACATCGCCACCGGCATCTACCCGGACATGACCGAGTACGGCTGGGACAGTGACGAGTGGCCGGCCATCTTCCGGACCGTCCACGCGGCCGACATCCTGGTCATCGCCGGCCCGATCTGGCTCGGGGACAACAGTTCGGTGACCAAGCGGGTCATCGAACGCCTCTACGCCTGCTCGAGTGAGTTGAACTCCGACGGGCAGTCCGACTTCTACGGGCGGGTGGGCGGTTGCCTCATCACCGGAAACGAGGACGGCATCAAGCACTGCGCGAGCAACGTGCTCTACAGCCTGCAGCACCTCGGATACACCATCCCACCGCAGGCCGACGCCGGCTGGATCGGTGAAGCAGGCCCCGGACCGTCCTACCTGGACCCTGACTCCGGCGGTCCGGAGAACAATTTCACCAACCGAAACACCACGTTCATGACGTGGAACCTGATGCATCTGGCCGCGATGTTGCGCGGGGCCGGGGGGATTCCGGCGCACGGCAACCAGCGCACAGCCTGGGACGCCGGGAGCCGCTTCGACTTCGAGAACCCTGAGTACCGCTGAGGCGAAGCCCCGGTGCTCTCCCCGCGGTGGTCCTCGAACGGACTTGATCGGGTTTTCCACAGATGTGGTGCGGTCCGATGTTGTGTCGGTGGCCGGCTCTACACTCGAACATGTGTTCGACTTGGTTGGAATGTCCGACGAGGGATTGATCGAGGTCCTGCGGGTGACCGAGGCCGCGGTGCGGGCGGCGCAGGCTCGACAGCTCGCGGCGATTGCCGAAGTCCGGGCGCGCGCCGGCGGGTGGATCCTGGCCGGCGGCGACCGCTTCGTCGGGACGGTCGAGGTCGCCGCAGCGGAGATCGGGCCGGTGCTGCGACTGTCCCGGCATGCGGCCGCCGAGCGGGTGGCGCTGGCCGACACCCTGGTGTCGAGGCTGCCCAGGACCCTCGCGGCGCTGCACCGCGGTGAGCTGGACCTGACCCGCACGAGGGTCATCGTCGCCGCGACCGACGTGCTGTCCGCGGACACCGCCGCCGTCGTGGAGGCCAGGGTGCTGCCCCGTGCCGGTGCGCAGACCGCTCCGGCGCTGCGGGAGTCCTGTGCACGGGCAGTGATTGCCGCGGACCCCGCAGCCGCGCAGCGCCGCCACGAACAGGCCGTCACCGATCGGGCGGCGCGGCTGTATCCGGCCGAGGACGGCATGGCCACCCTGTGGGCACGGATGGCTGCCGCCGACGCGATCCGCGCCTTCGACGCGTTGCGCCGCGCCGCGGATAACGCCAGCACGCCAGGAGACACTCGCAGCGCCGAGGCTCGCCGCGTCGACACCCTGCAGGACCTGCTCCTCGCCGCCGACCCCGACCCGGCAGACCCGGCAGAACCGGCCACCAGCGCTGGTCCGCCCCGGCGGACCCGACCGGGCCGCCCGACGCCCGCGGCGGTGCATGTCACCGCCGCCTGGACCACGTTGGCCGGCCTCGACGATGAGCCCTGCCAGCTGCGCGGTCATCTCCCGATCACCGCCCAGGCCGCTCGGTTGATTGCCGGCGACGCCATCTGGCGGCGGATCCTCACCGACCCCGCCTCCGGCACCGTCCTGGACGTAGGACGCACCACCTACACCCCACCCGCTGCCCTGGCCGAACACGTCCGCACCCGCGACCGGCACTGCCGGTTCCCCGGCTGCCGACAACCCGCCGGCCTGGACCTCGACCACACCGTCGAATACCCGCGCGGCCCCACCGCCGACCACAACCTCAATGCGATCTGCCGCGGGCACCACCTGATCAAGACCCACACCCGCTGGCGGGTACGACAACGCCGGGACGCCACCCTGCTCTGGACCAGCCCCGCCGGCCAACAACACCCGACAGCGCCAGAACCCGCCGACCACAACCCACCCGATGTCTGACACGGCACCGACGACCAACCAGCGAAGGAATGCCCGTCGCGTGTCACACTGTTAGCAGTCGCACAGGCAGAGTGCCAGCAGCAACTGCCGAAGTGCTCGAGCAGTCGAACCGCGCATCAGGAGGACCCCACGTGCCGACGTATCAGTACGCGTGCACCGTCGTAGGTTGCGGGCACCAGTTCGACACCGTCCAGGCATTCTCGGACAACGCACTGACCGAGTGTCCGCAGTGCGCTGGGCGCCTGCGCAAGGTATGGGGATCCATCGGGGTCGTCTTCAAGGGCTCCGGCTTTTATCGCAACGACAGCCGCAACGAGGCCAAGAACGGCAACGGCAAGAACAACGACGGCAAGAACAACGACGGCAAGAACGGTGAGGGCAAGGGCGGCGAGGCAAAGAGCGCGGCCAAGGACTCGACGGAGTCCACGTCAGGTACGAAGGCCAGCTCTGACACCGCCAACAGCACCGCGGCGAAGTCCTCCGGCGACTCCACCGCATCCACCACGTCGAAGGCGCCGAAATCCGGCAGCGATTCGACGTCGGCCGGCAAGCGCAGCCAGGCGCCGGCAGCCACTTCCTAG
>JACDAB010000276.1 GCA_013695665.1 Geodermatophilaceae bacterium | reverse complement strand
TACAACGGCCGGCACCACGCCGGCGAGCACATCCGGGTCTTCCCCTTGTCGAACTGGACCGAATCCGACATCTGGCACTACATCGAGTACGCCGAGGTGCCGCTGCCGCCGATCTATTTCGCCCACCAGCGGGAGTGCTTCCGCCGCGGTGACATGTGGATGGCCGTCGGGCCCTGGACCCCGCCCCGCCCGGATGAGCAGGTCGAGTTGGTCACCGTTCGCTACCGCACGGTCGGGGACATGACGGTGACGGGGGCGGTGGAGTCCACCGCGGTTGCCGTCGCAGACATCATCGTGGAGGTCACCGCGTCGCGGGTGACAGAGCGGGGGGCCACTCGCGCCGACGACCGCACCAGCGAGGCCTCCATGGAAGACCGCAAGCGGGAAGGCTATTTCTGAGATGGAACTCCTCCGCCTGGCTACCGCCGGCTCCGTCGATGACGGCAAGAGCACGCTGATCGGCCGGTTGCTGTACGACAGCAAGAGCATCTTCGAGGACCAGTACGCAGCGATCGAGGACGCCAGCCGCCGCCGGGGTGAGGATGCCCCCAACCTCGCGCTGCTGACCGATGGTCTGCGGGCCGAGCGCGAGCAGGGCATCACGATCGACGTGGCGTACCGGTACTTCGCCACCCCGAAGCGAGCGTTCATCCTGGCCGATACGCCGGGTCACCCGCAGTACACCCGCAACATGGTGACGGGTGCGTCCACCGCGAACCTCGCGCTGGTCTTGGTCGACGCCCGCAACGGCATCGTCGAGCAGAGCAAGCGGCACGCCTTCCTCGCCACCCTGCTGCGGGTTCCGCACATCGTGCTGTGCGTCAACAAGATGGACCTGGTCGACTACGACCAGGGTGTCTTCGAGTCGATCCGGGAGGAGTTCGAGCAGTTCGCCAGCCGTCTGGACATCGGGGACCTGACCTCCATCCCGGTCTCGGCGCTGAACGGTGACAACGTCGTGACCCGCTCCGGCAACATGCCGTGGTACGAGGGTTCCGCGCTGTTGCATCACCTCGAAGAGGTCTACATCGCCTCTGATCGCAACCTCACCGACGTCCGCTTTCCCGTGCAGTACGTCATCCGGCCCCGCAAGGATGAGCACCACGACTATCGGGGGTACGCCGGAACGGTGGCCGCCGGGGTCATCAAGGTCGGCGACGAGGTCGAGGTGCTGCCCTCGGGGCTGAGCACCACCATCAGTGCGATCGACACGCCCGGTGGTCCGGTCGAGGAGGCCTACCCGCCGATGTCGGTCGTCGTCCGGCTCGACGACGACGTGGACATCTCCCGCGGCGACATGATCTGCCGGCCGCACAACCAGCCGACGATGAGCCAGACGATGGACGCCACGCTGTGCTGGATGGCAGACCAGCCGCTGCAGCCGGGCAAGCGCTATGCGATCAAGCACACCACGCGGTGGTCACGGGCGGTCGTCCGGACTCTGCACTACCGCATTGACGTCAACACGATGCACCGTGAGGAAGGCGTCGAGAGCCTTCGGCGCAACGACATCGGCCGCGTGACGCTGCGCATGACGCACCCGCTGTTCGTCGACGAATACCGCCGCAACCGCACCACCGGGGGATTCATCCTGGTCGACGAGGGCACCAACCAGACGGTCGCCGCGGGCATGATCACCGACGCCTCGTGACGTCGGATCACGTGCTGGCTGCTCGGATCGCCACCGACGCCGGTCAGGTGCTGCTCGGTATCCGGGCCGAGCACGCGGGCACCGATCCCGCCGTGCTGAAGAAGGCGGGCGATGCGGGGGCACAGTTGGCGATTGCCGCTGCGCTGGCCGAAGCCCGGCCCGATGACAGCGTCCTGTCGGAGGAGGCCGCCGACGACCTCAACCGGCTGCAGGCGTCTCGGGTGTGGATCGTCGACCCGCTGGACGGGACCCGCGAGTACTCCGAGGAGGGTCGCACCGACTGGGCTGTGCACGTGGCGCTGTGGGAGTCCGGCCGGATCGTCGCGGGAGCGGTCGCGCTGCCGGCGCTGGAAGTGGTGTTCGGAACCGGTGAGCCGCCGGTGGTGCCCCCGGCGTACGGCGGGCCGCTGCGGCTGATCGTCAGTCGCACCCGGGCCTCCGCGCTGGTGCTGGCCGTGGCCGAGCGGCTGGGAGCGGTGACGGTCCCGATGGGCTCGGCCGGCGCGAAGGCGATGTCCGTCGTACGCGGTGAGTCCGAGGCATACCTGCACACCGGCGGGCAGTACGAGTGGGATTCGGCGGCGCCGGTGGCGGTGGCCGCGGCGGCTGGCCTGCACACCAGCCGGGTGGATGGTTCGCCGCTGACATACAACAACGAGGACCCGTACCTGCCCGATCTGCTGATCTGCCGCCCGGAACTCGCCGCACGCATGCTCGAAGCGGTCGCCGCCCTCTAACCAGGGAGCAGGCCGCGCTCGGCCAGGTGATCGAGGATCTGCTGCGCCGAGTCCCCGGGTGTCCCGACCGAGCCGTCCACCACCAGATCCGGTGCCGAGGGCAATTCGTAGACATCGGAGACACCGGTGAACGAGGTGATCTCTCCGCTTCGAGCGCGGGCGTACAGGCCTTTGACGTCGCGCTGCTCGGTGACCTCGAGGGGGGTGGCGACGTGGACCAGGACGAACGTCCCGTGCCGGTCGATCAGGGCCCGCGCCTCCTCCCGAGCGGCGTCGTACGGCGCGATCGCCGCGACCACGACCGCCCCGCCGTGCTTGGTGATCTCGCCGGCCACCCAGCCGATCCGACGGATGTTCAGGTCCCGGTCGGCGCGGGAGAAGGTGAGCTCGCTGGACAGCATCTCCCGGACGATGTCCCCGTCCAGGGTGCTCACGAGACGCCCGGCCTCGCCCAGCCGCTCGATCAGGATGTCGGCGATCGTGGACTTGCCGGCGCCGGACAGGCCGGTGAGGAACACGGTGAACCCAGGATGCACGGTCGCCTCGCTGTCGTCGGAGGGTGTCTTCGGAGGGTGTAGTTGTGGTCGGTGCAGCACTAACGCGCCAGCAGCTTCACGGCCAGCCGCACCGGCGCCGTCAGCACGCCCACAGTCACCCGTTCTCGCGCCGGAAGGTCGGTGCGCCACCGCTCATCCGCGCTGATCTTTCGCAGCCGGCCGCCGAACCGGCTCGGGTTCCCGTTCACGACGTGACTCGGTGCCAACTGTACGGCGTCAGGCGCCACGAACTGAGGCGGAGCGAGCCCGAGACCGCCGGTCACCGCGGCCATGGTCTCGGTCGGCTGTGTGGTCAGCCGCTCGTAGCGCAGCAACCGATACCCAGGAAACCGCCGGCCCACGCGATGGCACAGAATCGTCGTGACAATCCAGTTCACGGCACTGAGCAGGGCCCCACGCCCGGGCGGCGCGAGATGTGCCTCCACCCCGGCCCACTGCCGGTGCCGGGACTCGCTGTAGGCCACCGCTCGCGGGTCTCGCACCAGGTGAATCGGCGTGAGTTCGACACCGGGGATCAGCCCGAACACGACCAGAGCCGTCGGCCGCTTCGAGGAATCCACGATGACATCGCACTCGCTGACATCGGTGACCACCCGCAGCACGGTCTGCATCACGGCGGTGATGCGACCCACATCGGACGGCATCCGGTCGGGGGTGGAACGGCGCAGCCGGCGCAGTCCCGGCAACCGCTTCATGCGCAACACGGCGTGCAGCTCGCCGTCGAATTTGGCGTAGCTGGTCGCCCGCCCCGGGCCGATGTCATGTATCTCGGCGACCTCGGCGGCGACAACACTCCACACGGGGCAACTGCGTACCGACTGCCCGCAGGAGCACAGGTCGTCACGTTCCAGGGCCATCCACATTGTTGCCAGCTCGCCCACGGCGAGGGCACCTGGGGAGGAGCCGAGGAGCTCGGCAAGCACGGTGGTGCCGCTGCGCATCCATCCGGCGACGAAGACCAGATGCATGTCAGATCTCCCCTCGGCTGGACGCGGCACCGCAGCATATCCATGCACGCTGCGTCACCAGCTGTTGTCGTTGGCCGAGCGTGGCCGGTGCGTCGTCGGTATAGTGAGGGCTGATCTGTCGTCTAGGAGGCCCGTGCGTCGTGCACATCCTTTTCGTGTGCACCGGCAACATCTGCCGTTCGCCCACCGCAGAGCGGCTCACCCGCGCCTACGCCGATTCGTTGGCCGATCCGGGCCTGCTGAGCACGGCCAGCGCGGGAACGCGAGCTGTTGTCGGCGACCCCATGCACCCCACCGCAGCATTGGTCCTGGCCGGGCTGGGCGCCGGGGGCGGCGGATTCGTCGCCCGGATGCTCGAGGAGCGCCACGTCGCCGAGGCCGACCTCGTGCTCACCATGTCGCTCAAGCAGCGCCGTACCGTCCTGGGTATCTCGCCCCGCGCGATGTCCCGCACCTTCACCTTGCGCGAGGCGCACGCCCTCATGCAGGGAATCGCGCTCGCTGCACTGCCCGGGGGCACCGACCTCACCGAGCGGGGGCAGGCGCTGGTCTCGGCGCTGGGCCGCCAGCGGGCCAGCCGTCTCGTCCTGGACCCCCGCGTGGATGACATCCTCGACCCCATCGGCAGGGACCAGCAGACGTTCCTGCGAGTGGGCGACGACATCGCCCGACCGCTGCTGGATCTGCTCGACGTCCTGTGCAGGACCGGTCAGGACGCGGCGATCGAGGACTACAGCCGGCGCGACCTGGCCCCGGCCAACTCGCGCGGCTAGCTACCGCGGTGCCGCAGGCAAGGTGTTGAAGTTGCCCAGGTGGTCGGCGAGGGTGCCCTGCTGGATGTAGCCCCACAGCTCCTGCGATCTCGCCTCATCCAGGTATACGACGCTCTGGCTGTCCTCCGTACCGAAACCGGCCACCGGCACGGTGAGGAAGTAGATGTCGCGCAGTTCGAGGTTGTTCAAGTCGACCGCCAGGGAGAGCAGCTCGACGTCGCTCAGCCCGTCGTCGACGCTGACCGATCTGGTCACCGCCAGCATGAAGTCGTCCAATCGCGCGGGGTCGACGAGCAGGTTGTCGCGTTTCACCGTGACCATGACGGAGCGCAGGTAGCTCTGGTGCCGTTGCACGCGGTCGAGGTCACCGTTGGGCAACCGGTACCGCTGCCGCACGTAGGCCAGCGCCTCATCGCCGTTCAGATGGTTGATGCCCTTGGTGAAGCTGACCCCGAACGCCCGGGTGTCCTGTGCAACACGGACGTCGACGCCGCCGAGGGCGTCGGTGATCGCCTTGAAGCCGACGAAGTCCACGGTGACGAAGTGGTCGACACGGATGTTCGTGAGCTGCTCGACGGCCTGCACGAGCAGTGACGGACCCCCGAAGGAGTAGGCGGCGTTGATCTTCGTCGTCCCGTACCCCGGCACCGGAACGAACGAGTCGCGTGGGAAGGAGATCGCGAAGGCCTCCTGCCGGTCTGCGGACAGCTGCAGCAGCATGAGGACGTCGGAGCGCTCCGAACCCGGGTCCGCGGTCGCCTGGCTCCCGGTGGTCGGCTGGTCCGAGCGTGAATCGCTGCCGACGAGCAGGAACGTGACGGGAACGCCGCTCTCTCCCGGTGCCGGGCTGGGCGGCGCCGGGCGTTGGGCCGGATCCAGCCCCGTGAAGACGTCGGGGATTCGGGCGACGTTGCCGGCGTAGCGCTCGGTCAGGTACCACACGCCCCCGAAGGCGATCAGGGCGAGCACCAGACCGCTGATGACCAGGACGGTCAGGGTTTGCCGCAACCGGTGCGTGCGCTGCGGCGGCGAGTCGTCACCGTCAAGTCCGACGCTGCCAAGCCCTTCGTGTTCCTCGGCCCGATGCCGACGCGAACCAGCGACCGGGTCTGCCGCGGTGTCGTCCTCGGCCATGCGGTGCGTCCCCCTGTGCGTCTCAGGCTGTGCGTCAGAAGACCCCACGGTCACCCGGTCGGAACCGCGTCGCTGCCCAGCCAAGCGCAATCGGTGCGTCCGGCCGATGCTACCCCGCAGGGATCACGAAGCGTGGTCGGCTCAGCGCACGACGCCGAGGGCGGTGTAGCGGTGACCAGGGAAGACCGTGTCCACCGACCCGATCCCCAATTGCGCCCGGGCGACCTCGGCCACCACGTCGCGGTAGTCGTTGACCCCCGCCAGGTCCCCGTCCACAAGCGCCGCCGGAGCCAACCCTGGCCAACTGCCGTGCACCACACCTCCGGCCACACCGCCACCGAGCAGGAACATCGCATTGCCGCCACCGTGGTCCGTGCCGCCACTACCGTTCTCGGCCACCCGCCGGCCGAACTCGGACATGGTCACCACGGTGGTGTCGGCCAATCGATCCCCGAGGTCGGTGGCGAAGGCCGCCAGCGCGCTGCCGAGCCCGGCGAGGTGGGCGGTCATATCACCGTTGTCGACCTGTCCGGCGTTGGAGTGCAGGTCCCAGCCGCCGACATCCACGGTGGCCGCCCGCAACCCCACGTCGGCCTTGATCAGGCGGGCCAGGTCCGACATCGCCGCGCCGAGATTGCCGGCCGGGTAGCGAACCCCCTCGGCCGGGGTGTACGGCGTCGCCCGCAGCGACTGGGTCTGCGCCAGCAGGCTCAAGGTGAGACCCACCTGCTCAGCGACCGGCAGGTCCAGGCCGCTGAACAGCCCGCGCAGCGCGGTCGTCATACGTTCGGAACTGCGGTTGAGCAGAACCGAATCGACGCCCTGCAACGACACGGCGGTCGTGGAGCCGGCCAGCGAGGCCGGGCTCGAGATGCCCTCGCTGACCGCGCGGAAGGTGGTCCCGGGACCGGACAGGTCGAGGGCGCGTTCCAGCCAGCCGGTCCGCGTGGAGGGGGAGTCCACTCCCCGTTCGATCTGGTCCTGCGCCTGGAAGTGGCTTCGGGTGATTCCGGAACCGCCGCCGACCGCGTGGACGATCCCCAGCTGGCCAGCGGCGAAGAACGGAGCAAGCGCGCCGAGTGCCGGATGCAAACCGAAGCGGCGGTCCAGGGGCAGCAGCGCCTCAGCCGGCACGCCGATGCTCGGCCGGGCGATGAGATAGTCGGGATCGCCAGCGGGGACCACAGCGGCAAGACCGTCGAACCCGCCGCGCAGGAAGATCACGACCAGTGCCCGGCCGGTAGCGGTGCCCGGCGCGGCGTAGGAGCGCCGTGTGGTCACCAACTGGGAGCCGAGCGCAGCCGCGGCCACCATGCCTGCACCGGCGAGAAACCGGCGCCTGGTGAAGCCACCGCGCCACAGCTCGCTGCGATGCGCGGCAGCTGCGGCCACCTGGTCCGCAGCCGTCACGAGGTCGTGTTCCGTCGGCCCGGTCATCGCAGCAGGTGGTACGGCGAGTCGAGGATCAAGGCGATCAGGTCGGGCACCGCAGCGGCTGTCTGGCCCACGACGTACGGGCTGCTCTCAGCACTGCCCAGGAACTCCACGAGCGCCTGCCGGTGATCGTCGCGAAAACGCTGCCCGGTCAGCCGCGTGGTCAGGGCGTCGATGAACTCACCGATGGTTCGCGGCTCGGAGCCATCGGTCAGGGTGGACACGTCCGGGAAGTCCAGCCCCGGGACGCGTTCGGCGGACAGCGCGCGGTGCTCGTTCCACCGACCGAGCGTCACCGAACTGGACAGCCACGGCGCTGCGACATCGACGTACCCGGTCGGAGCGGCAGCTCCCAGTGGCGCTTGGCCGAGCCCGCGCGCACGGCGAACCAGATCCGTCAGCGGCGCTCGGGGATCGGTGACTGGTGCTGCGATGCCGAGCGCCCGGACTGAGGCGACGAGATCTTCCAGCGGCCGGCGCACCTTCTGGCCCACGGAGGCGGTGAACTCTCGTGAGCCGAACAGGGTCCGCAGCCAGGGGTCGATCGCGGTGTCGGCGTCCAGATAGGACTCGGCCAACGCCTCGACGAGGTCGACGGAGGGCTCATCTGCCACGAACCGGCGGGCCAGCTTGACGGACAGGTGCCGGGCGGTCGCGGGGTGGTGGGCAAGGTAGCGCAGGTAGTCCACTCCGACCTTGAAACCACCCGCCGGATCGGCGTTGGCGGCCGACCAGGACAGGATCTGCAGCTGCCCGGTGTAGTGCGCCTCGGGGGTGAACAGGAAGGTCTGGTCCGGGCCGACGCCCCACCCGGTCAGCGCATAGGCACTGTCGCGGACATGCGCTTCGGTGTAGCCGGCCTCGATCCCCACCGTGTGCAGCTCGAGCAACTCGCGCCCGTAGTTCTCGTTCGGGTCGTCTCCGCGCGAGGTTGCGTTGTCCAGATGCAACAGCATCGCCGGACTCGTGGCGTCGGCCAGGAGCAGGTTCTCGAAGGTGTCCAGAGCGTGCCGCCGGATGACCGTCGCGTCCTCCACCGGTTTGGTGGCGTACGCCGGACCGCCGGGGGCGGTGACGCTGAAGTGGTTGCTCCAGAAGTCGGTCATCACCTCGAGCAGCTGCCGCCGGCTCCAGATCTGGCGGCCGATCGTCGCCGCTGCCAGCTCCTCACCGGGGACACGACGCGAGCTGGCGTACTCATCGCGCAGTTGGGCTGCCGAGGCGGCCAGTGCCGGGTAGGCAGCAAGGATGGCCTCAGCCTGCGGGTCCTCGATCCGGTCCGGGTGCAGCTGCTCGTCCAGCCACCGGCCCACCCCCATGCCGGCGACCTCGGCCACCAGAGCTGTCGACAGGCCGAAGCTCGCCCGGCGGATCAGGTGCAGGTCCGGGTCGGGATCGAGCAGTGTGGAGCGCTCCGGACCGAGCGCGGTGCCACGTGTCGCGCGCTGATCCGCTGCGTACAGCACAAGCGCAGCACCGCCGACCGTCACCGCACCGGCGCCGACCACCGCCCCGGCGTGCCGCGACGCGGCCGGTGTCGGCTGCCCGGAGGGGGTCTGTGCTGCCTGCCCGGAGGGGGACTGTGCCGCCTGCCCGGAGGGGGACGGTGGCACCGGGCCCGGAGGTGGGCCGCCGCCGACGGTCGGGGCGGGGCGGTTGTCGGTCACCTGCCCCCCATCGGCATCCTGCACTGACACCTGGCTGTCCATGGTCACACGATCTGGGCATGCGGTCACGCCGATCGCTAACCTGCCCTGAGCCCGCGCTCGCGAACCATGATCGGCTCGAGGTGCATGACGCCGCGTCGAGAAGCTCACTACCAGGTGGTGCAGTGGACAGTCAGCCCGTACCGGTCGCCTTCGTCGGCGGCGTGGGTCGCAGCGGCAGCACGCTGCTGTGCCGGATGCTGCACCGGCTGCCGACGTGCGTCCACGTGGGTGAGATCAGCTACCTGTGGCGACACGGTGTCCAGGGGAACCTGCCCTGCTCCTGTGGTGCCGCGTTCCTGGACTGCTCCTTCTGGACGAGTGTCGGGCAGGCCGCGTTCGGCGGGTGGGCCGAGGTGGACGCCGCCCGGGCCGAATCGCTGCGGCGGGGCCTCGGCGCCAGGAACGAGCTGTTCCGGGTGGCGGCAGGACGTGGGTCGAGCCGGCCCGAGGACCTGGCCGAGTACGCCGACCTGACGCTGGCGGTGTTCCGCGCGGTTCGTGAGGTGAGTGGGTCGGCGGTCGTCGTCGACAACTCCAAACTCGCCTCGGAGGCGCATCTGCGGATGCAGACCGAAGGACTGGACACCCGGATCGTCCACCTGGTGCGCGACAGCCGTGGCGTTGCCTACTCCCGGTCAAAGCAGGTTCCACGACAAGACATCGACAACCGGCAGATGGGCCGGCATCCGCCGGGCCGGACAGCGGCCCGTTGGGTGCTCTACAACTTCCTCCTCGAAGCCATCAGCAGGCGCGGAGCGCAACGCTCCCTCCTGCGCTATGAAGACTTCGTCGCCGCGCCAGAAGCGCAGTTCCGGCGGGTGGTGGACTTCCTCGGCATCGAGGCGACGGAGGCCGACTTCGCGTTCGTTCACGGTAACGAGGTCGACCTGATCGGTGACCACGGCATCTGGGGCAATCCGATGCGGCTGCGATCGGGCCCGCAGACCATCCGGCTGGATGAGGCGTGGCAGCAACAGATGCGGCGCGGCACGAAGCTTCGGGTCACCGCGCTGAGCCTCCCCGGGATGCTCCGCTACCACTATCTCGGTTCGGCCGGCCGCGCCCCTGCGGTTGCGACATCCCGTCTCCCCAACTCGTGAGGTGATGTGTTGACCCCTACCCGATGGGTAGCTGCGACAGCCGCCGGAGGCCTGCTGCTGAGCGGCATGACCGCAGTGGCCGGGCCGGCGGGAGCCGGACCAGCCACGAGCCCGGCCCCTGCCCCTGCCGCCAATGTCGCCGTTCCGGCGCCGGAGTGGAGTGCGCTCTTCGACCGGACCTCGGGCTGGACCGGTGCGGACGGCATCTACTCGATCCCGCTCGACGGCGACGAGCGGCCGGGCAGCGCGACGTCGACGTTCTTCACCTTCAGCGACACCTTCATCGGCGAGGTCAACGCCGCGGACGAGCGGGTCGGCGGCTCGACGCTGGTGAACAACACGATGGGTCTGCTGGAGGGCTCGCAGCCTGATCCGGCGAACATGGACTTCTACTGGCGCACCGCGGTCGGCGGCGCCCCTCGTGCTCAGGTCACCCCGACCGGCGGCGGGCAGCGCTGGTTCTGGCCGAACGACGGCATCGTGGTCAACGGCATCCTGTATCTGTTCAGCCTGCGGATGAAGGAGGGCTCCGACCCCACCTTCAACTTCGCCGTGGACGGCGTGTCGCTGCTGGCGAGCAGAGCGGACACGGTGCCACCGTTCGCGCGGTATCAGCAGGCCGACGCCCCGCTGTTCCTGCCCAAGACCGGATCGAGGGGCGACACGACGTACGGACTGGCGGTCCTGGCTAACACCGCGGCGGCGGGTGCTCCCGACCCGGACGGCTTCCTCTACGTGTACGGCGTGCGCAACGACATCAACAAGAAGCTCCTCGTTTCGCGCGTGCGACCGAACCAGATTGCGAACTTCGCGGCGTACCGGTTCTGGACCGGGACTGCGTGGTCGCCGTCGATCGGGGCTGCCACTGCGGTCACCAGCCGCGTCTCCTCGGAGTTCAGCGTCTCCCCCCTGCCCGACGGCCGCTTCATCCTGGTCTTTCAGCTCGACACGTTGAGCGACAAGGTGGCGGTCCGGTACGCCGATACGCCGGTCGGCCCTTGGAGCGACTACACGGTTGTCTATACGGCTCCTGAGGACGACATCTCCCCGAACACCTACACCTACAACGCCAAGGCACACCCGCATCTGTCGACGCCGGACCGGTTGCTGATCAGCTACAACGTGAACACCTTCGACTTCTTCGAGCACTTCAGGAACGCCGACATCTACCGGCCGCGTTTCCTCTGGCTACCGCTTGGATAGCCGCCGGTGAGCATCGTTCTGTGGGTTGTGGCGGGCGTACTGGCCGCGTCGTTCCTGTCGGCCGGGGCGCTCAAGCTGTCCCAGCCCAGGGACAGCCTGGCGAGGTCGGGGCAGGGCTGGGTCGAGGACTTCTCGGCGGGGCAGGTCCGAGCCATCGGGGCAGTGGAGCTGCTCGCCGCCGCCGGCCTGATCCTGCCCGCCGTACTGGGGATCGCCCCGTTCCTGGTGCCGGTCGCCGCCACGGGCGTCGTCCTGCTGATGTTGGGAGCCACGCTCACGCACGCCCGGCGGAGCGAACCCTCGGCCATGGGGGTGACCGTGGTGCTCGCAACCATGGCCGTATTCCTCGCCTGGGGTCGTTTCGGGCCGTATCCGTTCTGAGACCTGCGTCAGGCAGCCGGTCCGGGCTACCCGAGGTGCTGGAGGAACCAGTCGCGCTGCGCCGCGCTGGACACCCGGAACGCCTCATCCACGTAGGCCTCGAAGTGCCCGCACGGGAGGACCAACAGCTTCTTGGGTTCGTGCGCGGTCGAGAAGGCTCTCGTCGTCAGGTCGGAAACAGTGAGGTGGTCATCGCGAGCGGCCACCATCATCAGCGGCGTGGGCGTGATCAGTGGCAGGTAGGCCCCGGGCTCGTAGTCGAGGAACATCTCGACCGACCGGAGCGTGACCTCGTTCTTCCACGTGGTGGCCCGTTCGAGGATCGGGCCGAGGAAGAAGTCGTGGGTGTCCTGGGTGGGAAGCGCGCACATCTCCGTCGGATCCTGGTCGAAGCAGACCTGGATCATCGCGGGGTCCTTGCCGTGGTAGCGCGCCGTACGGTCGGCGTCGAACGCCCCCCGAAGCACGGCGACCATGTCCGCGCGAACCAGCCGCCGGGCGTTCTCGTAGCCACTGACCAGCGGAACCTGGGAGACCACGCAGCGCACCCGGCGGTCTGTTGCCGCCACGACGAGCACGTGCCCGCCGCTGTAGCTCGTCCCCCAGATACCGATCCGGTCTGCGTCGATGTCGGGCAACTCGCTGGCCCAGGTGATGGCAGCACGGTAGTCCTGGATCTGCTTCCACGGATCGATCTCGCCGCGCGGCGTTCCATCGCTTTCCCCGAGGCAGCGGTTGTCGTAGACGAGCACGGCGAAGCCGGCCGCGGCGAACACCTCGGCGAAGTCGTCGAGGAGCATCTCCTTGGTGGCGGAGAAGCCGTGCGCCATCACGATCAGGGGACTCGGTGATCCGGCATCCGGGCGGTACAGCCAACCCCGCAGGGTGAGCTGGTCATCGGTCTGGAATTCGACGTTCTCGCGCATGCGATCTCCTCAGACGGTGGGCGATGCGGCCAACTGTGTCATCGCCGGGTCGGCTTGTCGCCGCCTGATGTGCGGGTAGTCGGTAGCGGCTGGGTACGGTCTGTCCATGTCGACGCGGGCGCGTGCCACGGCAGCCGAGATCGTGCTGCCGTGCCTGGATCTCGAGCCGGCGGTGGACTTCTTCACCGAGCGTCTCGGGTTCGGCCTCGACATGATCATGCCGGCCGACGATCCCGCTGTCGCCGTACTGTCCGGTCACGGCGTACGAATCCGGCTGGACCGCGACGGTGTCGGGGATCCCGGCATGCTCCTGCTGTCCGGCGAGGGTTTCGCGGCCGAGCAGCTGACCGCGCCGAACGGCACCCGCATTCACCTCCTTGACGCTGCGGCGCCGCTCGTGGTGCCGGATTCACCGCCGATCTTCGAACTGTCCCGACCCGACGGGAGTGCCGGTGGTGTCGGTCGTGCCGGGATGTACTACCGGGATCTGCTGCCCGCGCGCCAGGGTGGCCGGTTCATCGCCTCGCACATCCTCATCCCCGAGGGCGGGCCGGTTCCCGACTACGTGCACCACCACCGGATCCGATTCCAGATGATCTATTGCGCGGCCGGCTGGGTGCGGGTGGTCTATGAGGATCAGGGCCAGCCGTTCGTGCTCGAGGCCGGCGACTGCGTCCTGCAGCCCCCGAACATCAGGCACCGCGTCCTGGAGAGCTCGGCCAACCTCGAGGTGATCGAGATCGGTAGCCCGGCCGAGCACGAGACCGGAATCGACCGTGTCCTGAGCCTGCCGACCCCCGACGTACGCCCGGAGCGCTGCTTCAGCGGTCAGCGATTCGTACTCCACCGGGCGGCCACTGCCAGCTGGCAGCCGTGGCGGATAGCCGGCTTCGAATGCCGCGACACGGGAATCGGCGCCGCCACCGAGGGTCTCGCCGGCGCTCGGGTCGTTCGGCCGGGTGGGCCGGCCGCGAGAGGGACTGCCGTGTCGGGGCCCGCCGCGGATGGGTCCGCCGCGCCAGAGCTGGCCAGCCACAACGGCGAGTTGCAGTTCTGGTACATCCTGGCCGGCACCGCCACCCTGAGCATCGAGGGCCGGACCGACGAGCCGTTGTCGAAAGGCGTTGCGGTTGCCGTTCCGCCTGGCATGTCACATCGGCTCACCGGTCCTTCGGGCGACCTGGAGTTGCTGGAGGTCACGCTGCCCGCACTGCTCGAGGAATCACCCGATGAGGCGCAGCAGGCCGCTGCGAAGGGGGGGCCATGCAGGTCGTGATCGGTCTCGACTCCGGTACGACGGCCACCAAGGCCGTCGCCGCCGGTGCCGACGGCGATGTTCGGGTGACGGCCAGCGTGGGATACCCGCTGCTGGTGCCCGCCCCCGGCCAGGCGGAGCTCGACTCCGGTCGCCTGCGTGAGGCGGCTGTCGAGGCGCTCGCCGCCGTCGCGGAGCAGGTGCGGGAACGAGGCGACGAGGTGGTCGCGATCAGCCTGAGCGCCGCGATGCACGGAGTAGTTCCGCTGGACGAGGACGGTGCCCCACTCGGGCGGCTGATCACCTGGGCCGATGGCCGGGCCGCCGAGCAGACCACTGCTCTCATGGCCGATGACCGGGCCCGCGGCCTGCACGCCCGAACCGGCACCCCGGTGCATCCGATGTCACCGCTCACCAAGCTCGCCTGGCTCTCACAGCACGAGCCGGACCTGGTACGCCGTACGCCGCGCTGGGGCGGGGTAAAGGAACTCCTGGTGTCGGCGCTGTGCGACGGCGGTCATCTGATCGACCTGTCCTGCGCATCGGCTACCGGCTGCTACGACATCCACGCCCGCCGCTGGGACGACGAGGCGCTCGACATCGCCGGTGTCCGGGTGGGGCAGCTTCCCGAGGTCGTCCCGACCACCCATCTCCTGCCGGGCCTGCGTGCCGAGGTGGCAGCTGCCACCGGGCTGGCCGCAGGCATTCCGGTGGTGATCGGCGCCTCCGACGGCGTCCTGGCCAACCTCGGTGTCGGAGCGGTGCGGGCGGGAATAGCTGCGGTCTCGTTGGGAACCAGCGGCGCCCTGCGCACCGTCGTACCCAGCCCGACGGTCGACCCCACCGGGCGGCTGTTCTGCTACGCACTCACCGAGGAGCACTGGGTGCTCGGCGGACCGATCAACAACGGCGGCTCGGTGGTGCGATGGGCGGCGCGTGCTCTGGCCGCCCAGTTCGACGTACCTGCCCCCGAGGGGGAACGCGCCGACGAGCTCGACGCCCGGCTCCTGACCGAGGCGGCCGACGCGCCCGTGGGCAGCGACGGCCTGCTCTGCCTGCCGTACTTCCTGGGTGAGCGCGCGCCGTGGTGGCGCGCCGGAATGCGCGGTGCCTTCCTCGGCCTGCGCCGCGAACACCGGCGGGCCCATCTGGTCCGGGCGGCCGTCGAGGGCGTCTGCCAGCAACTCGCCCTGGTCCGTGACGCCTTCGACGCCAGCCATTTGCCGGTAACCGAGGTCCGTGCCACCGGAGGCGCGGTGGCCTCTGCGCTGTGGGTGAGCACCCTGGCCGCAGCCCTCAACCTGCCGGTCGGCGTCGCGGACTCGCCTGAGGGCACCGGCCTCGGCGCCTGCCTGCTCGGCCTGCATGCGCTGGGGGAGCTCCCCGATCTGGACCGAGCCACCGCGATCGTCGCCGTGCACGATGCGGTCGAACCCGACCCCGAAGCCGCGGAGCTGTACCGGCGAATGCGCCCGCTCGTCGAGCAGTCCACCCTCGCCCTTGCCGACGTCTTCAGCGCTCTGGACAATCTCGCGCCGGCTCTCACCGGTGCTACCGAGGAGGTCGTATGACACCGGACATCGAACCGACGTTGTCAGCTGGCTGGCTGCTCGCGATCGCCGCGGCCGCTGTGCTGGTGCTGCTGTTCCTCATCATCAAGGTGAAACTGCACGCATTCCTGGCGCTCATCCTCGTCAGCCTGCTGGTGGCCATCGTTGCCCGGGTCCCGATCGGTGACATCACCGACGTCTTGACTGGCGGCTTCGGCTCCACCCTGGCCAGCGTCGCCCTGCTCGTCGGGCTGGGCGCGATGCTGGGGCGGCTCTTGGACTTCAGCGGCGGCGCGCAAGTGCTTGCAGACCGGCTGGTCAGCCGATTCGGCGAGGAGCGAGCGCCGTTAGCACTCGGCATCGCTGCCCTGCTGTTCGGTTTTCCGATCTTCTTCGACGCCGGGCTGGTCGTCTTCCTGCCGATCGTCTTCACGATCGCGCTGCGACTGGGCGGCTCCGTGCTGCTCTACGGCCTTCCGGTGGCGGGTGCGTTCGCGGTCATGCACGCCTTCGTCCCCCCGCATCCCGGACCCGTCGCCGCGGCCGAACTGATCGGCGCCGACATCGGGTTGGTGCTCGTGTTCGGGCTGCTGATAGGTCTCCCGACGTGGTACTTCGGCGGCTATCTGTTCGGCACGTGGGCCGGCAAGCGGTACGACTTTCCCGTCCCGCAGATTCTCTCCGGCGGGCCGCAGCCGACCGGGCCGGACGCGGAGGTCCCCACTCCGGACTCCGGCGACTCCGGCGACTCCGGCGGTTCTGGCAAGCCCGGCGGTTCCAGCCGTTCCGGTGGCCCCGCCGGCTCCGGCGCGGTTGACACCGAGGCACGTACGGCGCCGCCATCCTTCGGCACTGTCCTCGCGATCTTGCTGCTGCCGCTAGTGCTGATCTTCCTGAACACCGGCCTCAGCACGCTGGCGACGGCCGGCGCGATTGACGAGGAGTCATTCCTCGTGGAGGCGGCACAGCTGATCGGGGCCACCCCGATCGCGCTGCTGATCAGCGTTCTAGTGGCCTCCTACGTTCTCGGCCACCGGCGCGGCAACTCCGGTGAGGAGGTCGAGTCGGTGGTCAACAGCGCCCTGGGACCGGTGTGCTCGATCATCCTGATCACCGGGGCCGGCGGCATGTTCGGCGGCGTCCTTCGGGCCAGCGGGATCGGTCAGGCGCTGGCCGACACCCTGCAGGACACCGGCTTGCCGGTCATCGTGGCGGCGTTCGTCATCTCGGTCCTGCTTCGGGTGGCGCAGGGCTCGGCGACGGTTGCCCTGACCACAACGGCCGGGCTCATCGCCCCCGTGGTCGAGGCAACCAGCGGCCTGTCCGGCCCCGACCTGGCGCTGATCGTCATCGCGATCGCCAGCGGGGCGACCGTGCTCTCCCACGTCAACGACTCGGGTTTCTGGTTGGTGAGCCGGTTCTTCCAGATCGACGAGAAGACGACGCTCAAGACGTGGACGGTGATGGAGACGCTGCTCGGCTCGATCGGTTTCGCGCTCGCCCTGATCCTGAGCTTCCTGTTCTGAACTTGGTCGTCGGGGATGCTCAGCCGATCGGACGTGGTCGGCCTCAGGCTGCTCCTGTCAGTATTTCGACCACCTCCGCATCGGTCACCTGCGGGAACGCGCGGTAGAACCGGCTGACCGACATGAAGATCGTCGGGATGACCGGGCACACGAACCGGGTCGTCTTCGGAGCGACCGCCGCTGCGGCACTGGCCGAACCCACGGGGGCTGCGAAACCCAGCCACGCCGGCGTGTGTGTCCGCGCCGCGCGCAGGGCGGCCGTGGCCGTTGCGCCGGTCGCGAGGCCGTCGTCGATGACGAGGACAGTACGGCCGGACAGCGCGAGCGGTGGTCTGTCGCCGCGCAGGCTGCGCTCACGTCGGCGTACCTCCTCGGCCTGCACCGCCGCCAGCTCCTCGAATGTCGTCGCCGACACACCCAGGCGCCGGCAAAGACTCTCGTTGCAGAACACGCCGACGGCCGTGACCGCCCCGAGGGCAAGCTCGGGCCGCGAGGGGTGGCTGATCTTGCGCACGATCAGCGCGTCCAGCTGAGCCGCCAAAACGGTGGCCAGCTCGTCCGCGACCACGACACCCCCACGCGGCAGGCCAAGCACGATCAGCCCCGGCGGCTCCGTTGCCGGCAGGACGGTGCGCACCGTCTCCGCCAACCGGCGCCCGGCATCGCGTCGATCCAGAAATCGCTCGGCGGAACGGCGCTGGATCATCAGCCCACCGGGTCAGTCGCCAGTGGCGCCGTCGATCCGTTCGCGGAGCAGGTCCGCGTGCCCGTTGTGCCGGGCGTACTCCTCGATCATGTGCAGGTAGATCCAGCGCAGCGTGATGTCCTCCCCGCTTCGACTCGTCCCGCAGACGGTGTCGAGGTCCGGCGTACGTGCCGCAAAACTCCGGGACCGCTCGACCGAGCGGCGGTAGGTCGCGACGTCATCGTCGATGCTGGCCCCGGCCAGAGCGTCGAAGTCGTCGTTGGGTCGCTCCTTGGAGTAGAAGATCGGCGCGATCTCGCCGTCCACCCGGTCGTTGTTGAACCATGCCTCGACCTCGGCCATGTGCCGAATCAGCCCGTGCAGCGTCAACGCGGACGGCTCGCACGAGCGCAGCCTGAGTTGGTCGCGGGTCAGCCCCTGGCATTTACGCAGCAGGGTGTCACGGTGAAAGTCCATCCAGCCGTCGAGCATCCGACGTTCGGCGCCGAAGTGCGGGGGATCCTGGCGGTCGGTGGCAAACAACTCGTTCGTCGACATGGCGCTGACCGTAGTGACCATCAACGACAGTGTGCCAACTCTCGGAACCACGGACCTCGTACGACGGACGGCTCGCCGGCATGCTCCATCCATCCACCCGAGCCGACCCGTGCGTGCAGCCATGGAGGAACCGTGCTCAACACTCTTGACTTGGCTCGTCACCTCCCCGAGGTGACAGTCGCCGGCGCCCCGGCGTCAAGGGTGCGAAAGGGCGTCATCCGCTCAGATTGCGGAGGGCGTGGGATTCGAACCCACGAAGAGAGTCACCCCTCTTAGCGGTTTTCAAGACCGCCGCACTAGGCCACTATGCGAGCCCTCCCAGCAGCGCATATGCCGTCTGACCTGCACGTTCGCTGCAGGGCCATCATACCGCTACTACCCCTGAATACCCCTCAGGGACCCTTTCGTGCCCTTCGTTAGGGCACGCGAAGGGCACGGCGCCGGCCGCACACGGCTCTCGGCGGCCGAGTTGACACGCAACCCGGTGGACCTGTTCGACGGCGAACCCGCGCCGATGATCCGCGCCGCGAGGACCTTGCTGTCGCAGCGCGCTCGGAACGTGGACAACACCACTGGCGACGCCGACAGTGGGTCGCGGACGGACCGCGCCTGCGTTGCCGCCACCCCCGAGCCCGTCTGCAG
>JACDAB010000055.1 GCA_013695665.1 Geodermatophilaceae bacterium | reverse complement strand
CCCCTCACCGTCAGCGAAGCCGACCCCCTCACCGTCAGCGAAGCCGACCCCCTCACCGTCAGCGAAGCCGACCCCCTCACCGTCAGCGAAGCCGACCATGACCTCGCAGTCGCCCTCCGCGCCGCAGCTCGCACCCTGACCACTCTGGACGTCGTGCGTTGGCGACCCCCGGCAGCCGACCTCCCCAAGGCTCCCGCGTACGGCGATCGTCGGCTGCAACTGCCACCCGGTCACGACCAGCGGGCACTGGGTCTCGCGGAGCGCGCACGAGGCCTGGCAGACGTGCTGGATCTCGCGATGGCGGACGCTCCAGGAGCCTCGGTCACCGGCTACGAGGCACGAGCCCGCGACGAGGCGCTGCGGCCCCTCGCCACCGCCGTACGCCGTGCCCTGCTGGCCGCGTACAACGCCTGAGCGCCTACAACGCCTGAGCGCGTACAACGCCTGACCGCGGGCCCTGCCGAACGCCTCAGGGCCGGCGCGGCGGCGGGCAGCAGCCCACGGGGCAGACATCGTGGCTAGGACCCATCGACCCGAGCGCCCGCGCGGGACACCCGGGGACGCTTCGCTCCGCGACCAAGTCCACCAGCGCCGACACGAACGCGGGATGCGTGCCGGCCGTCGCCGCCCGCGCGAATGGCAGCCCCAGCGACGCGGCCGTCTGCGAGGCCTCGGTGTCAAGATCCCACAGCACCTCGATGTGGTCACTGACGAACCCGATCGGGGCGAGCGCCACACCGGGTAGGCCAGCAGCGGCCAGCGTGGTCAGGTGGTCGTTGACGTCCGGGTCCAGCCAGGGCACCGACGGCGGGCCGCTGCGGCTCTGCCAGACCAGGTCCCATGCCAGTGACGGGTCGACAGCGGCGGTCACCAGCGCGGCTGTCTCGCGCAGTTCACGCACGTAGAGCCCGCCGTCATGATCATGGAGATCGAGCGCCGCGGGCCCGGAGGACTCGGCCATGGCCACTGGGATGCTGTGGGCGGTGTAGACGACCCGGCTCCCGGGGGGCACGGCGGCCAGGGCCACCCGGAGCGCGTCGGCGTTCGCGGTGATGAAACCGGGGTGGTTGAAGAAGTGCCGCACCTTGTCGATCGTCGGCGCATCGGGACCCGCTGCGGCCCGGCCGCGGGCGATGTCTTCCCAGTACTGCCGGCATGCGGAGTACGACGAGTAGGCGCTGGTCGGGATCGCCAGCGTCCGGCGTACCCCGTCCCCGGTCATCCGGATGATCACGTCCTCGACGTACGGCTCCCAGTTCCGGTTGCCCCAGTAGATCGGAAGGCGGAATCCGCGCCCGTCCAGTTCCGCCCTGAGGGCCGCGACAAGGGCCTGGTTCTGTGCGTTGATCGGCGAGACGCCCCCGAAGTGGTAGTAGTGCTCGGCCACCCCGAGCAGGCGCTCGCGGGGGATGCCGCGCCCGCGGGTGACATTCTCCAGAAAGGGCAGCACGTCGTTCGGGCCGTCCGGGCCGCCGAAGGACAGCAGCAGCAGGGCACCGTACGGCGCTGAGGCAACGTTGCCCTCCGCGACGAGACGTGCGTCGGAGCTCACACCCCGACCGAGTGGAAGCCGCCGTCGACGTGCACGATCTCGCCGGTGGTCGCGGGGAACCAATCCGACAGCAGCGCCACGCAGGCTCTCGCGGCCGGCTCGAGGTTGGTCAGGTCCCAGCCGAGGGGCGCCCGGTCGTCCCAGACGTCCTCGAAACCGGAGAAGCCGGGGATGCTCTTGGCGGCCATCGTCTTCAACGGCCCCGCTGAGACGAGATTCACCCGAACCCCCGACGGCCCGAGTTCGCGGGCCAGGTACCGCGAGCAGGACTCCAGGCCCGCCTTGGCCACCCCCATCCACCCGTACGCCGGCCAGGCCACCGACGCGTCGAAGTCCAGGCCCACCACCGAGGCAGGGTTGGACAGCAGCGGCCGCACCGCCTGCACCAGCCCGGCAAGTGACCACGTGGAGACCTGCAGCGCCGTACCGGCATCGCTCCAGGGCACCTCGGTGAAGTCCTCCCCGAGCGCGTTCTGAGGCGCGAACCCGATCGCGTGTACGACGCCGTCCAGGCCGTCGACGTGCTCCCGCACCCGGTCGGCGAGGGTGGCAAGGTGCTCGTCGTCGGTGACGTCCAACTCCAGGACGGCTACCTCGCCCGGCAGGCGCTTGACGATCCGCCGCGTGATCGACAGTGCCCGACCGAAGTTCGTGACGACCAGCTGGGCACCCTCCTCCTGGGCGATCTTTGCCGTGGCGAAGCCGATCGACGCCTCGGTGAGAACCCCCGCGATCAAAACTTTCTTGCCTTCAAGAAGGCCCGTCATCTGGCTCCTCCCGTGCTCATCAGTGGCCCATGCCCAGACCGCCGTCGACCGGGATCACCGCACCGGTGACGTACGCCGCCGCGTCACTCGCCAGGAACCGCACCACCTGCGCCACTTCGTCGGGGGCGGCGTAGCGGCCGAGGGGAATCTGGCCGAGGAGCTCTGCCTTGCGGGCTGCCGGCAGCGCCGCCGTCATGTCGGTGTCGACGAAGCCCGGCGCGACGACGTTGGCGGTGATGTTGCGGCTGCCCAGCTCACGCGCGATCGAGCGTGCCATCCCGATCAGGCCCGCCTTGGACGCCGCGTAGTTGACCTGACCGGCCGAGCCGGACATGCCGACGACGGAGGAGATGAATACCAACCGGCCCCACCGAGCCCGCAGCATCTTCGCCGCCGCCCGCTTGGCCACCCGGTACGAACCGGTGAGGTTCGCGTCGATCACACCGGTGAAAGCGTCCTCGCTCATCCGCAGCAGCAGCGTGTCCTCGGTGATACCTGCGTTTGCGACCAGAATCTCGACCGGACCGTGTTCGGCCTCGATGGCGGCGAAGGCGGTGTCGATACTGGCCGAGTCCGTGACGTCGCACTGCACCCCGAAGAGACCTTCCGGCGGGTCCGAGCTGCGGTGGGTGACCGCGACCCGGTAGTCGTCAGCGGCGAAGGCCCGCGCGATGGCCAGGCCGATCCCGCGGTTCCCGCCGGTGACCAGGACGGATCGACTCAACACACGACCCTTCTGCAGTCCCACTGCGGACTCGCCGAGGCTAGCCGACTTCCCCCGGAAGCCGCCGCGAAGGTCGACTACAGCAGCCGGTTCGTCCAGACCAGCGCCATCCCGGTAGCCACGAAGGCGAGCACCAGGCCTATGCCGACGAACCACACGGTGATCTCGCGCGGCTCGTTCGTATAGCCGATCTGGCTGCCGAGGTCGGCGAAGACCTCCCGTCCCTGACCGGCCGACTCCGCCGACTTGTACGTCCCGCCGGTCTCCTCGGCGATCATCCGCAGCGCAGTGCGGTCGACCCGGACGGGGATGATCTCGCCGTCCAGGTTCAACGTGCCGGCGTCGGTCCCGAACGCGATGGTCGACACCGCCACGTCGGCGGCCTTGGCGGCGTCGACGGCTTGCGTCTCGGGTCGCCCGACGGTTCGGTACCCGTCGGACATCAGGACGATGGCGGACGGCGGGGGGCCTTCGGCGCTGCCCTGGAGCTGGGCTTGGAAGGTCGTGATCGCGTTGAGGCTGGTGAAGATCGCCTCACCCGTAGCGGTCGCCTCCGCGAGCAGCAGGTTCTGAATGCCCGCGACGACCGCGGCGCGGTCGGTCGTCGGCGGGACGATGGTGTTGGCGGTGCCCGCGAACGCGACGAGTCCGAGGTTGATCCGTTCCGGCAGCACCGCGACAAACTCCTGGGCGGCCTCCTTCGCGGCGGTGATGCGATCCGGAGCGATGTCCTCCGCGCCCATCGACAGCGACACGTCGATCGCGAGCATGACGGTGGCCCGGTCCCTCGGGACGCGGACCTCGGTGGAGGGCTTGGCCATCGCGAGGGTCAGCGTGCTCAGCGACAGCAGCAGTACGCCGAATGCCACGTGCCGTCGCCAACCCGGCCGCTTGGGGGCGATGCTGGCCAGCAGGTCGACGTTGCTGAAGCGGGCGGCATATCCCTTCCGGCGCAACTGCAGCACGACGTAGACCGCGACCAGCGCGAGGACGGCGAGCAGCAGAAAGAGCCAGATCGGCGCCTGAAAGGTCATTGCCTGTCCGCCTCGTGCGCTTTGTCATGGCCGAGCAACTCCCGCGATGCTCGGCTCCTGCGCACCACTGGCTCGTCCCTCGCCGCGATGCCCGCTCGCTCTGGGCTCATCGGCGCGCGCCCCCGGATGCGCCCCGGCGCCGGGCGCCGACGTAGCGGACGATGTCCATCAGCCAGTCCCGGTCGGTCCGTAACTGCAGATGCCCTGCACCGCTGCGCCGCAACCCGGCGGCGACCTCCGCACGCTGCTCCGCGGCGGCAGTGGCGAACCGCTCCCGCAATTCTTTCTTGCCGGTCTGTACCTCGATCGTCCGGCCGGTCTCGGGGTCGACCAGGCTGAGCAGACCCACGTCCGGCAGGGACAGCTCACGCGGGTCCAGCACCTCGATCGCCAGCACCTCGTGCCGCGTTGCCAGCGCCCGCAGCGGCCGCTCCCACGTAGGTTCCCCGAGGAAATCCGAGACGACCACGGCCAGCCCGCGCCGGCGCGGCGGGCGGCGGAGCATCTCCAGCGTCGCGGCCAGGTCGCCCCGCCTGCCCTGTTCGGCTCGCGGTGTCTCGATCACCGTTCGGAGCAGCCGGTCGGCCGCGGCCCGCCCGGAACGCGCGGGAATGCGGACCACCTGCTGCCCGGTGGTCACCAGGGCCCCGATCCGGTTGCCGCCATGCGTGGTGAGGTAGACGACCGCCGACAGCCCCGCGACCGCAAGATCCCGCTTCTCGCACGCCGCTGTACCGAAGTCCAGACTCGGGGACAGGTCGAGGACCGCCCAGGCCTCCAGCTCACGGTCGGCGATCGTCTCGCGTACGTGAGCCACGGTGGTGCGGGCGGTGACCGGCCAGTCCATCCGGCGTACGTCGTCGCCGGGGTGGTAGACGCGGGACTCCCCCGCCTCCGAACCGGGGCCTGGCACCAGACCGATGTGGTTGCCCTGGAGCAGGCCGTCCAGCCGTCGCCGTACGGTCAGTTCCAGCCGACGCAGGACGACATCCGAGGGAGCGTCCTTGAGCCGCGGCGGTCCCCCGCCGGCCCGGCTCGGCGCCGACGTCGGAACCGTCATGCGGGGCGGCTACCGGCCTGCGGCGGCGGGTAGGCCTGCTCCGGGGACTGCGGGTAGGGCTGGCCCGAGGTCTGCTGCCCGGGGGCGTGCGGCCCGCCGAAACCGGGCGCGAAACCGCCGGAGCGCTGCCGGGGGGTGACCTGGGGCAGCGGAATCGTCTGCAGCACCCGCTTGACGATGTGCTCCAGCGGTACGCCGTCGGCCAGCGCGTCGTAGGAGAGCACCAGACGGTGCCGGAGGACATCGGGGGCGATGTCCAGGACGTCCTGCGGCAGGACGTAGTCCCGGCCGCGCACCAGGGCGAGCGCGCGGGCAGCCGCGATCATGCCGAGCGAGGCGCGGGGGCTGGCCCCGTAGGCGACCCAGCCCGCCACGTCGGCCATGCCGTGCTCGGCCGGGCGCCTGGTGGCGACCACCACGCGAACCACATAGTCGACCAGGGCATGGTGGACGAACACCCGGCTGCTCGCGGCCTGCAGGCCGAGCAGGGAGTCGGGGTCGAGCACCTGATGCGGGACCGGCGGGTCGACCCCCATCCGGTAGACGATCTCGCGCTCCTCCTCGGCCGAGGGGTAGTCCACGACGATCTTCATCAGGAACCGGTCCCGTTGCGCTTCGGGCAGCGGGTAGACCCCCTCGGACTCGATCGGGTTCTGGGTGGCGAGCACGAGAAAGGGCAGCGGCATCGGATAGGTCCGCCCGCCGAGTGAGACCTGCTGCTCGGCCATCACCTCGAGCAGCGCCGACTGCACCTTCGCCGGTGCGCGATTGATCTCGTCGGTCAGCACGAAATTGGCGAATACCGGCCCGAGTTCGGTGTCGAAGCTCTCCGACCCCTGCCGGTACACCCGGGTTCCGACGATGTCAGCCGGGACCAGGTCCGGGGTGAACTGCAGCCTGGCGAAGCTGCCGCCCACCGTTCGCGCCAGCGTCTCGACCGCCAGCGTCTTGGCGATGCCCGGCACTCCTTCGATGAGCACGTGTCCCTTGGCCAACAGGCAGACCAGCATCCGCTCGATCATCCGGTCCTGGCCGACGATTACCCGCTTGATCTCGAACATCGTGCGCTCGATCAGCGCGGCGTCGCGAGCCGGCGTCTGCTGCTGGGGCAAGTCCTTCTCCAGCGAGGGGGGACCGGCTGCGTTCGGGGCGTCGCTCACGAAACTCTCCTCGGTGCAGGCGTCGGCTCGCTGCCGCCGCAACAGCACACCGCAGCGGTCGTGTGATGGCTGTAAAGCCGGCCCCGGGGACTTCCACGATCACACCCGTTTCGGAGACCCGCAATGGGCAACTTGTGGTGGTACCGTCCCTTTTGCGTCGGGCGGCTCCCCCCGTGGCTGCCCGACGCCTGATCGTGGGCGCATTGCGCCGCCTTCCCTGGCGCCCGACCTCCCGGTGACTCTCACGGGCGTTGCGCCTGGTGTGCGTCGACCTCGATGTCTCGCTCCACCTCTCCCCTGAGTACGCGCAGCCGCAGGCCTCCCTCGGCGCGGAGGGTGGCCTCGGCCAGGTCGACGCAGGAGTGCAGCGGTTGCGCGTCGACCCTGACCAGGACGTCCCCGGACCGCAGCCCGGCCGCCTCGGCCGCTCCCCCGGGGACGACGCGCTCGACCAGCAAACCGGCTCGATCGCTCAGACCGACGGCGGTGCGCGCTCGCCTGGTGAGATGAGCCGGTGCCACGGTGAAGCCCAGCGGGCTCTGCGACTGCTCGTGCTCGAACGCCACGAGAAGCTTGCGCAGCAGGCCGGCCAGTTGATCACGTTCTGCCTCAGTGAGGGCCGAGAGCAGCCGCTCCTCGTTGGCGAGGTGCGCAGGAGCGATCTGGTCGAAAAGTCTCGCGCCTGCGTCGGTGAGACTGACGAGCACGCCGCGAGCATCCTCGTGACTGGGGCGCCGCGCTACGACGCCCTTGCCTTCCAGCCGCGCCAACCGCACGCTGACGGTTCCCGAGGTGAGTCCCAGCCGGCCCATCAAGTCCCCCTGCAGCAGCGTGTACGGCGCACCGGCGCGGCGCAGCGCCGCCAGGACGCCGAAGTCCGCGGCGGTGAGGTCGAACCCCGCGAACAGCCGGCCGAGTTCTTCATCGAGTCGGGCTCGGACCCGACCGAGCCGCGCGACGACCTCTATCGGAGCCACCGGCAGATCGGGATACGTCGACTGCCATTCGGCAACGATGCGGTCAACGGTGTCGCCGAGGGCAACGGTGCGTCCGGCGGAGGTAGGTCGGGCCGCTGTCCGCGCGGCAGGGCGGTCACGCATCGTCCGATCCTAGTTCGCTCCTGGCGAACAAGGAAAGTTGCGTTGCATTCAAAGAACACTTGATTTAACGGCTTGATATCAAGCAGACTCGATGACATCAGGATCGAGGAGGTCAGGAGATGCGTGACGTGGAAACGATCGTGACCGACGGCCGTGGTCACCGGATGGCGGTCGACACGGTGACCAGCCGCCCCAAGCGGGTGCTGATGCTGGTGGCGAATCCGACGGTGAGCAGCAACAACGGGTGGCCGGTCGGATTCTGGGCGGCCGAACTGACGCACCCGTACTACGAACTCACCGAGCGAGGTGTACAGGTGACCATCGCCAGCCCCGACGGTGGAGAGGTGGAGTTCGACGCGCTGTCCGACCCACGCGACGAGTCCAAATGGTCCGCAACGGACCTCGTCAGCATGGGCTTCATCAACACGCCGGAGCTGATGGGCCTGCTCCAGGACACCGCGCGGCTGGCGGACCTGGACCACACCCATTTCGACGCGCTGATGATCTGCGGCGGGCAGTCGCCGATGTTCACCTTCCGCGACAACGTCGACGTGCAGGGTGCCGTCCGGGCCTTCTACGAAGCGGAGAAGGTCACTGCCGCGTTCTGCCACGGGGTGGCCGCTCTCGTCGACGTCCGGCTGTCCGACGGGTCCTATCTGGTGAGCGGCAAGACCGTCACCGGGTTCTCCAACCTGGAGGAGGACTACGGCAACGCGGCTGCCGGCGTGGAGATCATGCCCTGGCGGGCCGAGGACGCGTTGCGGGAACGCGGCGCCAACTACATCATGGTCGGGCTGTTCAAGGCCTTCGCCGTACGTGACGGCAGGCTCGTCACCGGTCAGCAGCAGTACTCCGGGCGCGAGGTCGCCCGGGTCGTCATCGACATGCTGGGCCTGTGACCGGCCCCCGCCCCGCACCGGGAGGCCACCGGCTGAAGGTCGGAGTTCTCGGAGCAGGCAAGATCGGGGGCAACCTCGCGCGGTTGCTCGCCATCGCCGGGCACGACGTGCTGCTCAGCTTCAGCCGGGACGCAGCAGCGTTGCAACGCCGAGCCGACAGCATCGGCGTCTCGGCCGGGTCGCCGGCCGAAGCAGTTCGCCACGGCGAGGTGGTCGTGCTGTCCGTACCCTGGGCGGCGGTCGACGAGGCAATCGTCCAGGCGGGTCACCCGGACGCGTTCGCCGGCCGAGTCGTCGTGGACACCACGAACAACTTCGGGCGGATCGACGGCGGGTTCGGTGTGCTCGACCTCGGCGGGATCTCCGCCGCCAGACACAACGCGGACAAGGCGCCCGACGCGAGTTGGGTCAAGGCATTCAACACGCTGACCGCCGGTTTCCAGGCCGCGGCCGCCGGGCGAACCGGGCCCGACCGTGCCGTCCTCTTCTACGCCACCGAGCACGACGACGCGGTGCCGGTGGTCGAGCAGATCATCGCCGACGCCGGGTTCGACGCCGTGTCCACCGGCACCCTCGGGCGCAACGACGTCGGTCATCAGGAGCCGAAGGGCGACCTGTACGGCGAGGAGTTCCATCTCCAGGACGCCCGGGCGGCCGTGGCCAGGCTTCGTGGCACCCCGCCGTCGGGCACCGGCCGGCCGTGACCGGGCCTCCGTCGGGGGACGAGCCACGCGATCCACCGACGTGATCGTCAAGCATCAGTTCACGCCGGCGTCGATGTGGCCGTACGCCCGGTTCGAGATCGTCCTCGGGATGATCTCCTCGGCGGTGGCCTGGCTGCTGGTCGCCCAGCTCGGTGTGCACCAGGTCGCCCTGCCGGCCACGCTGGCCACGGTGACCGGCACCGCCCTGTCGATCCTGCTCGCGGTTCGGGTGAACACGGCCTACCAGCGCTGGTGGGAGGCCAGCGGGACGTGGGCGCAGATACTCGGGGCCAGCCGCACCCTCGTCCGGGTGGTCGTCGCTGTCACCGACGCGAAGACGGCTGCCGACCCGGTCGCCGTCGCCGCGTTCCAGCGCGACGTCGCGCGTCGCCAGACGGCGTATGTCACGGCACTGCGCCTGCAGCTGCGCGGTCAGCTCGACGCCATGGGACGCAGCGAGCTCGCCGCCCACCTGTCTGCCGAGGAGACCCCGACGGTGGCGACCGCCGACAACCCCGCAACGGTGCTGCTCGCCGGCCAGTCCCGGCGTATCTTCGCCGCATTCGGAGCCGGCATCCTGGCCGGATTCGACAACTTCCAGATGGAGGTCGCGCTCGCGGCCATTGCCGTCCAACAGGGGTTGGCCGAGCGGATCGCGATGCAGCCGGTCCCGCGCACCTACGCGGTGTTCACCCGCTACCTCGTGCACCTCTACGTCGCTGTGTTCCCGTTTACGATCCTCGCTGCGGCGGCCCACGACCAGTGGACGGTCATCCCCGCCACACTGATCGTGGCGTTCGCGTTCCGGATGCTGGAGCGCATCGGCACTGTCGTCGAGGCGCCGTTCGGGGGCACCGTGCAGGACGTCCCGTTGACAGCGATCACGACCATCCTCGAACGCGACCTGCTCGAGCTGGTCGGCGACCCGGAACGTCCCGCGCCTCCCCGGCCGGTCGCCGGGTACCTGTGGTGAGCGCGGTCGCACACTGTCTGACATGACCGACGTGCCCTGCTCGGCCAAGGGGTGTCACCGCGAGGCCTCCTGGTCCCTGCTCTGGAACAACCCCCGGCTCCACACGCCGGGCCGGGAGAAACAGTGGGTCGCCTGCGACGACCACCGCGAGCACCTGTCGACCTTTCTGGATCTCAGAGGCTTCCTGCGCCGCGTCGAGCCGCTTCCCGACCTACCGCTTCCCGACCTACCGGCTAGTTGACCTGGCGGTCGCGGCCCTCCCAGTACGGCGCCCGCAGCTTGAATTTCTGCAGCTTGCCGGTGGCCGTACGGCTCAGGTCGTCGCGGAACTCCACCGACGTAGGCGCCTTGTAGCCGGCCAGCTTGGCTTTGCAGTGGGCGATGATCTCCTTCTCCTCGACGTGGTGTCCCTCGGTGAGCACGACCAGTGCCTTGACCGTCTCACCCCATCGCTCGTCAGGAACGCCGATGACCGCCACTTCGGCGACCGCCGGATGACCGAAGATCACGTCCTCGACCTCGATCGAGGAGACGTTCTCGCCGCCGGTGATGATGACGTCCTTCTTGCGGTCGGAGATGGTCAGGTAGCCGTCATCGATGCTGCCGCCGTCGCCGGTGTGGAACCAGCCGCCCTCCAGCGCCTCGGCGGAGGCGTCCGGGTTCTGCCAGTACCCCTGCATCACCACATTCGACTGCACGAGCACCTCGCCACTGTCCGCGGTCCTCATCCGTACGCCGACCGCCCCACTACCCGCCCGCGACAGCTTGGCCGCCCGCTCCTCGGGTTCGAGGTCGTCCCACTCGGCGCGGCCCCGGTTGATCGTCAGCAGCGGTGCGGTCTCGGTGAGTCCGTAGATCTGGATGAACTCCCACCCCAGCTCGGATTCGATCCTTGCGATCGTGCGGCTCGGCGGTGCAGCACCGGCGACGACGATGCGGACGGTGCCCCGGCCAGGGATCTCGCCCTCCCAGGTCTGGGCGGCATCCAGAACCATGTTCCAGACCGTCGGCGCGCCGCACATGAGCGTCACGCCGTGCTCGTCGACGCGCCGCAGGATCTCCGCCCCGTCGATCTTGCGGATCACCACCTGCTTGGCTCCGAGCCCGGTCGTGGCGAAGGGCATGCCCCAGCCGTTGCAGTGGAACATCGGCAGGGTGTGCATGTAGACATCGCGGTCGGTGATCGCCGTGTGCATGGCGAAGGTCACCGCGTTCACCCAGATGTTGCGGTGGGTGGACTGCACTCCCTTGGGGCTGGCCGTCGTACCGCTGGTGTAGTTGATGGTCGCCGTGGCGTCCTCGTCCGGCTCCGCCCACGGCCGCGGCTCGACGTCGAAGCGCAGCAGGGCGTCGTCGGATTCCGCCCCGGCCACGAAACGGTGCTCGGTGGTGATTCCGGCCAAGGACTCCTCGAGTTCCGGGTCGACGACGAGGACCTTGGCACCGCAGTGGTTGACAATGAACGTCACCTCGTCGGGGCGGAGCCGGAAATTGATCGGCACCAGGATCCGGCCGGAGGACGGCACCGCGTGCAGCATCTCCCAGACGCGGGCGGCATTGTGGCTGACGATCGCCACCCGCTCCCCCTCGGCGATTCCCAGCTCGTCGAGCCCGGCCTGCAGGGCGCGAGCCCGCCGGGCGGCCTCGCCGTAGGTCACCGCGTCCAGCGACTTGGCCGGCTGGTCCGGCTCGTCGATGATCCCGATCCGGTCGGGGTAGACGGCGGCCGCGCGGTGCAGGAAGTCGCCAGAGCTGAACGGAATTCGCATCGATGCTCCTCGAAGGCGTGGTGTCGGTGCCGCAGCCGGGCTGCCAGGCTAGTCAAACCCCGCTGTCGATCACCCCGCAAGCAGGTCGGGCAGTACGGCGCCGATCGGCTCCCGGATGACAGCGGCGGCCAGGTCGTCGTACGGCGTCGGCTCGGCGTTGACGATGACCAACCGCGCGCCGTGCCGCGCCGCCAGCCGGGCGAGCCCGGCCGCCGGCTGAACGGTCAGGGACGTGCCGATCGCGAAGAACTCCGTGCAGTCCCGGGCCGCCTCCTGTGCGCGTCGGAGGACTGCGGTGTCCAGGTGCTGCCCGAAGGAGATGGTCGCCGACTTCAGGATGCCCCCGCAGCGCAGGCACGGCGGGTCCTCCTCCCCCGCCTCGACCCGGGCCAGCGCCGCGGACATCTCGGTCCGGTCGTCGCAGCCGAGGCACTCGACGCCGTACAGCGTCCCGTGTAGTTCGATCACCGACTGCGATCCCGCCCGCTGGTGCAGGCCGTCGATGTTCTGGGTGACGAGCGCCCGCAGCCGACCTGCCCGCTCCAGGTCCACCAGGGCGAAGTGCCCTGCGTTGGGCTCGGCGGTCCACGCCGCATGGACCCGCCGGTTCTGCCAGGACCGGCGGCGCAGGTCGGGATCGGCGCGGTAGTTCTGCAACGTGAACATCTGCTGGGCGGCCGGATTGCGGGTCCATACGCCGTTCGGGCCGCGGAAGTCCGGGATGCCGCTCTCCGTGGAAATGCCGGCGCCGGTCAGAACGGTGATCGCGTCGCCGGTGCCCACCATAGAAGGATAGGTCGCGGCGCCCGAGCAGGCGTGAAGCCTATGTCACCCTTGCTCGGACGTCACGCAACGAAGGAGGCCCGATGATTCTCGTGGTGGGCGCAACCGGGTATCTCGGCGGCCTGATCGCACATCGGCTGCTCGAGCTCGGTGAGCCGGTCCGGATCCTGACCAGGGCCGGCTCCTCCCTCGACGCGCTCGCCGCACCGGGCGCGCAGACGGTGACCGGTGACCTCAAGGACCCCGCCTCACTGGAGGAGGCCTGCTCCGGGGTCGACGCCGTCGTCACCACCGCCAACTCGGTGCTGCGTGGCGACGAGGACACCGTCGAGTCAGTGGATCGAGTCGGGAACCGCAACCTCGTGGCAGCAGCATCCGCGGCGGGCGTCCGCCGCTTCCTGTTCATCTCCGCCCTGGGCGCCGATCCTGGCAGCCCGGATGAGTTCATGCGGGCCAAGGGGGAAACCGAGGCGCTGGTTCGCGGCAGCGGCATGGCGTGGACCGTGCTGTCCCCGAACCTCTTCATGGACGTATGGGTCCCCGCCGTCGTCGGTGGTCCGGCGCTGAGCGGTCAGCCGGTGACGATTGTCGGCAGCGGCACTCGGCAGCACTCGATGGTGGCGGCAGTCGACGTCGCGGCGTACGCCGTGGCGGCGATCGCACGACCCGAGGCGGAAGGACAGACACTCATCATCGGGGGTGCGCAGCCGGTGTCCTGGCGCGACGTCGTCGCGGCGTTCGAGCAGCAGCTGGACCGGGAACTACTGGTGCGGACCGTCGAGGCCGGCCAGCCGGTCCCCGGCCTGCCCGACATGATGAGTCAGCTCCTGGCCGTGACCGACACCTACGACTCGCCCATCGACATGACCGAACTGTCCGCCAGGTATGGCATCCCGCCGACGTCGTTGGACGATGTCGTCCGCGGCTTCCTCACCGCGAACCCGCGGCCGGCGCCCTAGATCTGCTGGGCTCCGGGCCTGCCGTCCTCGACCACGAACGACGCGAAGGTGTACGCAGGTGAGTTGGGTCGGCTCACGGTCTCGACCATCCGCAGGTCGGTGCGCCACTGGTTCTGCTCGACCGTGCAGCGGACGTAGCCGCGGCGGTCCCCGTCGAAGAAGCGGATGTGCGGGTTGAACTTGATCATCGGCCCGTAGTACGGGCCGTACACGATGTCGTCACCGTTCGTGGAGATGGAGGTGCCGACGAACTCGGTGGCCACGACCGGTGAGCGGGGGCGGTCGAAGTCGCGCTTGATGTCATTCACGAACGTCGAGTGCCAGTCGCCGGTGATGATGACCGGGTTGCGGACCTCGGCGTTCACGAACTGGTCGGTTATCCGGTTCCGAGCTGCCGGGAACCCGTCCCACGCGTCGTGCCACAGGATGTCGCCGGCCGGCCCGTCATGGTCGAGGCGGCCCATCATCACGTTGTTGGCGAGCACGTTCCAGCGGGCATCGGAGGTCGCGAGCCCGTCGAGCAGCCACTGCTCCTGCGGCTGCCCGAGCATCGTCACCGACGGGCTGTATGCGGCAGCGCAGGCCGGCGCCTCGCCCCAGCCGCAGGGCGGGACGCTGCGGTACTGCCGGCCGTCCAGGACGTCGAACTGGGCGAGGTCGCCGTAGTGCAGCCGCCGGTACAGACGCATCTCCTCGGGCCCGGGTATGGCGCTCCGGCGCAGCGGCTGGTGCTCGTAGTACGCCTGGTAGGCGTTCGCCCGGAGGACGGAGATGTCCTCCTGGTACTGCGAGGTCTCCGAGGCGTAGTCGTTCAGCACCTCGTGGTCGTCCCAGGTGACGATCCACGGGAACCTGGCGTGCGCCCGCTGCAGGTCGGGGTCGGTCTTGTACAGCGCGTACTGCAGCCGCCAGCGGTCCAGGCCACGACAGGTCGGACGGAGTTGCCGCGGAACCGGTGTCTGCCGCAACCCGCCGTCGGCGGGGACGCCGCCCTCATAGACGTAGTCGCCCAGGTGCACGACGAGGTCGAGATCCTCCTCGGCGAGATGGCGGTAGGCGGAGTAGAAGCCGTTGGACCAGGCCTGGCAGGAGGCGAAGGCAAAGGAGAGCTGCGAAACCTTCCCGCCGTACGCCGGGGTCGTCCTGGTCCGGCCGACCGGCGACAGGTCCTCGCCGTAGCGGAACCGGTACCAGTACTCGCGGTCAGGGAGCAGACCTGTCGGCTCGACGTGCACCGAGTGCGCGAGTTGGGGCAGTGCCGCGACGGTCCCCCGCCGTACGACCTGGGTCATGGCCTCGTTGGTCGCGATCTGGTAGTCGACGGCCACCGCCCACGGCGGCATGCCTCCTCCGCGGGGAGCCAACGGGTTGGGGGCGAGTCGGGTCCAGAGCACGAACCCGTCGGGGGCTGGATCACCCGATGCGACCCCGAGGCTGAACGGGTAGTCACCTGAGGCCGGTGCCGGTGAGGCGAGAGCGCCCCTGGCGAGCGGGACCTGGGCGAGCGCGGCCAGTCCGGCCACCCCGCCCATTGCTCCGAGGAAACTGCGGCGGTTCCACTCGGTCGTGCTCTTGCCCTGCTCGGTCGTGCTCTTGCCTTGCTCGGTCGTGCTCTTGCCTTGCTCGGTCATGGTCAGCCCTTCGCTCGGGTAGGTCTGAGCCACCAGCGTCGCGACTTGCGGTGACGAGCCGTTGACCCGCCGGTGAACGTGACCAGAAGGGCGCACCGCCAGACGGAGACAGCGATCTAGACGCGTACCACCTCGACGCCAGGAAGATCGTCGAAATCCGCATCCTGGGTCGCGACGGCGGCACCGTGCGCGATAGCCGTGGCTGCGATCAGAGTGTCGATCACCCTCGGATTGCGGCCGACATCTCGCAGCTGTGCCACCAGCCGAGCGAAGTGCTCGGCAACTGCGTCATCGACGGGAAGGGGGTCGTGATCCCTGGTCGCCGACTCCAGCGTTCTCAGTCGCGCCGCGCGCGTCGTCGGGTCCGCGGCCACCAGTACGCCGATACGCAGCTCCGCGACTGTCATGACCGACACGGCGGTACGAGTGCCCGCCGGGAGAGGCTCGATCGGCCTGGCGGTTTCGCGAGCGATGAACACCGACGTGTCAAGCAGGACGTTCACAGCTCGTCGATCCGCTGGCCGAGCACGTCGTCGAGATCGGCGCTGAGCGCGCGGTCGGCATGCCGTGCACCGATCCGGGCCCAGACCTCGTCCGCGGCCACCCAGCGCCGCCGCCGTCCGAGCGGAACCAGCGCCGCGACGGGACGCCGATCCACGGTCACCACGAGTACCTCACCGGCCTCCACCCGACGCAGCACGTCCGCGGTGTTGTTGCGCAGCTCTCGCGAAGCAATGTCCGACACGCTCGTAGCATAAAGGCTACAAGCGTAGGACGGCGTCATGGCACGAATGTGTAAACCGAAGCAGCCTCACCGACCACCGATGAACGACCGGTCATCGATGCGCGAGGATGACCTCACGAAGTCGCGGAGAGGAGATCGTCAGGTGATTGACCGCCAGGACAGTTTCGGTGCTCGCGGACAGCTGAAAGTGGGCGAATCGTCGTACGAGATCCTGCGATTGGCCTCGGTGGACGGTGCCGATCGGCTTCCTTACAGTCTGAAAGTTCTCCTGGAGAACCAGCTGCGTACCGAGGACGGCGCCAACATCACCGCCGACCACATCCGAGCGCTCGGCAGCTGGGACCCGCAGGCGCAGCCGAGCCGGGAGATCCAGTTCACCCCGGCTCGCGTGATCATGCAGGACTTCACCGGCGTTCCGTGTGTCGTCGACCTCGCCACCATGCGCGAGGCGATGGTCGAGCTGGGCGGGGACGCAGCCAGGATCAACCCGTTGGCCCCGGCCGAACTGGTCATCGACCACTCGGTGATCGCTGACGTGTTCGGTCGCGCGGACGCCTTCGAGCGCAACGTCGACCTCGAGTACGAGCGCAACGTCGAGCGCTACCAGTTCCTGCGGTGGGGCCAGAGCGCCTTCAACGAGTTCAAGGTGGTGCCGCCCGGCACCGGCATCGTGCACCAGGTCAACATCGAACACCTCGCCCGCGTCATCTTCGAGCGCGACGGTCAGGCCTACCCCGACACGTGCGTCGGCACCGATTCACACACCACGATGGTCAACGGGCTGGGCGTTCTGGGCTGGGGCGTCGGCGGCATCGAGGCCGAGGCGGCCATGCTCGGCCAGCCGGTGTCGATGCTCATCCCCCGTGTCGTCGGGTTCAAGCTGACCGGCTCGTTGCCGGAGGGCGCAACAGCGACAGACCTGGTCCTGACGATCACCGAGATGCTGCGCCAGCACGGTGTGGTCGGGAAGTTCGTCGAGTTCTATGGCGACGGCGTGGCCGCTGTGCCGCTGGCCAACCGCGCCACGATCGGCAACATGAGCCCGGAGTTCGGCTCCACGTGTGCGATCTTCCCCATCGACTCCGAGACGATCGACTACCTGCGCCTCACCGGCCGCAGCCCGGACCGGCTGGCTCTCGTCGAGGCGTACTGCAAGGAGCAGGGCCTGTGGCACGACCCGTCGATCGAAGCGGCGTACTCCGAGTACGCCGAACTGGACCTCGGCACCGTCGTGCCGTCCATCGCCGGACCGAAGCGGCCGCAGGACCGGGTTCCGCTGAGCGATGCCAAGAGCGGGTTTCGATCCGTCCTCGGTGACTACGTGCAGGGTGAGGACGACGACGGCCTGGTCTCGGAGGTCGACGAGGCCTCGGCGGAGTCCTTCCCGGCCAGCGACCCGCCGTCGACGGACTCGGGCAACGGGGCCGCGGGCCAGCCGGTCGAGCCGGACCGGACCACGCGAACCGACCGACCCCGGCGTCCGACGCCGGTGACGATGGAGGACGGCACCGAGACCGAGGTCGACCACGGCTCGGTGGTGATCGCCTCGATCACGTCGTGCACGAACACCTCCAACCCGCAGGTGATGATCGGCGCGGCGCTGCTGGCGAGAAACGCCGTCGAGCGGGGGTTGACGAGCCGGCCGTGGGTCAAGACGAGCCTGGCCCCCGGATCCAAGGTGGTCATGGACTACTTCGAGCGGGCCGGGCTGATCCCCTACCTCGAGAAGCTCGGCTTCCACCTCGTCGGATACGGCTGTACGACGTGCATCGGCAACTCCGGTCCGCTGCCCGAGCCGGTGTCCGCGGCGGTGAACGAGGCGGACCTCGCGGTCGTGTCGGTGCTGTCGGGCAACCGGAACTTCGAGGGTCGGATCAATCCGGACGTGAAGATGAACTACCTCGCCTCCCCGCCGCTGGTCGTGGCCTATGCGCTGGCCGGGTCGATGGACATCGACTTGACCACGGAGCCGCTCGGACAGGACCCCGACGGTTCCGATGTCTTCCTGCGTGACATCTGGCCCAGCGGACGCGAGATCTCCGAGGTGGTCGCCTCCTCGATCGGTGCGGAGATGTTCACCAAGGACTACGCCGACGTGTACGCCGGGGACGAGCGCTGGCAGTCGCTGCCGACCCCCGCCGGCGACGTGTTCGATTGGGACTCCGAGTCCACCTACGTTCGCCGTCCGCCGT
>JACDAB010000038.1 GCA_013695665.1 Geodermatophilaceae bacterium | reverse complement strand
CCGGCGGCCCGCCCCGCCTGGAGCACCGTGCGAGCCTGGTCGGCGTCGAAGGCGCCGGCATCGCAGAACACGTCGATCCACCGGCAGTACGGCGCGCAGGCGGCCAGCATCGGTCCGGTGACGAGGTCGACGTACTCGTCCGGCCGCTCGGCGTACTCGGCCGGTACGACGTGCGCCCCCAGGAAAGTCACCTCGTCGCTCAGCCGGTGCGCGGCCTGCGCCGAGCGTTCCTCGTCCACGGTGGACAGCCCGTAGCCGGTCTTGATCTCGGTTGTCGTCGTGCCGGCCGCGAGCATCTCCGCGAGCAATGCCCCGGCGTGCGCGGTCAGCTGCTGATCCGAGGCGGCCCGGGTGGCGACCACCGTGCTCATGATCCCGCCGGCGGTGTACGGCTGGCCGGCCATCCGGGCTGCGAACTCCGGGCTGCGGTCGCCGGCGAACACCAGATGCGTGTGGCTGTCGACGAAACCCGGGATCACGCAGCGCCCGTCGAGGTCACGTGCGGCGTCGGCATCGGGGACCTGGGCGGCCGGCCCGACCCAGGCGATGAGTCCGTCATCGATGACCAGAGCTGCGTCGTGCAGTTCTGCGTACTCGGCGTCGTGCGTCACGAGCAGGCCGATCCCGGTCAAGGCCGTGCTAGCCATACAGCGCTCCGATCGCCTCACTGAGCGCGTGTCCGACGTCGGGCACCCGCAGGTGGACACTCTCCCGTACGACGGGGTGACCACCCACCACGACGTCGGTGACGTCGGCGGCGGTCGCGGCGAACACGGCGGTCGCCGCCGGGTCGGCGCCGCCCGCTGTGCGCACCGAATCCAGTCCGATCGCCACCAGGTCGGCCGGGGCACCCACCCGCAGCTGCCCGGCGCCGGCCCAGCCGAGCGCCCAGTGGCCTTGCGTCAGTGCCATGTCGAGCAGGGCCTCCGGATCGAATCGCCCCCGCTCACCCGTTGCCAGCCGCTCGTGCATCTCCAGGGCGCGGACCTCCTCGAAGAGGTCGATGACCGCGTGCCCGTCACTGCCGACGCTGATCCCGCAACCGGCCTGGTTGAGCCGCTTGGCCGGACCGATGCCGTCGGCGAGATCGCGTTCGGTGGTGGGGCAGAAGCAGACATCGATGCCGCGGTCCCCGAGCAGGTCGATGTCGGAGTCGCTGAGGTGCGTGGCGTGCACGGCCGTCGCGCCGTGGCGCAGGACGTGGTGCTCGACCAGCAGTGCCGCCGGCGTGCGTCCGTAGGCGGCCAGGCAGGCCGCGTTCTCCGCCGGCTGTTCGGACACGTGGACGTGCATCGGATCCTGCGGCCTCATCGCGGCCACCGTGGCCAGCTGGTCGGCCGGGACGGCCCGGACCGAGTGCGCCGCGAAGCCGAGCCGGACGTGCGGCCCCCCGGCCCGGGACAGGGCGCGTTCCGCCCAGCGGTCGGCGTCGCCGTCGGAGAAGCGCCGCTGCACGTCGTCAAGCGGCGCGCCGATGCCTCCGGTCAGGTAGCAGGTGTCCAGCAGGGTGATCCGGATGCCGGCCGCCGCCGCCGCCTCGGCCAGCGCCGTTTGCATCACGTTCGGTTCGTTGTACGGCGTGCCGCCTGGCCCGTGGTGCAGGTAGTGGAACTCGCCGACGCAGGTGATGCCGGCCAGCGCCATCTCGGCGTACACCGCGCGGGCCAGCGCCAGGTAACTGTCGGGGTCCAGGCGGGCGGCGACGGCGTACATGGTTTCGCGCCAGGACCAGAACGAGCCCCCTCCCTGGTGGCTGCGGCCTCGCAGCGCGCGATGGAAGGCGTGCGAGTGGGTGTTGGCCAGGCCGGGCAGGACGAACCCGGCCAGGCGGTGCGCGTCGCCGGCTTCGCTCTCCTCGGTGATCGCGGTGAAGGTGCCGTCGGTCACGTCGAGCCGGACACGATCCGCGACCCGGCCCGGCCACAGCCACGCCTGCTCGCACCACCATGACGAACTCAACACGCGTACCGCACCATGAGCTCGGTCAACGCGGCAACGCCGGACCGGCAGTCGTCCTGCTCGGCGTGCTCGGCGGGGGAGTGTGACACCCCGGTCGGGTTCCGTACGAAGACCATCGCGGTCGGGACGCCGGCCGTGGCGAGCACGCCCGCGTCGTGGCCGGCGCCGGTCGCCAACCGCGGCGGGTTGCCCAGTGCGGTCGCGGCCCAGTCCAACTCGCCGGCCGGGAAGTCGACGAGTGGTGTCACCGACTCTGCGGTCACGCTCAGCTGCACGCCGTCCCGGCCGGCCCGCTCCGTTGCCTGGGCGGCGATCACGGCGACCAGGTCGGCCAGGGTGGCCTCGTCCGGCGCCCGGCTGTCCAGCCACGCGGTCACCCCGGCGGCGATCGCATTCGTCCCGCCCGGATCGACGGCCACCTTCCCGAACGTCGCCAGCGCGCCGGCGAGCCGGGCCTGCTTCCGGGCGGCGAGCACGGTCATCGCGTAGCTGAGCATCGGGTCGCGCCGGTCGGTGAGCGCCGTCGTACCGGCGTGGTTCCCCTCGCCGGTGAAGTCGTAGCGCCAGCGGCCGTGCGGCCAGATCGCCGTCGCGAGCCCGATCGGGGCGCCCAGCTCCACGAGGGCACGGCCCTGCTCGACGTGCAGCTCGACGAAGACCCCGATCCGTTGCAGTGCTTCAGAGTCGGCGCCGGCATGGGCGGGATCGTGGCCCTGCGCCCGCATCGCCTCGTCCAGTCGCGTTCCGTCCTCGTCGGTCAACGCGAGTGTCCGGGCCGGGTCGGCCGCGCCCGTGGACAGCCGCGAACCGAGGCAGGCCACGCCGAACCGGGCGCCCTCCTCGTCGGTGAAGGCAACCACTGCGATCGGTCGGGTCGGCGTACATCCGCGTTCCCGGAGCGCGTCGATCGCGGCGAAACCGGACACGACGCCGAGCGGACCGTCGTACGCGCCGCCGCCCGGAACGGAGTCGAGATGGCTTCCGGTGACGAAGGAGTCGGGTCCGGGTGGTCCGAGCCAGGCCCACAGGTTGCCGTTGCGGTCGGCTTCCACATCCATCCCGCGCGCCGCCGCCGACGCGCGGAACCACTCCCGGCAGGCCATGTCCGCAGCCGTCCAGGCGAAGCGCTGGTACCCCCCGTTACCGAGCCGGCCGACCGGCAGCAGGTCGGCCCACATGCTGTCGAAAGTCATGCCGCCTCCGCGGCGAGGAGTGCGTCGGCGGTACTCATGCCGCCTCCGCGGCGAGGAGTGCGTCGGCGGTGGAAACTCACGGGCGCATGGGGATGTGCACGCCGCGTTCCTCGGCCACCTCGTCGGCCCGGTCGTAGCCCGCGTCCACGTGCCGGATCACGCCCATCCCGGGATCGTTGGTGAGGACCCGCTCGATCTTCTGCCCCGCGAGGGCCGTCCCGTCGGCCACGCAGACCTGCCCCGCGTGGATGGACCGGCCGATACCGACCCCGCCGCCGTGGTGGACCGAGACCCACGAGGCACCGCTGGCGACGTTGACCATGGCATTCAGCAGGGGCCAGTCCGCGATCGCGTCCGATCCGTCCGCCATCGCCTCGGTCTCCCGGTACGGCGAGGCGACCGAGCCACAGTCCAGGTGGTCGCGGCCGATCACGATGGGGGCGGTGACGGCGCCGGAGGCCACCATGTCGTTGAACCGCACGCCTGCAACGTCGCGCTCGCCGTACCCGAGCCAGCAGATGCGTGCGGGCAGGCCCTGGAACGCGACGCGCTCACCGGCCAACGCGATCCAGCGGGCCAGCGGCTCGTTGTCGGGGAACATCTCGAGGATCGCCCGGTCGGTGGCGGCGATGTCGGCCGGGTCACCGGACAGGGCTGCCCACCGGAACGGACCCCTGCCCTCGCAGAACAGCGGGCGGATGTACGCCGGGACGAAGCCGGGAAAGCTGAACGCGCGGTCATAGCCACCCAGGGCTGCTTCACCCCGGATCGAGTTGCCGTAGTCGAACACCTCGGCGCCGGCGTCCATGAAACCCACCATCGCCTCCACGTGCCGCACCATCGAGGCGCGGGCCCGGTCAGTGAACTCCTCCGGCTTCTTCGCGGCGTAGTCCTCGGCGTCGGACAGGTCGATGTCCTCGGGGATGTAGGAGAGGGGGTCGTGCGCCGAGGTCTGATCGGTGACGATGTCGATCGGCACGCCCATCCGGAGCAGACGCGGGAAGAGGACGGCGGCGTTGCCGACGCCCCCCACCGACAGTGCCCGACGCTCCTCCCTGGCGCTGACCGCCTGCCGCACGGCGTCGTCGAGGTCCTCGGCGACGGTGTCGAGGTAGCGACCCGCGACCCGGCGACGCAACCGGACCGGGTCGATGTCGACGACGATGACCGCGCCGCCGTTCATGGTGACGGCCAGTGGCTGCGCGCCGCCCATGCCGCCGCAGCCCGCGGTCAGCGTCAGGGTGCCCGCCAACGTTCCGTTGAACCGCTTGGCGGCGACAGCGGCGAACGTCTCGTAGGTGCCCTGCAGGATCCCCTGCGTTCCGATGTATATCCAGGAACCGGCGGTCATCTGGCCGTACATCGTGAGCCCCGCCTGCTCGAGCCGTCTGAATTCGGGCCAGTTGGCCCAGTCCGGCACGAGGTTGGAGTTCGCGATGAGGACCCGCGGCGCCCACTCGTGGGTGCGGAACACGCCGACCGGCTTGCCCGACTGGACGAGCAATGTCTCGTCGGCCTTCAGCGCGGTCAACGAACCGACGATGGCGTCGTACGCACTCCAGCTGCGGGCGGCCCGGCCGGTTCCGCCGTAGACGACGAGATCGTCGGGCCGCTCGGCCACGTCCGGATCGAGGTTGTTCTCCAGCATCCGCAGCGCCGCCTCCTGCGGCCAGCCCTGGCAGCGCAGGTCGGGTCCACGGGCAGCGCGGACGGTTCGCGGCTCGGACACCCGCTGTTCGGACATTGGGATCCCCCTCAGGCCAGTGGCCCGGTCACGGACTCGGCGGCGCTCAGCAGCGTCCCGTCAGCGACGGCCACCACGGCGGCGTCGATTTCCGGTGCAAGCCAACGGTCGGGTCCCACGGTTGGGACGGTCTTTCGCAGCGCCGCGACGATGGCACCCGTCGCCGGGCCGGGCAGCAGCGGGGTCCGCAGGTCCAGGGCGCGGGCGGCGGTCAGCACCTCGATCGCCAGCACCAGCCGCAGCCCGTCGACAGCCTTGCGCAACTTGCACCCGGCAGCCCAGCCCATCGAGACGTGGTCCTCCTGCATCGCCGAGGTCGGGATGGAATCGACCGAGGCCGGTACGGCGAGCCGCTTGAGGTCGCTCACGATCGCCGCCTGCGTGTAGTGCGCGATCATGTGGCCGGAGTCCACGCCAGGATCGGCAGCCAGGAACGGTGGCAACCCGTTGGAGCGGTGTACGTCGAGCATCCGGTCGGTACGGCGCTCGGAGATGCTCGCCACGTCGGCGGCGGCGATCGCCAGGAAGTCCAGCACGTAGCCGACCGGGGCGCCATGGAAGTTGCCGTTGGACTCGACCCGGCCGTCGGGCAGCACCGCCGGGTTGTCGATGACGCTGTCGAGCTCGTTCGCGGCGACGGACAGCGCATAGGCCACCGTGTCCCGCGTGGCGCCGGCCACCTGCGGCGCGCAGCGCAGCGAGTAGGCGTCCTGGACGAGCGTGCAGTCCGGTCCGCGGTGGCTGTCCACGATCGGCGAGTGGGCGAGCAGCCTGCGCATGTTCGACGCGGCGGCCTGCTGGCCGGGTTGCCGTCGCAGCCCCAGCAGGTCGGCACCGAAGACCCGGTCGGTGCCTAGCAGCGCCTCGACGCTCATCGAGGCGGCAAGGTCGGCGACCCGGAGCAATCGGGTCAGGTCGTGGCAGGCGAGGATCAGCATGCCCAACATGCCGTCGGTGCCGTTGATCAGCGCAAGGCCTTCCTTGGCGGCCAGTTCGACCGGCCGGATGCCGGCCGCGTCGAGAGCGGCGGCGGCGCTATGGCGTACGTCCTCGCTGTCGCGGACGTCTCCTTCACCGATCAGGGCAAGCGCGACGTGTGACAGGGGCGCCAGGTCGCCGGAGCAGCCCAGCGATCCGTATTCGCGCACGACCGGTGTGATACCGGCGTTGATGAGCGCCGCGAGTGTCTGGGCGGTCTGCGGGTGCACCCCGGTGCGTCCCGTGGCCAGGGTGCGCAGTCGCAGGACCATGAGGGCCCGTACCACCTCCCGCGCCACGTCGTCCCCGGCGCTGGCGGCGTGGGAGCGGATCAGGGAGCGCTGCAGCGCGGCCCGAAGGGGCGGCGGGATGTGCCGATTGGCGAGGGCACCGAAACCTGTGGAAACGCCGTAGGCCGGGGTGCTGCTCGCGGCGAGTTCCTCGATGTGGGCGCGCGAGGCACTCATCGAAGCGATCGCTTCGTCGGTGAGGCGCACCTGCGTGCCGCCTCGGGCGACCGCCACGACATCGGCCGGAGGCAGCGGGGCCAGGCCAACGGCGATTGTGGGCACGAGCACATCGAACCACCTGCCCTCCGGCGCTCACCCAGGTGTGGGCACCGGTCCCGTCCGGGCCGTCAGAGGATTCGCGACTCGCCGATGGCCAGGTCCCACAGGTGCTCGGGTGGCCGGCCGGTGCGCACCCAGGCTTCCCGGGCCAGCCGGGCCGGTTCGGTCATCGGCTCCTGGGTCAGCACGAAGGTCCCCCAGTGCATCCATGCCATCCGGGTTGCGCCGACGTCGAGGGTGGCCTGCACCGCCTCGGCGGGATCCTGGTGCGCGCTGCCCATGAACCAGCGCGGCGCGTAGGCGCCGATCGGCATCATGGCCAGGTCGATGCCGGGATGTCGTGCGCCGATGGCGGCGAACCGTTCGCCGTAGGCCGAATCGCCGGCGAAGTACAGGAGTGGTCCGCCCGGCGCCCGGATGATCCAGCCGCCCCAGAGGGTGCGGTTGAGGTCGAGCAAGCCGCGCCGGCTCCAATGGTGCGACGGCACGAACTCGAAACGGATGCCGCCGACCGTGGCGTGCTCCCACCAGTCGAGCTCGGTGACCGCTGTGAAGCCGCGCCGGGTGAACCACCTGGCCAGTGCCGCGGGAACCAGCAGCGGGGTCTCGCGCGGCAACCGCGTGACCGTGGGGGAGTCCAGGTGGTCGTAGTGGTTGTGGCTGATCAGGACCGCGTCCACCGGGGGCACGTCCGCCCAGTCGATGCCAGGTGGGGTCAGCCGCTGGATCCGGCCGGGAATCGACTCCGACCACACCGGATCGGCGAGCACCGTCCGTCCGCCGGTCCGGATGAGGTAGCTGGCATGGCCGACCCAGGTGATGCTGGTCTGCTCCGGCCCCAGGGCCGGCAGCGGCTGGGTGACCCGTGGCACGTCGGCGGCCTGGCGTTCGGGGTGCTCGCGCCCGCGGAACCCCCCCTGACGGGACAGCCTGACGAACTCGCGCGGACCGGGTAGCGGCTGGGTGAGCCGGTCGTTGAAGGTACGTGGCCAGCTGCGGGCGGTCATGATGGTCAGCATGTCCGACCGGATCGATCCGCCACCGACCACCGCCCTCGACTCGGAGCCGGTCCTGCCCCGTTCGGCGGAAGACGAGACCGGCGAAGGGTGGGGTGAGCTGCCGGAGCACCCGGAGGCGGACGAGGAGCGCTACCTGCGGGATCGCCCTCCGCACCACGAGGAGTGAACTGAACTCTCCGTCCGGTTAGAAGGTGTTGCTGTCGGCCTGCGGCGACGTATTGCGCTGCGCGGCGAGCAGGTCGCGGATCTCGGCCAGCAGTTCGACGTCGGTCGGGCCCGCGGGACCGGCTTCCTGGCCCCGCTGGCGGCGCTCCTGCAGCCTCTTCATCGGCACGACGAGGAGGAAGTAGATGACCGCGGCGGTCAGCACGAACGTGATCACGGCGTTGACGAAGGAGCCCCAGTCGAATACCTGCTCGTTGACGGTGAAGGTTCCGCCGTCCACGCCACCGCCGGCAACCAGGCCGATCAGCGGCTCAAGGAAGGAAGCGGTGAAGCTGGCGACGAGGGCCGCGAAAGCAACTCCGATGACGACGGCGACGGCGAGGTCGACGACATTTCCGCGCAGCAGGAAATCCTTGAAGCCCTTGAGCATTCTTCCTCCATGGCTGGCTCGACAGGCGCTGTCAGCCCGTCATGGCGGCGCCAGCGTAGCTGCGATCGCCTGGGTGTAAGCCGCTTCGACGAGGTCGATCGCGGTCTGGTCCGGGACCGCGACAACGACGATGCCGCCCTCCGGAACAACCCTGTCCTGCTGCGCGGGAACGGCCAGGACGAGTGCGTACGCCGCGACGAGGGAGCTCTGCCCGGTGTCCACGCCCGTGTTGATCGCATACAGGTCGATCCGGTCACCGGCCCGCAGGAGCGCGCCTACCCCGGCGTCGGTCAACCGGACGGGAACGGCGCGCAGGCCGTGGTCAAGCGCGTCGATGAGGCCGGGGCCGAGCAGCCGGACGTCGGTGACCACCTCACCTGCTCGGATCGCTCCCGCCAGCAGCCGCCCGACGGGGTCGTCCTGGGGCGTGAGCGCGCCGGCCGCGGCGAGCCGTTTCGGCCATTCCCGGGTGAGGACATCCCCGGCCACGAGGACGCTGCCGGCTGCCAGTTCCCGGCTGGCGACGAGCACGTCGAGGCTCGGTTCGCCTGCAACGACGCTGCCGCCGTCGCCGGTCGCGATCACGGCGGCGGTGCCGAGAAGTCCGAGAGCAAGTAGCCGGCGGCCCCACCGCATCCACCGCCAGGCAACGAGCTGGATGCGGTCGAGTCTTCGCAACATCTGTCCTCCGGCGTACACCACTGTGATCGGGCGAGGCTAGGAGGTCATTGCGGTCCTGCGGGCGGTGTCGTCAGCGATTGTGGACAACGCCGCTCGGCTGTGGACGACGAGGGACTGGGCTAGGAAGTGGCTGCCGGCGCCTGGCTGCGCTTGCCGGCCGACGTCGAATCGCTGCCGGATTTCGGCGCCTTCGACGTGGTGGATGCGGTGGAGTCGCCGGAGGACTTCGCCGCGGTGCTGTTGGCG
>JACDAB010000021.1 GCA_013695665.1 Geodermatophilaceae bacterium | reverse complement strand
CGTCACCCGAGCAGTTCGGCGCAACGGCAGTTCGCGCCGGACCAGATCGATGAGCGCGACGTCGCTGTCGAAGGCGCGCTGGCGTGAGCCCGGCCGGGTCTGCGCGACGTACCGTGCCAGGGTCAGCCCACCCGCCCCGAGGTGGACGACGCGCAGCGGCAGCCCGGGTGGCCCGGCGAAGTCGATCGCGTGCCCGATCCGCCGGACGTACTCGAAGTCCAGGTACGTCGGATCGTCGAGGTCGACGTGCGACTGCGGCGTCCCGTCCACGAGCAGCACCCAGCAACCGGGCCGGTCGGCGTCCGCGAGGAGTTCCGCCGTACCGGCGTCGACCTGATGGAACCCGGCGACCGGGCGCCGTCGGGACCGCATCACCGTGCTGCGTCAGCCGGCGGCCAGGGGCTGCCCCATGTCGCGGCACGGGCCGCCCGGTAGAGGGGTTGGCTCCTGCTGACGGCCGTTCGGGCCACGCCGACGTCTCGCGTGCACACGGCCAGGGTGACCAGGCCCTTGCGAATACTGGGGTGGCGCAGGACGCGACCCCGGCAGCGATCGACCGCCGGCTCCCGGGAGGCGACGACGTAGGCGAACTTCTCGTCCTCGTGCCCCAGCTCGGCACCCTTGACCTGCCGGTGCAGCGCCGAACGCTCCAGCCGGGCGGCGAAGTGGCACCAGTCCGGTCCGCCCGCCAGCGGGCAGCCGCGGGAGTGCGGGCAGGGCGCGAGGACCTGCAGCCCGGCCCCGATCAGGGCGTCCCGGGCGGCGAGCACCCGGCGATATCCCGCCGGGGTCCCCGGTTCCACCACGACCGCGACGCCGGCCACGTGCGCGAGCTGGTCGATGACGCGATCGCGGGCCGGCAGATCGAGCTCTCCGATCAGGTACGCCGCCGTCACCAGATCGGCACCCTGCACCACGCTGGCCGCATCGAGGGACTGCGACCGCCACCTCGCCGAACGCAGCACCGCAGAAGCCGACGTACCGGCGAGCCGCCGGCCGAGGTCGAGGGCGGCTGCGGACTGATCGGTCACGGTCACCGACTCCAGGCTCGGGAACGCCGCCACCGCTGCCCAAGCCGCGGCCCCCGTCCCGCCGCCGAGGTCGAGCATCGTCCGGGGCGCGAGGTGCCCCAGCTGGTCGAACACTTCGCGCAGTGCGGCGTACGTCGCCGGCATCCGGTACGCCGCGTACGCCGTCACTGCCTCGACACCGTCCAGGATCGGCGTGCGGGGGACGTCCCCGGAGCGATAGCGGGCGATCAGCCGGCGTACGGCGGGGCCGATGTCGCGGCCGTGGACCTCGGCGAGGGCGCCCGACAACGCCGTACGCAGCTCGTCGGTCACACCGAGGAAACTAGCGCGACGTGGGCCGGGGGTCGGGGAAGGTGTCCGCGGCCGGGCTCGCACGATCCTGCGGTAGCCGGTGCCGTCGGCGTCGACCACCCACACGTCCTCCAGTCGCCCGCTCACCGGGTCGGAGAAGGTCTGGAAGAGCAGCTGGGAACCGTCGGAGGTCCACTTCGGGAAGACGTCGTCGAGACCGTCGGGATTCGCGGCGAGCGGGGTGACGTTGCCGCCGTCGGGGTCCATGAGGAAGAGGTCCTGGCTGTCCTGCCGCCCGGCCCGGTTGCTGCTGAAGGCGATCCGGTCACCGTCCGGGGACCAGTCAGGACCGCCCTCGAAGACGCCGTCCTCGGTCGTAGTCAGCCTGTAGACGTCGGTGCCGTCCGGGCGCATCCGGAAGATCTCGATGTTGAAGTCGTTCACCCGGTTGCTGACGAAGGCGATGAACCGCCCGTCCGGTGACCATGCCGGGGCGGTGTCGAAGACGAACTGCTCGGTCGTGGTCAGCCGGGTCTGGTTGCCGCCGTCCGCGTCCATGACCCAGATCTCGGGCTCGACACCGGTGCGGTTGCTGGCGAATGCGATCCGCCGGCCGTCCGGCGACCACGCCGGCGCCAGGTCGCTGGCCGGGGACCCGTCCGGGGTGAGGCTGTTGCGGGTGAGCTGGACGGCGCGGCCGCCGGTCGCGGCCATCACGAAGATCTCCGCGTCACCGTCCCGGTTGCTGACAAAGGCCAGTCGCCTCCCGTCCGGGGAGTAGACGGCACCGAAGTCGTCAACGGTGTTGTCGGTCAGTTGTACGACGAGCCCGGTCCGGGCCCGGCAGTACACCTCGGTGTCCCCGTCGCGTCGCTGGTGAACGCCAGGGCGGGAGCGGCGGGGACGGCCGGGGCGGGGACGGCCGCGGTCACCACTCCGGGTGCGAGTGTGATCGACAGGGACATCGCCGTCACGGCCACGAGCACGACCCTGCGGAGCGGCTTGTGCCGATTGGCGGCTGCTTATGACGCTTGGCGGTCTGATTATGAATTGCCACTCTGGGTAACTGCACCGGTGTGACCTCAATCCTCGCCCTGCTGGTTCGACACGGCCTTCTCGGCGCATTCTGCGGCCTTCCGATCACGTGCAGCAATGCCCGTTGTCCGGGCGGGCACTCACAATTTTGCTGGTCAGGGCGGCGATCGTGAGCGGAGCTGTGCGCAGTGTCATCGAGAACGGGTGCGCGAATGAAACTGTCAGTAGGTCTTCCACTCCGGAGGGTATTTGCCCGATAGGGCTTTACTCGCATTCTTTTGGCGCAATCTGTTGACACGTGAACTGTGGAAGCGCACTGTTGCCCCAACCACTTGGGGGGGCCGACAATGCGTCGTGTATTGGTTATCATGAGCGTTTTGCTGAGTCTGTGTGCGTCCACCGTGATATCGGCGGCAGCGCAGGTCGCTGAGCCGGAGCCGAATGCGGCGTCCCTGGCAGTCTTGCGGGACGTGCCTTATGGCCCGGACGTCCGGCACAATCTCGACATCTTTCCGGCGGCCGGCGCATCCACCATTGTGATCACCATCCCTGGCGGCGGGTGGGTCCGTCAGGACAACTCGGGGAAGAACATCACCGAGGTCAGCGAGCGGCTGAGTGAATTGGGATTTGCCGTGTTCAGTATCAACTACCGAGTCGCGACCGAGGCCGTGGACGGTGTGCCGATGATGCACCAGGACATCATCAGGGCGACGCGGTGGGTCGCCGCGCACGGCGCCGAATACGGCGGTGATGTGACCGACATCAACCTGCTGGGTGGTTCGTCAGGTGCGCAGCTGACTGCCCTGGCCGGGCAGATTGCCAATGCGCAGACACCGGGGCTCGTGGAGGGCGTCATCCAGATGAGCGGCGTGATGAACTGGTTCGACTTCCGCGATCTAGGTCTCAGTGGAACGCACGAGGGGGCGGAGGCCTACCTCGGCTGCCTGCTTGATGATTGCACGACGCGAGAGTTGGAAACCCCTTCGCCCGAACTCCGCGTCACCCGAGCCAGCCCCCGGCACCTGTTGATCAATGGGGCCGACGAGAAGCTGCCGGCCTCTCAGGCCATCAATATGCATAACACGCTGGTGGCGGCCAGGGTCCCGTCACAGTTGATCTTGGTACCCGGCAGGGGTCACGGGCTGGCGCTGTTCGCGCTCACCGAGGATGAGGTGGTCGCATTCCTGAATGGCTGACTCGGATTCGATGCTCCTGTGTTTCTGCAGAATAGCTCACAGGCTTTGACCTGTGCTGGCCAATTGATCTTCATCGTCGGTGACGCCAGCGCAGACCTTGGGCGCGAGTCCATGGCAGCCGGGGACGCTCATGTCACCCATCTACGCTCCGGCTGTGGCAACCCCTGACCTGACCATCGTGATTCCCACCCGGGACCGGCCAGTATTTCTGACCAAAGCCAATCGATGTGCTGGGGGTCAACCTCTACACACCTGACCGCGTCGCGGCGGCGAGTACACCGCCGCCGGCCGGCGAAACGCCGTTCGAGTGCACCGACCAGGTGCTTGCTGTGCCGCAGGAATGCCCCTACACCGACATGGGATGGCGGATCGAGACCCCGGTCCGCACCCTCAAGCACTCCACCATCTGGTACGGCCGCGTTTTGGCCGCCAACGCCCTCGTTGCGGCTGGCTCATGGGCAGTGCTGTGGGTGCCCGCAGCTTCGGCACGGATGGCAACAAGCGGTCATGGAAGGCCACACCGGCTACTATTGGTTTGCAGCGTTTCTGCAGGTGAATCGGCACAAGCGCGGCTTGGAGGGCTCGCCTAGTGGCCGATGGCGGCGGTCTTGAAAACCGCTAAGAGGGGTGACTCTCTTCGTGGGTTCGAATCCCACGCCCTCCGCAATGTGATGTCTCAGGACATCGGTATAGCCCGAACCTACGGTTGTAGGTTCGGGCTTACTGTCTTGTTCGGGGTTGGTCCGGGTGGTCGCCCGGTTCCCTGGTAG
>JACDAB010000297.1 GCA_013695665.1 Geodermatophilaceae bacterium | reverse complement strand
GCGGCTGCTCGAGGCGTTCGCGCTCAGCTCCCCGCAGGACTGCGACATAGAGCAGCTGACCCGGCACGCCGACCGGGTCCGCCGCTCACTTGCCGGCCCCGCCCTCGGAGCTCACCCGTAACGGCGGGACGAACTCGGGGCCGACGTACTCGCCTGCGAGACGATCCCGGTCGCAGCCGGGACTTGCCGACTAATCCAGGGGGGCCAGGTAGCAGGCGGCGTGGTGGCCGGCTTCGATCGACAGCACGGGGAGCGGTTCGGCCCGGCAGCGCTCGGCGACCGGGGCGGCTGAACCGCCCGCCAATGCCGGGCAGCGCGGGTGGAACCGGCAGCCGGCGGGAACCCGGGTCGGGTCGGGTGGTTCGCCGACGAGCACGATCGGCTCCACCTGCAGAACCTCCGGTACGACGGACAGCAGCGCCCGCGTGTAGGGGTGCTTCGGGTCGCCCAGGACCTGCTCGGTCGACCCCACCTCCACGATCCGCCCGAGGTACATCACCGCAACCCTGTCGGCGATGTTCCAGGCCAGCCCCAGATCGTGCGTCACGACAAGTACGGTGAGCCCCAAGTCGTCGCGCAATCGCAGCAGCAGAGCCAGAATCTCGCCACGCACCGACGCGTCGAGAGAGGACACCGGTTCGTCGGCCACGAGCACCGACGGCTCCAGCGCCAGGGCGCCCGCGATCACGACCCGCTGCCGTTGGCCGCCCGACAACTCGTGCGGGTAGCGCAGGAAGTAGCGCTCCGGCGGCCGCAGTCCCGCTCGGGACAGCGCCCCGATCACCTGATCCCGCTCGTTGCCCGCGATCCGGTGGATGCGCAGACCCTCGGCGACGGCGTCGTACACCGTGTGTCGGGGGTTCAGCGAGCCGGTCGGATCCTGCAAGATCAACTGCACCGCCCGCCGGTACGCCTTGAGTCCCCGCCGCGAGTAGTCCAACTCCTCGCCGCGGTACAGGACCGATCCGGCGCTCGGCCGAGCCAGCCCCAGGATCGCCCGCGCTAGCGTCGTCTTCCCGCAGCCGGACTCCCCGACCAGTGCCACGATCTCCGCGGGCGCCACCGCGAGATTCACGCCGTCGACCGCGAGCGCTCGTCGCCCACCTCGGGTCCGGAAACCGACTTCGAGATCCCGCACCGCCAGTACGGCGGGAGCAGCCACCACGGCGGTCATCGGGGCACCTCCTGACCGACGCGAATGCAGGCGGCGAGTTGCCCGGCGGCTCCGGCCGGCACGAGAACTGGGTCAACCGACGTGCACTCGTCCACCGACATCGGGCAGCGCGGCTCGAACGGACAACCCGGCGGCAGATCCCCGGCGTACGGCGAATCCCCGGGTAGTCCGCGTGGCGCCCTCCGAGCCACCGGGTCACCAACCGTCGGGAACGCCGCCGACAGCGCCATGGTGTACGGATGCGTCGGCGCGTCGAAGACCTGCCGGGCCGGGCCGACCTCCATCAGCCGGCCGGCGTACATCACGGCCACCCGGTCGCAGCTCGTTCCCAGCACCGAGAGGTCATGACTGATCACGATGAGCCCCAGCCTCAGCTCGCGGACCAGGCCGTCCAGCAGCGCAAGCACCTGCGCCTGCACCATCACGTCGAGCGCGGTCGTCGGTTCGTCCGCGACCAGCAGCCGAGGCGAGCACGCCAGCGCCATCGCGATCATGACACGCTGCCGCTGCCCACCGGACACCTCGTGCGGATAGGACTTCGCCATGCGGGCCGGCAGGCCCACCTGGTCCAACAACTCCGACACCCGTCGCGAGGCCGCGGCACCGTCCACTGTGGAATCGTGCAACAGTACAGGCTCGGCGATCTGCCGGCCGATCCGGTGTACGGGGTTCAGCGAGTGCAGGGCGCCCTGGAACACGATCGCCGCCTCGGCCCACCGCGCGGCCCGCAGCCGCCCGAAGGACATCGTGTAGACGTCTTCGTCGTCCAGCAGCACCGAACCGCCGACCTTCGCCGAGGACGGCAGCAGCCGCAGCAGCGATGCCGCCAGCGTGGACTTGCCGCAGCCGGACTCACCCGCGATGCCCACGCTCTGCCCGGCCTCCACGGTCAGCGACACCCCCCTTACCGCCGGGACCAAACCCCCGGCCGTCCGGTACGTCACCGACAGGTCCCGCACCTCGAGCAGGCTCACGAGGACGTCCGGCGCGGGTCCAGGACCACTTCGAGCGCTCGCCCGACCAATGTGAAGGCCAGCACCACGGCAACGACGCACAGGCCCGGCGACAATAGGTACCACCAGGCGCCCGAGCTGATCGCCCCGTTGCTGAACGCGTTGTCCAGCATCGTCCCCCACGAGATGCGGAACGGGTCGCCGAGACCGAGGAACGACAAGGTCGTCTCGGACAGGATCGCGATCGCCACGGTCAGGGTCGTGTTCGCCAGCACCAGTGGCATCACGTTCGGGAGAACGTGTCGCGTCATCTGATGCCAGTCGCCGCCACCGAGCACCTTGGCCCGCTCCAGGTATGGCCGGGCCTCGACGGCGAGGGTCTGCGCCCGCACCAGCCGGGCTGTTCCTGGCCAGGACGTCAGCCCGATCACCGCGATGATCGTCACGAGCGACTGCCCGAGCACCGTCGCCAGAACGATCGCCAGCGGCAGGAACGGGATGACCAGGAACCAGTCGGTGATGCGCTCGAGCAGCCCGCCGAACCAGCCGCGGAAGTGCGCCGACCCGATCCCGACCAGGGTCCCGATCACCATCGATATCAACGTCGCGGCCAGGCCGACGACCAGTGACACCCGAGCGCCCCACACGACCAGCGCCAGCACCGGCCGCCCGTTCTCGTCCGTGCCCAGCCAGAACTCGCCCGACGGCGCCTCCAGCCCGGCTCCGGTCGCCCGGGTCACGTCCAGTTGAGCGGAGTCGAACAGCAGCGGCGCCAGCAGTGCCAGTACGGCGAACAACCCCAGCACCGCCAGACCGGCCACACCCGAACGCTGGGCCAGGAACCCCGCCAGAAAGCGCCGCCGGGATGCCCGCCGTCGGGTGCGGGCCAATGTCCGTTGCGAGCGGCCGCCGAGCGAACCGCTGGGCGACATTTCCGGAGACCCGCCGGCGCGGCTCATTGCCGGACCCTGGGGTCCATCGCGGCGACCAGCAGGTCGGCGAGCAGGTTCGCGACGACCACCGCCAACGAGAACAGCAGGAAGATCGCTTGCAGCAGCGCGACGTCCGGACCGCGGATCGCTTCGTAGGAGAGCTGTCCCAGTCCGGGCCAGGAGAACACGGTCTCCACCGTGATAGCACCGGACACCACGAACCCGATGTTCAGGAAGATGAGGCTGATCGTCGGCAGCATCGCGTTCGGCACCGCATGCCGCCGGCGAACCAGCCGGTCGGTCAATCCCTTTGCACGCGCGGTCGTGAGGTAGTCCTGGCTCATCTCGTCCACCAGCGAGGACCGCATGACGAGCGAGTACTCCGCCAGGTACGCCAGCGTCAACGTCAACGCGGGCAGCGCCAGATGCCAGGCCAGGTCCAGAACGCCGGCGATCGAGGAGACGTCGACCCCCGGTGAGCTCACCCCGCCGGAGGGGAAAATGCCCGGAAAGAAGCCGACACCGGTCGACAGCACGATCAGGAGCAACATGCCGAGCCAGAACTCCGGCATCGCATACAGGGTCAAGGTCACCCCGGTGCTGACCCGGTCGAACCGTCGACCGCGCTCCCACGCGCTCCTGATGCCCAGCCAGATCCCGATTCCGGCCGCCAACGACGTCGACACACCGAGCAGCAGCAGCGTCGGCCAGACCCGGTCGCCGATGACGTCCCATACCGGCCGGGAGAAGCGTGTCGAGTCGATCGCCTGGGAGAACGGGTTCTGGATGTAGGACCAGAACTGCTCGGTCAGCGGCCGGTTCAGCGCCC
>JACDAB010000282.1 GCA_013695665.1 Geodermatophilaceae bacterium | reverse complement strand
CACCACCGCCTCGGGCCACCGGGCGCGGACGCCGTCGGCCGCGCTGCCGGCGTACCGGACCAGGCCGGCCTTGCCCCGCAACGCTCCCCCGACGCTGAGCACGGCGGCGCCCTCGTAGGCGGCCGATCCGGAGACCACGCCGACGACGCCGCGGGTGTACTTGTCGTCTCCGGGCAGGGGAACCGGTAGCCACGCCGCCGCGTCCGCCCGCTCGAGCACCAGCGCCACCGGATCGGCAAGGTGGGGACCGAGCCCGATGTCGATCTCCTCGATCCGGCCGCTATGCCGAACACCGGCACCGACCACCAGCCCCGGTTTGAGTCCCCCGAAGGTCACCGTGCTCGTCGCCGACACCGCGGCGCCGGCCCCGTGACCGGTGTCCGCGTCGATCCCGCTCGGGACGTCAACCGCAACCACCGGACACCGCAGATCCGCGACCAGTGCGTCGGCCGGCGGTCGGAGCGGACCGCTCCCACCGATTCCCACTATGCCGTCCACCACGAGAGCTGCGCGGCCCAGCACATCCTGGGCCGATTCCCACGTTCCCACCGTCCCCCCCGCGTCGGCGAAGGCCAGTACGCCACGGGGATGCACCCGGTCGGGGGTGAGCAACACCGCGTGCACGGCGGCTCCACGGGCCAACAGTTGGACGCCGGCGTAGAGGGCGTCACCCCCGTTGTTCCCGGCGCCGACCAGCAGGACCACGCGGGCGCCGTACATGCGGCCGAGGATCTGTCCACAGTGGACTGACAGGGCGTACGCCGCCAGCTGCATCAACTCATCCGGACCGGTGCTGGCGATCACTTTCGCTTCAGCGGCACGGATCTGCGCGACCGACCAGACCCTCTTCACGACTCGGCAACAACCACGGCGGAGGCGATCCCGCCATCGTGGGACAGGGAGACATGCCAGTTCGTGACCCCGAGCATCTCCGCGCGGGCGGCCACGGTGCCGGCGATCGAGAGCAGCGGTTGCCCATGCTCGTTGACCTGAACCTCCGCGTCGTGCCAACGCATGTTGCCAGGGGCACCCAGCGCCTTGGCGAGCGCTTCCTTGGCCGCGAAGCGGGCCGCCAGGGATTCCGGCGTCCGCGGGCGTCCCGAGGCGGTGACCCGCTCGGCTGCGGTGAACAGCCTGTCGGCCAGGCCGGGCGTTCGTTCCATGGCCGCGGTGAACCGTTCAATGGGTACGACGTCGATCCCCACGCCCAGTATCACCGCGCCGCCTATTCGACGGTGACAGACTTGGCCAGGTTGCGCGGCTGGTCGACGTCATTGCCGCGTGCGTCCGCGATCTCGCACGCGAGAACCTGCAGGGGAACGGTGGTCAGCAGCGGCGCGAGCAAGGTCGGCGCTTCCGGAACCCGGATGACGTGGTCCGCGAAGGCATTGACCGCCTCGTCGCCCTCCTCGGCAATGACGATCATTCGCCCACCGCGGGCCCGGACCTCCTGGATGTTGTTGATCACCTTGCCGTGCATGATGTTGCGCCCGCGCGGCGAGGGCACGATCACGACCACCGGTGTCCCCTTGTCGATCAGCGCGATCGGGCCGTGCTTGAGTTCACCACCGGCGAAGCCCTCCGCGTGGATGTAGGCCAGCTCCTTGAGCTTCAGCGCGCCTTCGAGTGCAATCGGGTATCCGACGTGCCGGCCGAGGAACAGCACGGTGGGCGCCGTCGCCAGGTCACGGCCCAACTCCCGGACCGGTTCCATGTCCGACAGAGTCCGTTCTATCAGGGCCGGCATGCCGCGTAGCTGCTCCACGATGGCGGTCACCTCATCGCCGTACTTCACGCCGCGGACGCGAGCCAGATAGAGCGCCACCAGGTAACAGGCAGCGATCTGGGTGAGAAAGCCTTTCGTCGAGGCCACCGCGATCTCCGGGCCGGCCCGCGTGTAGAGCACCGCGTCGGACTCGCGTGGCATCGTCGAGCCGTTGGTGTTGCAGATGGACAGGACCCGGGCGCGTTGCTCCTTGGCGTGCCGGACCGCCTTCAGGGTGTCCATGGTCTCACCGGACTGACTGATCGCAACGACCAGCGTGGACCGGTCCAGCACGGGGTCGCGGTAGCGGAACTCGCTGGCGAGTTCCACCTCGCACGGGATCCGGGTCCAGTGTTCGATGGCGTACTTTGCGATCAGACCGGCGTGGTACGCCGTTCCGCAGGCGATGATGAACACCTTGTCCACATCGCGAAGGTCTTCCTCGGACATGCGTACCTCGTCCAGGACGATGTCCCCGGTGACGCTCAGCCGCCCTCGCAGGGTGTCGGCGACGGCGGCCGGCTGCTCGGCGATTTCCTTGAGCATGAACCAGGGGTAGCCGCCCTTCTCCGCAGCGCTGGCGTCCCAATCGACGTGGTACTCGCGGCCCTCGGCGGGCCTGCCGGCGAGGTCGGTGATGCTGATGCCGCGCTCGCGGTCGATCTCGACGACCTGGTCCTCCCCCAGCTCCAGCGCGCTCCTGGTGTGCGCGATGAACGCCGAGACGTCGCTGGCCAGGAAGTACTCCCCGGCTCCGATCCCGGCGACGAGCGGCTGGCTGCGGCGGGCTGCCACCACTGTGCCGTCGTGGTCGCGGTGGACCGCGACGAGGGCGAAGGCCCCCTCCAGCCGCCGGCACACGACCCGCAGGGCCTCGGCAAGCCTGCCCGGCTGGTCGGGCAGTTCGGCGTACGCCCGGCTGAGGAGGTGGGCGGCGACCTCGGTATCGGTCTCGGAGACAAGCTCGGTGCCGTTGCGTTCGAGTTCATCCCGCAGTTCGGCGAAGTTCTCGATGATGCCATTGTGGACGACTGCGACGTCACCCTTTCCGCTCAGGTGCGGATGGGCATTGATGTCGTTGGGGGCGCCGTGGGTGGCCCAGCGGGTGTGCCCGATCCCGCTGGTCGACGGCGGCAGCGGATGGTCGGCCAACGCCTTGTCCAGGTTCGCCAGCTTGCCCGCGCGCTTGTCCGTTGCCAACCCGTCGGCGGTGACCATCGCGACCCCGGCCGAGTCGTAGCCGCGGTACTCCAGCCGCCGTAGCCCCTCGACCACAACCTCGAGGGCGGGCTGCTGACCGACGTACCCGACGATTCCGCACATGGTCGCCAGGGTAGCTGCGAGCGACGCGCGACGAGGGCAGTGCCGTTACCGGCGTGTAAGCCGCCGTCACCTGGCCGTCACCTACGCTGCGTGAATGGCATCTGCTGTGTCCGGCTGGCTGCGCTGGGGACCCATCGCAGCCGTAACTCTGATCTTCGTAGCGTTGGTCATCGCGAGCCCGGAGACGATCGCCGTCACCGCGAAGAACCCACTGGCCTGGCTGTTCATCGCCGGTGTCGCCGCACTGTCGGCCGGGATCACGGTGGTGGGCACCCGGGTGTTCCACCGCCCGCAGCTCGCCCGCTCAGTCGCCCTGATTCCCGTGGTGGCCGCGCTCGTGTGGGGGTTCCTGCCCGCGTTCCGGGACGAGACCGTCATCGACGCCGCACCGGCCGGTCTTCCCGCCGCGACTGGCGACACCGCCGCCGGCACCGCATCCACCGAGGCATCCTCCGCTACTACGACGTCGCCCGCGCCGACGACGCCAGCGCCGACCTCCGCCGCTACGACGACCGCCGCCTCGACAACTGCTGCACCGTCGCCGAGTGCGGCGCCTGACCCCACGACGTCGCCGCCGGCTCCTGCGCCGATCGACCTGGGCTCCGGTCCACTTCAGTCACTGGACTACCAGGCCACCGGGCTGGCCAGGCTTATCGAGCTGGTCGACGGAGAGCTGCTGGTCCGCTTCGAAGGGCTCGACGTCGAGAACGGTCCGGACTACGTCGTCTACCTGGTCGACGGTGCCGACCAGCGCGCGCCCGGGGACGGTGTCTTCCTGGGCGAGCTGCAAGGGAACCGGGGCGACCAGAACTACGACGTACCGGCCGGAACCGAGGTCGGCGGGCCGCAGACCGTTCTCATCTGGTGCCGCAGCTTCGCGGCCCCGGTCGCGAACGCGACCATCGGGTGAGCCCGAGCGCCGGTAGGTTGGCGCGCGCCGCCGCCCTGGCCGCAGACGCGAGCGGGCCCGTCAGGCGACGGCAACGATCTCGGCGAGCTTCGTGGCGATCGCCTCAGCCTGCTCCTGGGTCGGTGCTTCGACCATCACCCGAACCAGATGCTCCGTGCCGGAGGGCCGCAACAGGATGCGCCCGCTGTCGCCGAGCTCGTCCTGCGCCGAATTGACGGCCTCGGCGACCTCCTCGGAGGAGGCAACCGCGAGCTTGTCCGAGACCTTCACGTTGATGAGGACCTGCGGCAACCGCTCCATCACCGCGGCAAGCTCACCCAACGTCCGGCTGGACCCGGCCATCCTGTCCATGAGCTGCAGTGCGGTCAGCAAACCATCGCCGGTGGTTGCGTGCTCCCGGAAGATCATGTGGCCGCTCTGCTCACCACCCAGGGACAGATCTTCCCGGTTGAGCTGCTCCAGCACATACCGGTCACCCACCGGTGTCGTGTGGACGGAGATGCCCTGCGCCCGCATCGCGTGATGCAGCCCCAGGTTGCTCATGACCGTGGCCACGACCGTGTTCTCCCTCAACCGGCCACCGTCACGTAAGGCGAGGGCACACACCGCCAGGATGGCATCGCCGTCGACGACGTTGCCGGCCCGGTCGACTGCCAGGCAGCGATCAGCATCGCCGTCGTGGGCTATCCCCAGGTCCGCCCCGGTCGCGATCACGGTGTGGATCAGCGGGCCGAGGTGCGAGGACCCGCACCCGTCGTTGATGTTCAGCCCGTCGGGCTCGGCGCCGATCGCCGTCACCTCGGCACCGGCCCGGCGGTAGGTCTCCGGAGCCATGGCGTACGCCGCACCGTGCGCGCAGTCGACGACCACGCGAATACCGTCAAGCGGGTTAGCGACCGTACTCAGCAGGTGCTGGACGTACCGCTCATGACCTCCGGCGAGGGGGCGCACCCGCCCGATCTGGGCACCGGTCGGGCGGGTGAATGTGGTCCGCAGCGTCGCCTCGATGTGGTCCTCGACGATGTCAGGCAACTTGTGCCCGCCGCGGGCGAAGAGCTTGATTCCGTTGTCCGGCATCGGGTTGTGACTCGCCGAGAGCATGATGCCAACGTCGGCTCCGGCGCACCCCGTCAGGAACGCGAGCGCGGGCGTGGGCAGGATGCCGGCAAGGAGAACGTCGGCGCCTGCACTGGTCAGCCCGGCGACGACGGCCGCTTCGAGCATCTCCCCGCTCGCGCGTGGGTCGCGCCCGACCACGGCGATAGGCCGGTGCGAGGCGTCGGTCTCGACCAGTACGCGGGCGGCAGCCGCGGCGACAGCAGTCGCCAACTCGGGGCTCAGGTCCGCGTTCGCCAAGCCCCGCACGCCGTCGGTTCCGAACAGGCGCGCCATCCCGTGCGCTTTAGCGCTTGGAGTACTGCGGCGCCTTGCGGGCCTTCTTCAGGCCGTACTTCTTCCGCTCGGTGGCCCGTGGGTCGCGGGTGAGGAAGCCCGCCTTCTTCAATGCGGGGCGGTCCTCCGGGTCGACCTCGATCAGGGCACGTGCGATGCCCAGCCGAAGCGCACCGGCCTGGCCACTCACACCGCCGCCGTGCAACAGGGCGATGACGTCGTACTGATCCACCTTCTCCAGCGTCACGAAGGGCTCGCGGATGAGCTGCTGGTGCACCTTGTTCGGGAAGTAGTCCTCGATGCTGCGGTGGTTGAGGGTGAACTGCCCAGTCCCCGGCAGCAGGCGCACCCGCACGATGGCCTCCTTGCGGCGGCCAACGGTCTGTACGGCGCGCGGCGCGCCGAGGTCGGTGGTAGCGGTCACGCTGTGACTCTCCTGTGGTCCCGTCGCGAGGTACGCGAGTTGATGGATCGCGTCACTGCGCGACCTGGCTGATCTCGTACGGCGCCGGCTGCTGGGCGAAATGCGGGTGCTCAGGGCCGGCGTACACCTTGAGCTTCGTGAACATCTTCCGACCGAGACTGTTGTGCGGCAGCATCCCCTTCACCGCGGTCTCGATCACCCGCTCGGGGCGGGTGTCCAGCAGCTCACCGACGGTGCGCTGCGACAGGCCACCCGGGTAGCCGGAGTGCCGGTAAACGATCTTGGTGTCCCGCTTGTTGCCCGTCAGCGCCACCTTGGCGGCGTTGATGACTACCACGAAGTCGCCGGTGTCCACATGCAGAGCGAACTGCGGCTTGTGCTTGCCACGCAACAGGATCGCCACCTGGCTGGCCAGCCGGCCCAACACGACGTCGGTGGCGTCGATCACATGCCAGTGCCGGGTGACCTCACCGGGCTTGGGGCTGTACGTGCGCACAGGACTGCCTTTTCGTCTCGATGCTGATCGGGCGCCATCCCTGGAAGCAACGGCGGCGCGACCGGTCACCCGGCCGCTGACTGGAAATGCACGGGCAGCGTGAACAGCGGTGCGCCCGGGCACCGACAGATGACGATACCCGCTGTGCGTGACGAGGGTCAAAGCGACAGCATCGGTACGCCGATCAGGGGCTCTGGGTAGCTCCGGTACGTGTCGGTGAAGCGTCGCTGCTGGCCGTCGGCTCACTCGTCCCAGGCGGCGTCGAGGAGCTGGTGGGTTCGGTAG
>JACDAB010000270.1 GCA_013695665.1 Geodermatophilaceae bacterium | reverse complement strand
CGCTCGCTCCACTCGCTCACGCCGACACCTCACTGCGCTCGGCGCGGCGTGACCCGACACCTCACTGCGCTCGGCGCGGCGTGACCCGACACCGGCTCGCTCGCTCCACTCGCTCACGCCGACACCTCACTGCGCTCGGCGCGGCGTGACCCGACACCGGCTCGCTCGCTCCACTCGCTCACGCCGACCCCTCACTGCGCTCGGCGCGGCGTGACCCCACACCGGCTCGCTCGCTCACGCGATCACCTCAACTCCCTCGGATCGTACTGCTGGGCGCACCGCGCCGGCGGAACCTGCAGCCACTAGCGTCAGGAGCCGTGAGCGACTCGGTGGCGGTGGTCTGGGACGATTCGTACCTCGGATACGACATGGGCCCGCAGCATCCGCTGCACCCGGTGCGGTTGGACCTCACGATGCGCCTGGCAGGCTCCCTCGGCGTGCTGGCCCACCCGAACGTCACGCTGATGCCGCCGGCATACGCCGGCGACGAGCTGTTGACCCTGGTGCACGACCCTGCCTACCTCGATGCGGTACGCCGGGCGCCCGAGCAGTCGTGGCGGCCAGGCTTCGGCCTGGGTACGCCGGACAACCCGGTGTTCCAGCAGATGCACGAGGTGTCGGCACTGATCGCCGGCGGCAGCGTCCTCGCCGCGCGCCAGGTGTGGGAGCGCCACAGCCAGCACGCGGTGAACATCGCCGGCGGCTTGCACCATGCGATGCGCAGCCAGGCCTCCGGGTTCTGTGTCTACAACGACGCGGCAATCGCCATCGCATGGCTGCTGAGCCAGGGCGCCGAGCGGGTCGCCTACATCGACGTGGACGTGCACCACGGCGACGGCGTACAGGCCGCGTTCTACAGCGATCCACGGGTCCTCACCGTCAGCGTGCACGAGAGCCCGTTCACGCTCTGGCCGGGCACTGGCTTTCCCGAGGAGACCGGCGAGGGCGACGCCGTGGGTACGGCGGTGAACCTGGCGCTCCCGGCAGGAACCGCCGACGGTGACTGGCTGCGCGCCTTCCATGCGGTGGTGCCCAGCGCCCTGCGTGCGTTCCGACCGCAAGTGCTTGTCACGCAATGCGGCTGCGATACCCACCGCGACGACCCGTTGGCCAATCTGGCCCTGTCAGTCGACGGGCAACGGACGGCCTTCGCTGCGCTGCACTCCCTGGCGCACGAGGTCTGCGACGGACGCTGGCTCGTCCTTGGTGGCGGTGGCTACGGGCTCGTGCGCTGCGTGCCGAGGGCGTGGACGCACCTGCTCGCGGAGGCCGCGGGGTATCCCATCGATCCGAGGACACCGATCCCGGCCGACTGGACGGCGTACGTGCGTGGTCGTGCGCTGCGGGCGGCCCCGCCGCGAACGATGGGTGAGGAGGCAAACCTGGAGTGGCAGCCCTGGGAGCCCGACCGTGCGCAGCCGGTCGACCTGGCGATCGAGGCGACCCGAAGGGCAAGTTTCCCGCTGTTCGGACTGGATCCCGATGACCCCCGAGACTGAGCCCGGCGCCGCCAGCGAGCCGGCACTGGTCGAATCGGGTTACCCGCCGCACTGGGAAGCCGATGTCGTCGCTTCGGACGGCGGAACGGCCCATCTGCGGCCGATCCTGACCTCCGACGCCGAGGGCCTTGCCGGGCTGCACGCCCGCAGTTCGGAGCGAACCCGGTACCTGCGCTTCTTCGGTCCATATCCGCGGATCCCCGAACGCGAGTTGCGCCGGTTCGTGACTGTCGACTACCAGGACCGGGTGGCCCTCGTCATCGTGCTCGGGCGGGAGATCATCGCGGTGGGACGCTACGACCGGATCGAGGCCGAGGACGAAGCCGAGGTGGCTTTCCTCGTCGAGGACGCGCACCAGGGCCGGGGTCTCGGGACGATCCTGCTCGAGCATCTCGCCGCCGCAGCTCGCGAGCGCGGCATCCGGCGCTTCAGTGCGGAGGTGTTGGCGGAGAACGGCGGGATGGTGCGGATCTTCCTGCATGCCGGCTACACCGCGGAGCGCTCCTACGACCAGGGCGTCGTGCACCTGCAGTTCCCGATCGAGCCGACCGAGTCCTCCCGCGCGGTGGCCTACGAACGGGAGCAGCGCTCGGAGTCCCGGTCGATAGCGCGGCTGCTCAACCCGTCCTCGGTGGCGGTGGTCGGCGCCAGCAATGATCCGGCGAAGATCGGGCATGCGGTCCTGCGCAACCTGCTGGACTACGGCTTCCAGGGACCGGTATACCCGGTCAATCCCGACGCGCGGCACGTCGCGGGAGTTCCGGCGTACCGGAGCGTCCTCGACGTCCCCGACGACATCGACCTCGCCGTGCTGGCAGTGCCGCCGAAGGCCATCGCCGATGTGGTCGATCAGTGTCGCGCCAAGCAGGTTCGCGGACTGGTGGTGGTCACCGGCGGCTTCGGGGTCGAGGACGACGCTCGTACGCCGGGGGAGCTGGTCGCTGCGGCGCGAGCGCAGGGGATGCGGGTGATCGGCCCCAACTGCCTCGGCATTGTCAACACCGACCCGGCGGTACGGCTGAACGCCAGCCTGGCGCCGCGGATCCCTGGCCGCGGCCGGGTGGGTTTCTTCTGCCAGTCCGGCGCGCTCGGCGTCGCGATCCTCGACAGCGCGGTGTCGCACGGGCTGGGCCTGTCCAGTTTCGTCTCCGCGGGCAACCGCGCGGATGTCAGCGGCAACGACCTGCTGCAGTTCTGGGCCACCGATCCGGCGACGGAGGTCGTGCTGCTCTACCTGGAGAGCTTCGGCAACCCGCGAAAATTCGCCCGGCTGGCCCGCCGGCTGGCCCGGACCAAGCCGGTGGTCGCCGTCAAGGGCGGCCGCCATACCGTGACCGGCCTCGCCGCGCACTCCGTCGACCTGCCGGAGCAGAGCGTCCAGGCGCTGTTCGAGTCCTCCGGCGTCATCCGGGTGGAGACGGTCTCCCAACTTCTCGACGTGGCGACCCTGCTCGCCCATCAGCCGCTACCTACCGGCCGCACAGTCGCGGTCGTCGGCAACTCCTCGGCGCTCGGTCTGCTCGTGGCCGACGCCTGCGCCGCCCGGGGCCTGGAACTGGCAGGTCCGCCGGTAGACGTCGGGCCGGACGGGACGGCCGCGGACTTCGCCGCAGCCGTGCGCGCCGTCATCGCTGACCCGTCGATGGACGCCCTCGTCGTGGTGTTCGTCCCGCCCCTGGTCACGAGCGGGGCGGAGGTTGCGAGCGCGCTGAGCGAGGTCACGGCAGGCTGGAACCGGCCGGTGGTCACCACCTTTCTCGGCAGCGAAGGTATTCCCGATCAGCTGCAGGTTCGGTCGGGCAGCGAGATCGGGCGTGGCTCGATCCCGTCCTACCCCTCGCCGGAGCGGGCAGTGCTCGCGCTGTCGCTCGCGGCCAGATATGCGCAGTGGCGAGATCGTCGCGCCGGTGAGATCCCGGATCTGCCCGGCATCGACGCCGATGCCGGACGAGCGGTGCTCCAGCCGGTGCTGGCCGAGGCGCCGCAGGGTCGCACCCTCGACGACGGGGAGACGACGGCGCTGCTGGCGGCGTACGGCGTGACGCTACTCCCGTCACGGCGGGCCGGGAGCCGTGCCGCTGCCTTGGCCGCCGCCGATGATCTGGGCTATCCGGTTGCGCTCAAATCGACCCGGCGCTGGTTGCGGCATCGCACCGATCTCGGCGGGGTCCGGCTGGATCTGGCGGATGCGGCAGCCGTCGCGGCGGCGTACGACGGACTGCCGGGTGATAGTGGCGAGGTCCTGATTCAGTCCATGGCACCCGCCGGAGTGGCGACGACGGTAGGTGTGGTCGACGACCCGAGTTTCGGGGCGCTGGTGTCCTTCGGGCTGGCCGGTGTCGCGACGGATCTGCTGGGTGACCGTGCCTACCGCGCGGTGCCGGTGGCCGATGTCGACGCCGCGGAACTCGTGCGCGCCGTCCGTGCCTGGCCGCTGCTGGACGGCTACCGGGGGGCCGCGCGGGTCGACGTCGCCGCGATCGAGCAGCTGATCCTGCGGGTCAGCCGGCTGGCCGAGGACCTGCCCGACGTTCTCCGGCTGGAGTTGGAGCCGGTCATCGTGAGTGCCTCGGGAGTAACGGTGGCCGGCGCCAACATCACCGTCGGGCCGGCCACCGCGCGCGTAGGCGCAGGGCCCCGGCGGTTGTCCCCGCCGGACCGGCGGCCGCTCCTGGAGTCAGAGGCCGCTCCGTCCACCTAGTCGCTTACGCCACCTGCTCAGTCGGGGTAGTCGCTCAGTGGAGGTAGTCGCTCAGTCGAGGTAGTCGCGGAGGCCGCCGGTGCGGCTGGGCTCCCGCAGCTTGGCCATGGTCTCCCGCTCGATCTGGCGCACCCGCTCACGAGACAGGCCGAATTCCTTGCCGATCTGTTCGAGCGTCCTGGGCTTGGCGCCGTCCATGCCGTAGCGCAGCCGGACCACCTGCCGCTCACGATCATCCAACGTGGATAGTGCGGCCTGCACACCCGAGCGCATGAGATCGAACTCGACCGCGTCCTCGGCCATGGGCGCGTCCGCGTCCTCGATGAAGTCACCGAGGCGCGACTCCTCTTCGGTACCGACGGTCTGGTCAAGGCTGACCAGGTCGCGGGCATGCCGCAGGAGTTCACCGACCCGCTCGGTCGTCAGATCCAGCTCGAGACCCATCTCCTCGGCGGTCGCTTCCCGGCCGAGTTCCTGGTGCATCCGCCGGCGGGTACGGATGAGCTTGTTGACCTGCTCGGCGAGGTGCACGGGCAGCCGGATCGTCCGCCCGCTGTCTGCCATCGACCGGGTGATCGCCTGCCGGATCCACCAGGTGGCGTAGGTCGAGAACTTGAAGCCCTTGGTGTAGTCGAACTTCTCGACCGCACGGATCAGACCCAGGTTGCCTTCCTGAATGAGATCCAGGAACGCCATGCCGTGGCCCGTGTAGCGCTTGGCGACGGACACCACGAGCCGCAGGTTCGCCTCGAGCAGGTGCTGCTTGGCAGCTGCCCCATCGGCGGCGAGCACCTTCAGGTCTCGCTTGCGCGCAGAGGTGAAGCTGTTGGCGGGGTCGGCCAGCAGCCGGCCGGCGTAGAGCCCGGCCTCGATCCGCTTGGCGAGGTCGACCTCCTGCTCGGCGGTGAGCAACTTGGTCTTGCCGATCGTGTTGAGGTAGACCCGGACGAGGTCGGTGGACACGGTGGTGGCGCTCGACGCGCCGGGCACTCGCGTGTCCTCAGATCCGAGCCGGATGGAGCTGGTACGGGTTTCTTGGGTCAGCGTCACGCACTGCCCCTTCCTTCAGTTGCGTATGAGGCCGATGGCACTCTCCTAGGCCAACGCCCACGGCGCCATGGTGTTCCCGCGCGCCTGCGTCCACGGCAAACGCCGGAACCGGCTCACAGCTCCAGAACGAGCGTCATCGGGCCGTCATTGACGAGGGCCACCGCCATGTCGGCGCCGAACTGCCCGGTTTGCACCCGTGCCCCGCGCTCGCGCAGGCCAGCCACCACCGCACCGACGATGGGTTGGGCTACCGCGCCCGGCGCCGCTGCGAGCCACGAGGGCCGACGGCCCTTGCTGATGTCGCCGTACAGCGTGAACTGGCTTACCACAAGGACCTCGAGGTCGAGGTCCGCGACGGATGAGCGCCCATCGTCGAAGAGCCTCAGCTCATGCAACCGCCGGGCCAGCGTGGCCGCCGTCGACTCGTCGTCGTCATGCGTGACCCCGACGAGTGCGACCAGTCCCGGCCCGATCCCGGCGTACCGCTCTCCACCGATGGTCACCGAGGCTTCCGACACGCGTTGTACGACGGCCCGCATGCGGCCATCCTGCCCCTCGCGGTTCGCAACGCCGGCGTGCCACCCTGGGCGCATGCCCACTGTCCGGCTGTCGATGTCCGAGCCCGCCGACGACCTGCTCTCCCGCGATCCGCTGGCCCTGCTGATCGGGATGCTGCTCGATCAGCAGGTCCCGATGGAGAAGGCCTTTCTCGGCCCCCACGTGCTGCGGGAGCGGCTCGGTCGCGAGTTGGATGCCCGCGAGCTGGCCGAGCTACCGGCCGAGCGGGTCGCCGAGCTCTTCAGCGAGCGGCCGGCGATACACCGCTTCCCCGGTTCCATGGCCGGGCGGGTGCAGGCGCTCTGCAAGCACCTGCTCGAGCACTACGACGGGCGAGCGGAGGCCATCTGGGCCGACGTCGCTACCGGCGCCGAGTTGCTCGCCCGGTTGTCGGCGCTGCCCGGGTTCGGCGCCCAGAAGGCGAAGATCTTCCTGGCGCTGCTGGGCAAGCAGTACGACGTACGCCCGGAGGGGTGGCGCGCGGCGGCCGGCACGTACGGCGAGGCCGATGCCCACCGCTCCGTCGCCGACGTCGTCGACGCGGACTCACTCGCCCAGGTCCGCGAATACAAGAAGCAGGCAAAGCAGGCGGCGAAGCAGGCGTAGTCGGCGGCGTGCAGACCGGCTCCTCGGGTGGGACCATGGGTGGTGTCCGGGTGTCATGCCCGGCGACGGGAGGACCAGTGGATTCGCGCAGCCGGGACCAAGCGCGACCGGTCCTCATCACCGACGCGCAGCAGAGCCGGATCGCGGAGCACAACGCGCGGCGCAAGCGATACACCCTCACGATGGGGCTACGCATTGTCTGCCTGATCCTCGCCGCCATCTTTTACACGACCGTATGGCTGATGATCGTCCTGGTCGTGCTGGCGTGCGTACTGCCCTGGATGGCTGTCCTCATTGCCAACGACCGGCCACCGAAGAAGGCGGAGCGGGTCAACCGATACGGCCATCCCGCGCCCGAACGCGCGCTGGGCACAGCAACGGACAGCGGCCGGATCATCGACGGCTGAGAAGCCCCGATTTCGTTCTCAGCGGGGCTGGGCGCCGATGACGCCGACCGCCCGGGCGGCAAGCCGGGTGCCCGCGGCCACACAGGCCGCCAGCGGCCGCTCGGTGACAAAGGCCTCCAGCAGCCCGGCGGCGAACGCGTCTCCGGCACCGGTCGTGTCGACGACCCGGGCCGCCTCGGCC
>JACDAB010000267.1 GCA_013695665.1 Geodermatophilaceae bacterium | reverse complement strand
GTGCCGAATGGTATCCCCAACGGCCTGGCGATATACTGGAACCTACTGGAACTGCCGGGCGCGATGTACCGCTGGGCGGACGGTAGCTGGATGTCACTGCTCGTCGAAGAATGGGAGACGAAGGCCGATGAGGACACCTTCGTGATCCACCTCCGTGAGGGTGTCCAGTGGTCCGACGGTAGCGACTTCACGTCTGCGGATGTGGTCTCCACCTTTGACGTCGGACGTCTCTTCAAGTGGACCGTCTTCAAGTACGTGGACGAAGTCACGGCACTTGACGACAACACGGTCGAGTTCCACATGGCCGAGCCCTCCACCGTGGTCGAGCGCTATGTGCTGGCCGAGCGCATCCGCTCCCGCGCCACCTATGGTGAGTTGGCCGACCGCGTCGCAGAGCTCATCGAATCAGGCGCCGATGACGAGAGCGATGAATGGAACGCCCTGGTTCAGGAGGTCACCGAGTTTCGTCCTGAAGAGCTGATCGTCACAGGCCCCTTCAACATCGACATGAACTCGGTCACCGAGGCGCAGCTCACGCTCGTGAAAAACCCCGAATCATACCTTGCCGACACAGTACGGTTCGACAGCGTGGTGCTCTACAACGGCGAGACCCCCGTCGTCACGCCGCTCGTGCTCGCGGGTGATGTAGACTACGCGACGCATGGCTTCCCGCCCGCCACCGAGAGCGCGTTCGCGGAACAGGGGCTACGGATCGTGCGCGCCCCAACCTATTCAGGACCGGCGCTCTTCTTCAATCATGATCTCTATCCCTTAAACCTGCCTGAGGTCCGCCAGGCGATCGCCTACGCGATCAACCGCGAAGAAAATGGCACCGTCTCACTGGGTGACTCGGGCCGCGCGGTTGAAATGATGGCCGGCTTAAGCGACAATCTGGTCCCACTGTGGCTGAGCGAAGATCAAATCGCGGAGTTGAACACTTATGAGTACGATCCCGCCCAGGGCGAAGAATTGCTCACTGGGATCGGCTTCACCAGGGGCGACGACGGCGCCTGGATAGACGACCAGGGCAACCCCCTGGAATTCGAGCTCACCGCACCCGCGGAGTTCGCCGACTGGTCCGCCGCCGCGGAGAACGCCAGCGAACAGTTGAACAACTTTGGCATCCGCACCACGGTGCGCGGCGTGCAGTTCCAACAGCACCTCTCGGACGTCAACCAGGGCAACTTCGAAATAGCGACCCGCGCGTGGGGCATTGGTTCCAACCCGCACCCGCACTTCGCCTACACCCAGAATCTCTTCACCCATAACTTCGTAGCCTCCACGGAGGGCGCGGGGATGAACTTCCCCATGCAGCAGGAGGTGAACGGGGAAGAGGTCGACTTCGAGCAATTAGTCGTCCAGTCCGCGGAGGGATTGGACCCGGAGGCGCAGGAGGAAAACGTCGCGGCCCTCGCTAAGGCTTTCAACGAGATCCTGCCCGTCGTCCCACTGTGGGAGCGCTACGGCAACAATCCGGTGCTAGAAACGCGCGTCGGTGGCTGGCCTGCCGACAACGACCCGCTCTACAACAATGCCGTCTATGGTGACAATTTCGTCACCATGTGGATCCTGGACGGGACCCTGGGTCCTGCGCAATAGTAACGATGGGGTAACAGGGGCACGTCACAATGTGCCCCTGTTGCCGTCGCGCTTGCCACTGTCTCCGACTGTTCTAGCCACGAGGATTGAATGCGACCCATGCCCTTGCTTCTGCCACAGCCGCGCCACCTATCGCTTGTGGACGGCTCTTTTTCTATTACTGACCGGCACCTGCTCGTCCTGGATAGCCCCGATCCGCAGGCGCTTCGCTTTGGGGCAACGCGCCTCCAGGAAACACTGCGCGTTGCCGCAGATCTGAATTGCGAGATCGTCGCCAGCCTGGCCGTGCCACAGGCGCAAAGAGGCGTCACCATCATTGTCGTCGCGGGAGCCGGGCGCCAGCCAGATGGATACGAACTGACGGTCACCCCCGCGGGCATCTACGCTGTCGCCGGTAGCGCGGCGGGGGCCTACTACGCAATGACGACGCTGGGCCAACTTGTGGAGCAGTTCGGACGCGAGCTACCGGCGTTGCGTATCAGCGATTGGCCGGACTTCGTGAATCGCGGTGTGATGCTGGACATCAGCCGCGACAAGGTTCCAACGATGGAAACCC
>JACDAB010000261.1 GCA_013695665.1 Geodermatophilaceae bacterium | reverse complement strand
GGCCGACGCCATGTTGCGCCCCATTGTCCCGCATCGGAGCGCGAAAGGAGAAACTGTGCTGCGCCATGACCGCGGCCGTAACCCAAGCGGATACCGTGCGGTGGCCGTCAAAGGAGGCCGACCACCGTGACACCATCGCCCGGCTCAGTCCTGTACTCCCGTGACGAGGGGGTCGCGACGATCACGTTGAACCGCCCCGAGTCGATGAACTCCCTCGACATCGAGGCGAAGGAGGCCCTCCTCGCCGCCCTGCGCGAGGCTGCGCAGACGCCGCAGGTGCGCGCGGTGATCCTCACCGGACGAGGCCGCGGCTTCTGTGTCGGTCAGGACCTCAAGGAGCACGTCGAGTTAATCCGGGCAGCCGATCCGGCGCCGCTCCGCACGGTCACCGCGCACTACAACCCGATCGTCCTGACGATCGCCGGCATGCCCAAGCCGGTGATCGCGGCGGTGAACGGGATGGCGGCGGGGGCCGGTGCCTCCTTCGCCTTCGCCGCCGACTTCCGGGTAGCCGGCGCAAGCGCGAAGTTCCTGATGGCGTTTGCCAGGATCGGGTTGTCCGTGGACAGCGGGGCGACCTGGACCCTGCCGCGGTTGATCGGGCACGCCAAGGCGGCGGAGTTGATGCTGCTGGCCCAGCCCGTCGATGCCGCCCGGGCGCTGGCGCTGGGGATGGTGAACGAGGTGGTTCCCGACGAGGAGCTGCAGCAGCGCGCCGCGAGTCTGGCCGCTGACCTGGCTGCCGGGCCGACGATGGCGTATGCGGCGATCAAGGCAGCCCTCGCCTTCAGCGCCAGCAACGACCTCGCGGCGTCGCTGGCCAACGAGGGCGACTCCATGGCCAGCACGGGGGGGAGCGAGGACCACGAAACCGCCGTACAAGCCTTCGTCGACAAGACGACACCGACGTTCACCGGCCGCTAGGGGCGGCCCGCCAGCAGGTCGCGACGTGGTCGTCGACCATGCCGGTCGCCTGCATCAGCGCGTACGCCGTCGTCGGACCGATGAATCGGAAGCCGCGCCCCTTCAGTTCCTTGGCCATTGCCGCGGACGCCGGGCTGGTCGCGGGGATGTCGGCGATCGTCGCCGGCCGCTGCGGCCCGGCGGCCGGATCCGCGAAGGACCAGAGCAGCCGATCGAGTCCTTCCGGCTGAGCGAGGGCGACACGGGCATTGGAGATCGTGGCCTCGACCTTGGCCCGGTTGCGCACGATGCCGGCATCGGCCAGCAGCCGGCGGACGTCGTCATCGCCGTACGCCGCCACGGTGGCCAGGTGGAAGCCGTTGAAGGCGCCCCGGAAGTTCTCCCGCTTGCGCAGGATGGTGATCCACGACAGGCCGGACTGGAACGCCTCCAGGGCCAACCGCTCGAACAGCGCGTCGTCCCCGTGCAGCGGGACGCCCCACTCATCGTCGTGGTAGGCGCGGTACTCCACAGCACTTTCTGCCCACGCGCAGCGCTCCATGGCCCGTTCATACACCCCGGTCTAGGGTCGGGCGCCATGCGCGTTCTCCTCACCGGCGGTGCCGGCTTCATCGGCTCACACATCGCGGAGACACTGCTGGGGGCCGGGCACGACGTCCGCGTCCTGGATGCGCTGCTGCCCGCCGTACACCCGGCCTATCCCGGGGGACGGCCCGATCTTCCTGCCGACGTCGAATTCATTGTCGGGGACGTACGGGACCGGGCCGCCGTCGACAACGCAGTGTCGGGAACAGACACCATCTGCCATCAGGCCGCGATGGTCGGCCTCGGACTCGATACGCAGGACATGCCCGAATACGCCGGCATCAACGACCTGGGCACTGCCGTGCTGCTCGCCGCCATGGATCGGGCCGGGGTCGGGAGGCTCGTCCTGGCCAGCTCGATGGTGATCTACGGGGAGGGCCGCTACACCTGCTCGGAGCACGGCGTCGTCCAGCCGGCGCCGCGCACGCCGGGTGATCTCGATGCCGGCCGGTTCGAGCCGCGGTGCCCGGTCTGTGATGCGGAGCTGGAGCCGGGGACGGTCCCGGAGGACGCGCCGGCCGACCCGCGCAACACCTATGCCGCCACCAAACTCGCGCAGGAACACCTGGCGGCGGCATGGGCCCGCGCGACCGGTGGGACGGCGGTGGCGCTGCGCTACCACAACGTCTACGGGCCGCGGATGCCGAGGGACACGCCGTACGCCGGCGTTGCCTCGATCTTCCGCTCGGCGCTGGAGCATGGACGTGCTCCGCAGGTCTTTGAAGACGGTGGCCAGCGGCGGGACTTCGTGCATGTCGGCGATGTCGCCGCAGCGAACCTGGCCGCATTGCTGCACGACCTGCCCAGCGGCGACCTGCGCGCCTACAACATCGCCTCCGGAACGCCCCACACGGTCGGTGAGATGGCCGCCGCACTGGCAACGGCGTTCGGGGGTGCGAGCCCGGTGATCTCCGGCGAGTACCGCCTCGGCGACGTTCGGCACATCGTGGCGAGCCCGGAGCGCGCCCGGGATGAACTCGACTTCACCGCGCACGTCGACTTCGCGGACGGGATGCGGGAGTTCTCCACCGCCCCCCTGCGATAGCGCTACGGATGCAGGACGCGATGGCGGGCGGTGGCCCTCGGCAGGCGGACCTCGAACCTGCAGCCAGGCCCCTCGTTGCGCACCGAGACCGTGCCCCGGTGGGCTTCCACGAAACCGCGGGCGATCGCCAGCCCCAACCCGCCGCCGGCCGCGCCGTCCGCCGCGGGCGTCCGTGCCGACTCGCCGCGGAAGGCGACATCGAAGACCCGCTCCAGATCCGCCTCGGGGATGCCGCCGCAGGCATCGCTGATGCTCAGCCAGACATCGTCGCCGTCCTCCCCGCCGCGAACTGTGACCAGCTCCCCCGGCGGGTTGTGCCTGATGGCATTCACCAGCAGGTTGCGGACCACCCGGTTGAGTTCGGACTCACTGCCCAGGACAACGGGCAGGGTGGTGGCGTCGGCGACGAGCTCCACCCCTTTGGCGGCAGCGATCGGTGCCGCCGCCGCCACCGCGTCGGAGACGATGTCTCGCAAGGACACCTGTTCCAGGGCCAGCCGCAGCGCTCCTGCATTGATCCGGGACAGCTGGAAGAGGTCATCGACCAGCACCGTCATCCGGTCGGTCTCCTGGCGCATCCGGCGGTGATACTCCGCAACGGTGGCCGGATCGCTGACCACGTTGTCCTCCAATGCCTCCGCCATCGCCCGCATGCCCGCCAATGGCGTACGAAGGTCGTGGCTGACCCAGGCGACCACCTCCCGGCGGGAGGCTTCCAGCTGCCGTTCCCGTTCACGCATCTCCGCCGCCCACATGCTGTCCGCCGCCAGCCGGTGACCCAGCCAGAGTGAGCAGGACAGGCTGATCGCACCCGCGACGAGAACGAGGACCGCGAGGCGCGGGGTGTCAACAGTGGAGATGACCATGGCGCGGTTGGCCACGAGCAGGCTGACGATCACCGCCGACACCGCCACCACGACGACCGCGGAGACGCTGACGGCGACGGAGCGGTGCCGCAGCCGCCCGAGCACCAGGAAGCCCACGCCGGCGACGGCCACGCCGCAGCCCAGGGCGATGGCCGCGGTCAGGAGAACGTCGGGGATCACGTGTGCCCGGCCGCCGCCCCGGCGGGCACCGGTTCGTAGCGGTAGCCGACCCCCCACACCGTGATGATGCGGGTCGGGGCTGCCGCGTCGATCTCGATCTTCTCCCGGAGCCGGCGGACGTGCACTGTCACGGTTGCGCTGTCCCCGAACGTCCACCCCCACACCTGCTCGAGCAGCTGCGCCCGGTCGAAGGCCTGATGCGGATGGCGCAGGAAGAACGTCAGCAACTCGAACTCCCGCATGGTCAGCGCCAGCAGGGCACCGTCGCGGGTCGCCTGCCGGGCCGCGGAGTCGACGACGATCTCGCCGTCGGTGAGCAGCTCGCTGGCCTCGGGCCCGGCCGCGCGGCGCAGGATCGACTGCACCCGCAGGACCAGCTCCCGGGGGCTGAACGGTTTCGTCAGGTAGTCATCGGCGCCCTGCTCCAACCCGAGCACCCGGTCGGATTCCTCCCCCAGGGCCGTCAGCATGATGACCGGGACGTCACGCGTCTCACGCAGTGCCCGGCACACCGCCAGACCGCCCATACCGGGGAGCATCAGATCGAGTACGACGAGGTCCGGCAGCCAGCGGGCGGCGATCTCCAGGGCTGCGTTGCCGTCGGCGGCGACCTGGACGCTCATCCCGGCCTTGTCGAAGTACCGGTGTACGACGTCGCTCACCGTCGGGTCGTCGTCCACGACCAGGATCCGCGGCCCGGTCACCATGACGTCCGGACCAGCAGTTGTACGGCGAGCGCCGTCCCGGCCTGCGCGACCAGCCACCGCCGGCGCTGTCCCTCGTCGAGGAGGGCGGTGGCGGTCAGGAGCCAGCCGAAGAACGGCAGGTAGATGCGTTCGACCTCGCCCTTGCTCAGCAGCGTCAGGTCGGCGATCAGGATGCCGGCCAGGGCGCCCAGCGGAAGCAGCGCGACCGTCGTACGCCGGTGCGCACGGCTCACGACCTGCCCGAGCCCGGCGACACCGGCCGGGCCGATCGCCACCGCTACCACCGCCAGGTTGGCGAACACGAAGAACCAGGCGGGCCGGCTCTGCGCCGCCGCTCCGCTGCTGACCCGATCCATCGTCGCGAACAGACCGGACAGCCACCAGAAGCCGGCGACGGCGAAGGTGGCCATGACCAGGAGCACCCCGCCGGCGGCGACTGCCAGGACCCGCCAGTTCCGGCGCACCAGAATCACCGCCAGCGCCAACGGGCCGAGCAGCAGCATCCCGTAGGACAGGAACAACGTGGCACCCATGAGCACCCCGCCGACCAGCGCGAGCCAACCGCTGGAGGCCCGAGCGGCCACGACGAGGGCGGCGATGCCCCAGGCGCTCACGCCCAGGAAGAGTGCGTCTGCCGACGTGGCCAGCCAGATCGCGGCCGGAGCGAGCACGAGGAACGGTGCGGCGGCGCGGGCGGCACCCTCCCCGGTGATGACCCGCGTGGCGATCAGCATCGCCGGCACGGCGCTGGCACCGGCCCCGATGCAGAGCAGCGCCGCCCACCCCGTCCCGCCCAGCCCGATCGAGTCGAGCACCGCGAACGCGAGCAACGGTCCAGGCGGGTGTCCGCCCACATGGGTGGTCCAGGCGGCCGCGGAGTCACCGGGGATGTTGGCCACGTAACCGGAGAGCAGATCGGCGATCGAGGTGACCCGGGGCACGTCGTTGAGGTAATCGTGCGTGCTGGATAGACCGCGGGTCAGCCCGCTGGCGCCGTCGACCAGCGCGAGGGCCACCGCCCAGGCGGCAGCGGCCAGACCGGCAAGCGGTAGCAGCCGCGCCCAGGCCAACCCGCCCGCCAACCGACCCGCGTAGAGCAGCAGGGCGCCGCCGACCAGAACCGGTGCCAGGACTCCGGGTTCTAGCCGCGGGTCCCATGCGGCGGCCAGCAGCGGCCCACCAAGGTACAAAAGGACGTCGTTGGCGACTAGGACCAGGCCGACCGCCACAGAACCTGCGACGAGCAGTGCCGCGACCACGACCGCGCGGGTGGACCCGGTCTGCCGCCGGCGCTGTTCAGTGACCACGGCCGAACTCTAGGCGCGCGGGGACGGCCGGGTCGGGACCGTTCGGAGTCCGTAAGCTCCTCCGCCCACACCGTCAGTCACCCGTCCGTAGTGTTTGCCCATGCCCGAGGTGGTTCTCCCCTGCCTGAATGAGGAAGCTGCCCTGCCGTGGGTGCTGTCCCGGCTCCCCGAGGGCTACACCGCGATCGTCGCCGACAACGGCAGCACGGATCGGTCTGCACAGATCGCCCGCGAGTACGGCGCGAAGGTGGTCGATGTCCCCCAGCGCGGTTTCGGTGCGGCGGCACATGCGGGCCTGCTCGCGGCCACCGCCGATGTCGTCTGCTTCATGGATGCCGACGCCTCCCTCGACCCGCGCCAGCTGCACCGGGTCGCCGACCCGGTCACTGCCGGGCGGGCCGACCTGGTGCTCGGACGCCGCCGTCCGGTCAGCCGGGCCGCATGGCCGCTTCATGCCCGGGTCGCCAATGCTGTGCTCGCCCGGCAACTGCGCCGTCGCACCCACCTGGTGTTGACCGATCTCGGTCCGATGCGCGCCGCGCGTCGCACCGAGCTGATCGGTTTAGGACTAACCGACCGCCGGTTCGGGTACCCACTGGAGATGGTCACTCGAGCAGCTGCCGAGGGCTGGCGGGTGACCGAGGCCGACGTCGACTACCTCCCGCGGGCCGCAGGGACGACTTCGAAGGTCACCGGCACGGTGTCGGGGACCGTTCGCGCGATGCGGGACATGTCTCGGGTGCTGGCCCGGTGACCGCGTACAGCGCTCAGATCATCGTCATCGCAAAGGCCCCGGTGCCGGGCCGGGTCAAGACCAGGCTCAGCCCGCCGTACAGCGCCGAGCAGGCTGCCCGGCTGGCTGCTGCCGCCCTGGCGGACACCCTCGATGCCGTCCGGTCCACCCCGGTCCGCCGTCGGGTGGTCGCCTTCGACGGCGACGTCACGCTGGCCGACCTCGACGGCCTGGACGTGATCCGGCAGCGCGGAGACACCCTCGGCGAGCGTCTCGCACACGCCTTCGCCGACGCCGCCCTCGGAGCAGGTGCCGGGCTGCCGACACTGCTCGTGGGCATGGATACCCCGCAGGTCACACCACTCCTGCTCACGCACGCCCTGGACGTCCTGGCCGGATCGGACGCGGCGCTGGGGCCGGCTCCCGACGGAGGCTGGTGGGCCCTGGCTCTCACCGATCCGGCGTGTGCCGCCGTACTGGCCGAGGTCCCGATGTCCCTGGCGGACACCGGCGCCCGCACAGCGCATGCGCTGACCCGACAGGGAATCCGTCTGAGGCTGCTGCCCGAATTACATGATGTGGACACATGTGACGATGCGGTGCAGGTGGCCGAGCAGGCGCCGGATACGCGCTTCGCGCGCGAGTTGTCGGCGATCACGGCGGGCGTCCGGTCATGACGGGCACGCCGGTGACCGACGAGGACACCCCGCTTGACCTGTACGCCGAGGGGCTGGCCGAGGTCACCGATCCCGACGAGTTCGATCACGGTCACTGGTTCCTGCGCTACGAGGACGGCGATGAGGTCCCGCTCCAGCTGAGTCACTGGTGCTCCGACGAGGTCCCGGGCGACAGTGAGTTGCTGCGCCGGTGTGTCGGCGCGACGCTGGACGTGGGCTGCGGTCCGGGCCGGCTCGCCGCAGCGGTGGCGCAGCGGGGATTCCCCGTGCTCGGGTTGGACATCTCCCCGGCAGCGGTGCGCATCGCCCGCAACCGGGGCGCTCTTGTGGTGCAACGGTCGGTGTTCGACACATTGCCCGGTGAGGGTGGCTGGCAGCATGTCCTGCTTGCTGACGGCAACATCGGGATCGGCGGCGATCCGGCGCGGCTGCTGCGCCGCTGCGGCGAGCTCGTCGACACCGACGGCACCGTCCTCACCGAGATCGACCCGCCCGGTGCGGAGACCCGTTCGTGCGTCGTACGAATCGAGTCCGCTACCGGGCGGCGCAGCGACACCTTCCCTTGGGCGCACGTGGGCATGGACCACGTCGACCAGGTGGCCGAGACTGCCGGGTTGATGCTGGCCGAGTCGTGGTCGGAGGCGGGGCGTTGGTTCGCAAGCCTGCGTCACCGGTAGGTCCATTGGCACTGCTGCACCGGCCGGTGCCCGAACCGCCGTCCTCGCTGCGGCGCGGACCGTTGCGCGAGGGCGCCTGGCGCAGTCCGCTGCGCTCGGAACGCACAGCGACACTGCTCGGCATGTGGGTGGGAGTCGCGTTCGCCGTCTGCTTCGCCACCGGCCTGCTCAGTCACCTGATCCAGAACCCCCCGAGCTGGTTCGGGTGGCCGTCCCGACCGGTGAACCTCTACCGCGTGACCCAGGGCCTGCACGTCATTTCGGGTTTCGCGGCGATCCCGTTGCTACTGGCCAAGCTCTGGACGGTGTACCCGAAACTGTTCGAGTGGCCGCCGGTGCGCAGCCTCCTGCATGCCATCGGCCGGCTGTCGCTATTGGTGCTGGTCGGGTCCGCGATCTTCCAGCTCGTCACCGGGGTGCTGAACGTTGCCCGCTGGTACGTCGTGATGCCGTTCTTCTTCACCACCGCGCACTACTGGACGGCGTGGATCGCCATCGGCGCGATCCTGGTGCACGTCGGCAGCAAACTGGCGATCATCCGCATCGGCCTCTCCGAGCCGGCCGCCGCAGAACCGCCGGCTGCCGCGGTCGCCGGCGGGCTGACCCGACGCAGTTTCCTCACTGCTGTCGCGGCAACCTCGGGGGTGGTCGCCCTGACCACCGCCGGTCAGACCGTGCCGGCGCTGTCGGGGATCACGGTCTTCGGTCAGCGAGACCCCCGGCTGGGGCTGCAGGGTCTGCCGGTGAACAAGAGCGCCGCATCGGCCGGGGTCCTGGAGACCGCGGTGGACCCCACCCACCGGATCACCCTCGACGGGCCGCGGCCGCAGCAGCTGTCCCTCGCCGTACTGCGGAGCCTGCCGCAGCACACCGTGCGGCTACCGATCACCTGCGTCGAAGGATGGAGCGCGACGGCGGACTGGACGGGGATCAGGATGGCCGACCTGCTGGACATGATGGGCCTGCCTGAGGATGCCGAGGTCACCGTCGAGTCGCTTCAGGAGAGCGGCTTGTACCGCGCATCAGTGCTTGCACCCCCACACAGTCGCGACCCGCTGACTCTGCTGGCTCTGCGGCTGAACGGTGCGGACCTGCACATCGACCACGGCTATCCGGCGCGGTTGATCGCGCCCAACCGGCCGGGTGTGCTGCAGACAAAATGGGTGTCGAGGGTGCGGGCCTTGTGACCAGCACACGAGACGCCCACCCGGACGGCGCGACCGGCGTGACGCTGTCCGGTCCCCCCGAGCCCGCACCGTCGCCGTACCGCTGGGCCTGGTACCTGCCGGGACTGGTCGCGGTCGGGTGGGGCGGCTACGGCCTGCTCACCGCGCCGATGGGCCCGGAGCCGGTGAAGTGGATCATTTTCCTCGCGGTCGGGATCGCCGCCCACGACCTGTTGCTGGCACCCATCGCGGTGGGCGCCGGCCTGCTGCTGGCCCGGCTCGTCCCGGCGGTCGTGCGGGCTCCTGCCCAGGTCGGGCTGATCGGGACCGGAATCGCCGTCGTGGCCGGCTTTTCCCTTGTTCTCGGGCGTGGTGTCTCCGCCGACGTGCCCTCGGCGTTGCCCTTCAACTACGCCGGCCGGGTCGCCGTTCTCGTGGCACTGCTGTGGGTCGCGATGGCCGGCTGGGCGGTCGTGCGCATCGTGCGGTCGAGCCGGATCAGCGCCGATCAGCCGGAGTAGTCACGCGCCCATCGGGCGAAGCGGTGCAGCGAGCGCTGCAACCCCCAGCGGGCGGCCGGGCGCACGAGCGGCCACCCCCATCGACCCAGCCTCCCGAGCGGCAGCTGCAGTTGCTCCCACCAGATCACCGTCGAGCCGCTTCCCCGCTCCCGCACCGTGAACGTTCCAGGACCACGGACAACCCGCCCGTAGTGAAGGACCTCGCACACGTGCGGCGGATCCCACCGGGTGATCCGCATCCGGTCGAGGAACCCGACCCTGCCGATCCCGCTGAAGGCCTCCATCTCGTCACCGACCTGACGGCCCTGCCCCACCGTCGCACGGACCGTGGTGCCAAGCATCCACTCGCCTTGCCGACCCCAGTCGGTCAACGCGGCCCACACCTGCTCGGCCGGAGCATCGACGTCGGCCGAGACCGACAGCTCAGGCATCGGCACGTCCCGCCTCGTCGTACGCCGCGGCGCCCGGCGGGTCGGCCCCGGCGTCGAGCAGTTCGCTCAGCTGGCGATCGCGGTCATCGAGTGCCTCAGCAAGCTGCTGGAGCACCCAGTCCACCTCCCGCATCCGATAGCCCCGCGCCGCCACCGACAGCCGCACGCCGCGTACGTCGTCACCCCGCACCGGGCGGTCATCGGGCAGCTCAACCGGCGTCGAATCCGGTGGTGCCGGCGCCATCTCCTCCCCCCTGCCGAACGCGACGGAGGCCAGCAGAAAGAGCAACACGGCGAACATCACGAGGCCGAGGAGGAACACCAGGAACGTACCCACGCAGGTGATGGTGCCACGCCCGGCGTGCCGTCTCGCCGCTCAGGGCACGCAATGCTCAGCGGGGCAGGGTCAGGGCCGCGAACGCGCTGTCCACATCGCGGGTGACGGCGACCGCATCGAAGGCCTGCGTCCTGACGAAGCCTTGCCTGACGAGATCCGCCAGGACCGTCCACAGTGGATCGAATACGCCCGTCGGGTCCAGCAGTACGACAGGCTTGTCATGCATGTCCAGGGACCTGGTCGTCCAGATCTCGAAGAGCTCCTCCAGGGTGCCCAATCCTCCGGGCAGCACCAGAAATGCGTCGGACCGGCGATCCATCTCCGCCTTGCGCTGTCGCATGGTGTCGACCACGACGAGTTCGTCGGCGTCCCGGTCGGCGACTTCCAGCTCCACGAGCCAGCGCGGAATCACCCCGGCGGTGAGCGCCCCGCCGGCGCGGGCGGCGCCGGCGACGGCTCCCATCATCGACACGCAACCGCCACCACTGACCAGGCTGTGGCCGCGGCGGGCGATCTCCCGGCCCACTGCTGCGGCCAGTTCCAGGTGGGCGGGATCGATGCCGGTCGCAGAGGCGCAGAAGACGCAGATGGCACTCACTGCGGCGCTGCAACCTCGACCCGCAGGCTCGTGCCGCTCACCTCGAGCACGTCGCCGGCCGCGTCGACCTCGACGACGACCGACTCGCCGCCGACCCGCAACCCCTCGACCCGCAGCCGCCCCACGGGGCTCGGTCGCGCCGGCGCCACGCGCAGCACACCACCCGGGACATCCGGACACAGACCCAGCGTCGCCTCCACCAAGGCCACCGCAGCGGCTGCGGACCACGCCTGGGGACGGCAGGCTGCCGGGTACGGCACCGGCCGGAGCAGGTGGCCGCGCGGCTCCCCCGAGTACAGCTCCGGCATCCGCCCGGCGAACGCCGCGCCGGCACTCAACAGCCCCTCGACGAGGGCTGCTGCCGCGGTGGCGTGCCCGCTGCGCGCCATCGCGGTCACGACAACGGCGGTGTCATGGGGCCAGACCGAACCGCAGTGATAACTCAGTGGGCTGTACCCGCCGGCCGAGCTGCTCATCGTGCGCAACCCGTATCCGGAGTCCATCCGGGGATCGGTCAGCAACTCCACGACCCGCGCCGTGTCCGCGTCGTCGAGCAGGCCGGTGCCGAGCAGGTGACCGACATTGCTCGTCAGGGAGTCGACCCGCGCCTTGGCGCCGTCCAGGGCGATCGCCGGATACCCGCCCAGGCCGTCGTCCACCCAGAACTGATCCCGGAAGCGGCGCTTGAGGACGTCGGCCCACGCGCGGTACCGGTCGGTCCCGCTGCGCCCGAAGGCCTCCAGCAGGTCGGCCCCGCAGGTGGCTGCCCCGTAGGCGTAACCCTGGACCTCGCACAGTGCGATCGGGGGGTCGGCGATGCGGCCGTCCTCGAAGCGCACCGAATCACCGCTGTCCTTCCAGCCCTGGTTCGCCAGGCCGGAACCGGAGCTGTCGACGTACTCCAGGAAACCGTCGCCGTCGGAGTCCCCGGCACCGATCACCCAGTCCAGCGCCTGGACTGCCTGATCCAGCAGCGCCTCGACCTGCTCCGGGGGGAGCCCCCACCGCCACGCGTCGTGCAGCAGCACCACCCACAGGGGTGTCGCGTCGACGGTGCCGTAGTACTGCGCGGGCAGGTGCAGGCCACCGTCGAGGGCCATATCCACGTCGGTGCGGCGAAGTTCATGCAGGATCTTGCCCGGCTGTTCCTGCGATCGGGCATCGACCCTGGTCCCTTGCCGGGCGGCGAGGGTACGCAGCGTTCCGGCCGCGAGTTCGGTCCCGAACGGCAGCATCATCCGCGCCGCCCACAGGCTGTCACGGCCGAAGAAGGCGACGTACCACGGTGACCCCGCAGCGACGAACACATCGGCAGGCTGGCTCACGGTGACCATTCGCAGCCCGTGCAGGTCGTCCAGGGACTGCTGCAGCAACTGCGGCAGCCGCCGGTCATCGGCACGGACGACCGGGTCAGGCCACCACGGAGTGTGCGGCGCTGCGGCCACGACGGCACCGGGGTCACTGACCTCGACCGCCCACCGCAGTGCCACCGTTGTCCGCGGCGCCAGGGTGACCTCCCAGGTCAGGACGACCGTCTCGTGTTCGACCCGGACCTGCGCGTGCGGTGACACCTCGGTGAGCCGCACCGTCAGCGCCCCGTCGCCCCACACAGCTGTCGAGCCCACGCGCCGAGGCGGCACCGGTGGCCGGGCCGCACCCTGCTTGACCTCCGCGATTCCGGCCAGGTCGGCCCCCAGCACGACCTGCACGCGGGTGGAGACGTCCGCGGCGGCTGTGGACGTCACCTCGAGGACCTCGCGCAGCACGCCGGGTGTCACCTGCCGGTGCCGATCCAGCCGGACCGTCGGGTCCGGCAGCTCGTCGCCGAGGTGGCGCAGCAGGCTGACGAAGTGATGCGCGCCGCGCCCCGACGGACCCTCCGCGACCGGTTCGGGCGATCTGCCGTCCACCAGCACCTCGGCGCGGCTCAGCGCGCGTACGTCGGCGTGGAAGAGGCCCTGTGCGCCCTCATGGGTGATCTGTCCATCCGCCGTCGACAGCACGGTGGTCGGCGCTGCGATGCAGACGGTCAGTTGGTGCACCATCGGCTGCAGGGCACGGTCGGCTGTCCGGTCTGACCCAGCCAGGGAATGTAGCGCCGTCATTGTCTGCCCTTCTCGCCCGTGTCGGCCATTTCCCCCGGGTACTTGACATGCCCGCTGCCAGGAAGCAGTCTGCCAGCAGCAATTTGATCGATCCAATCAGGTGCGGAGGATCCTGCCAATGCCTGCACGGCCGACCCTCAAGAGCGTCGCCCTGCGCGCCGAGGTCTCCCGTCAGACGGTGTCCAACGTCATCAACAGCCCCGACATCGTGAGCTCGCAGACCGCGCAGCGAGTCCGCCATGCCATCGCCGAACTGGATTACCGGCCCTCCCACGCGGCTCGCCAGTTGCGGACCCGCCGGTCGATGATGCTGGCGCTGCGGCTGGAGCCGGATCGCGGCGGGATCAACGGCAGCGTGCTCGACCGCTTCCTGCACGCCGT
>JACDAB010000258.1 GCA_013695665.1 Geodermatophilaceae bacterium | reverse complement strand
CCCACCCACCGCACCCAGAGCGAGGGCCAGTCGCCACGCCAGGTTCATCGCATCGGCGACCCCGGAGTTCAGTCCTCGCGCTCCGAACGGGCTCATCAGGTGAGCCGCGTCGCCGGCGAGCAGGACCCGGCGGTCGCGGAACCTGTCGGCCATCCGCTGGTGGAACCGGTACACGGTCAGCCACACCGGCTCGTACGGCGAACTGCCCACGATCTTGTTGATGCGTTCATGCAGCCGCCCGCTGGCCCGCTCCGCCGCCAGATCGAAGTCCGGCGGTACCTGCCAGTCGATTCGCCATACGTCGTCGGGCTGCGGGTGGATCAGAACGGTCCGGCCGGGGTTCCACGGCGGGTCGAACCAGAACCGCCGCTCCGCGGGGAATGGCAGCCGAGCGCGGATGTCCGCGATCAGGAACTGGTCGCGGTGGCTGTGCCCGGGGAACGCGATGCCGGACAGCTGCCGAACCGCCGAGCGGGCACCGTCCGCGCCGACTGCGTACGCGGCCTCGAGAATGACCTCCCCTGTTGGAGACCGAGCAGTCAGCCGGATGCCGCCGTCATCCTGTTGCAACCCGGTCAGCGAGTGTCCCCAGTGGACAGTGACGAGCGGTTCGCGATCCACCGCCGCCACCATCAACTGCTCGACCTCGGTCTGGCTGACGTTGACGAACGGCGGGAAGTGCTCGTCGGTGGCCGGCAACCGGGTCTGGAACAGTTCGGTGTCCCGGAAGTACGTCCGGCCCAGCTGCCACGCGACGCCGCGGTCGGCGACGTGCTGACCGAAGCCCAACTGCGCCCAGCTCTCCAGCGTCTCCCGTTGCATGCACAACGCCTTGGAGCCCTCGCCGCGCAAGCGATCTGCCTGCTCGAGCACGGTCGCCGGTACGCCGAACTGCGCCAGCCGCAGGGCCAGGGTCAGGCCGACCGGCCCGCCTCCGGCAATGACAACCGTGCACCCCGGCCTCATGACTGGAGCTGTGCCCAGACCTCACGGTCGCGTTCGGCGGTCCAGATCCGGGGCCGCGCAAGGCCGGACAGCTCATCCCAGAGACGCGAGACGTTGAACGGCATGCAGTGCTCGAAGATCGGCCACGCGCCGTAGGCCGGTTCCAAGGCGGCGTGTGCCGCGTCGAACGCCTCCTTCAGCGATCCGCCCCCGGTCAGGACCGGCTCAACCTGCGCGCGCATGGTCTGCAGGAACCCGCGGGTCTGATCGATCCCGGCCTGCACCTCTGCGGCGCCGCGCATCACCCGGCCACGACCGCCGACCATCGTCTCGGCACCCAGCGCAGCCACCGCGTCCAATGTGGACGACATCCAGTCCAGGTGGATCGCGTCACCGGTGTACAGGGCTGCCTCCCCCTCCACGAGGTCACCGGCGAAGCAGATCCGCTCCTCGGGGAGCCACACCACGATGTCCCCCTCGGTGTGTCCCCGGCCGAGATGGATCAGCTCGACCACCCGCCCGCCGAGGTCGACGGTCATCCGCTCGCCGAAGGTCTCGGTCGGGAACGTCAGGCCGGGAATGGTCTCGGCGCCGGCGAACAGCCTCGGCATCCGGCCGGCCTCGGACTCCCAGTCCTGCTGGCCGCGTTCGTGAATCAGGTCCAGCGTCGTCTGCGAGCTGATGATCCGCTCAGCGCCGAACGCGGCAGCGCCCAGGGTGCGGACGGCGTGGTAGTGCGTCAGCACCAGATCGCGGATCGGCAGCTCGGTCCGGGTCCGCAGCTCGTCGATCCACTTCTGCGCCATGTACGGCGTCGCCCGCGCCTCGACACACAGCACAGCATCCCGGCCGACCACCGCCCCCACGTTCGGATCGCCCTGGGCCGTGTAGGCGTAGACGCCGTCGGCGAGGTCCTCCATCGTGGCGGTCTTCTCGGTAAGATCCGCCGACGACGCGAACGGCTTGCTCATTCAGTACCCCTATCGGCCTGCGGTGTGCTCAGACGTCCCCACCGCGCGTGCTTGTGCGTGTCCGGGTGATTGTTCCGCAGCGGCGGCCCGGTTGACTCCGCGCGGTGGACCAGTGCGACCACTGCATCGACGACCGTCGCCCACAACGCCCGCGGGATGTCATGCGCCATCCCCGGCAGCACCAGCAACTCCGAGCCCGCAATGGCGTCAGCGGTCGCCCGGCCGCCGTCGACCTGGATCAGTGGATCGACCTCACCGTGGACGACCAGCGTGGGCACCGTCACCGACGCCAGCCCGGGCCGCCGATCCGGTGACAGGACCACCGCCGCCAGTTGGCGGCCCGTGCCGATCGGATCGTTGCCGCGATCCCACGCGAGACCGACCGCCTGCCGGATCCACTCCTCGTCGCGTTCGTAGACCTGCGAGCCGATCACCGCGGCAAGACGCAACGAGCGATCCACCGCGCCCTGGAGGGTCGTCGCCGCCGGGGAGAGCAGTGCCTCACCGGCCTCGGGGGTCGCCGCACCGACACCGAAGTCGGGCGTGGACATGATCGAGGTCAGGCTGCGAACCCGGTCGGGATGCTCGATCGCCAGGCTCTGCGCGATCATCCCGCCGAGGGACACCCCCAGCAGATGCGCCGAATGCAGCCCCAGCGACACCAGCAGACCGGCGGCGTCGGCGGCCATGTCCGACAGCAGGTACGGCGCCGTGGCCTGACCCGACATCAGCGCCATCACGTCCACCGCTCCGGCCTGGTCGAGATGGGTGGACAGCCCGACGTCCCGGTTGTCGAACACGATCAGCTGCAGTCCGCGGTCGACCAGCATCTGCAACAGGTCGGGGTTCCATGCGGTTAGCTGCACGCCAAAGCCGTTCACCATGAGCAGCGGCGGGTCGCCTTCGTCGCCGTACCGCTGGTAGGCGATCTGCATCCCCGTGCCGACCGTGACCGTTTGCTCCTGCTTCATCCTGCGGACTCCCTGAAACTTGACGTCGATGTCAATATCATGTCGTGACGGTCGAGCGCACGCTGCTGCCCGCGAACACCAGGCGCGGCCGTGACACCCGGCAGGGTCTCATCGACGCAGCCCGCACGGTATTCGAGCAGGACGGATACCTCGACGCCAGGATCACCGACATCGCCGCCGAGGCCGGTGTCGCGCACGGCACGTTCTATGCCCACTTCCGCAGTAAACCCGAGGTCTTCCTTGCTGTCATGGCGCAGCTCTGGAGTCGGCTCGTCGTACCAGCACCCCCGGAGGGGGGCGCGGCGTCGCCGTACGAGCGGGTGCTGGCGAGCCACAGCCACTTCCTCACCGGATACCGCGAGAACGCCGGCGTCTTCGCGGTCGTCGAGCAGGCGGCCGCGACCAGCGAGGAGATCCAGGCGCTGCGCCGGCAGGTGCACACGGACAACGCGGGCCGCGTCGCGCGCGCCATTCGCCGTTGGCAGCGGGAGGGCGTGGCCGCGGCCGACGTCAACCCCGCCGATGCCGCCACCGCGTTGATCTCCATGGCCGGGCGCTCGGCGTACTACTGGTACGTCGTCGAGCGGCGCCGGACCACCCGTACCGAGGCGGACACCCTCACCCGGTTGTGGCTGCGCGGCCTCGGCATCGAAGTACCCCCGAAGATGAGCCGTCGGCCCAGCCGACAGACCGAAGGAGTGTGAGTCCACAGTGGACTTCGACATGAGCCCCAAGGGCCGCGAGTACGTCGATCGCATGTGGTCCTTCATGCACGAGCACGTGTTGCCGGCCGAACAGGAGTATCAGGACTTCCGCACGGAACGTGGCCACGACAACCACGACCTGCCGCCGGTGGTGGAGAAGCTCAAGACCGAGGCACGATCGCGCGGCCTGTGGAACCTCTTCCTGCCCGACGTGGCGGGGCTGACGAATTTGGACTACGCCGGTGTCGCCGAGGTCACCGGCTGGGCGCCACGGCTCGCGCCGGAGACGATCAACTGCCAGGCGCCGGACACCGGGAACATGGAGGTGCTGCACATGTTCGGCACCCCGGAGCAGAAGCAGGAGTGGCTCGAGCCGCTACTCGAAGGCCAGATCCGGTCGGCATTCGCGATGACCGAGCCGGCAGTGGCCTCATCCGACGCGCGGAACATCGCCACGTCGATCGCCCGCGACGGCGAGGACTACGTGGTCAACGGCCACAAGTGGTGGATCAGCGGGACCGCCGACCCGCGCTGCGCGATCTTCATCGTGATGGGCAAGACCGATCCGGACGGCCCACCGCATCGGCAGCAGTCGATGATCCTGGTGCCCAGGGGCACGCCCGGCGTGGCCGTGATCCGCCATCTCCCTACATTCGGCTACCAGGACCAGCACGGGCACTCCGAGATCACGTTCACCGACGTCCGGGTCCCTGCGGCCAACCTGATCGCCGGCGAGGGCGACGGCTTCATGATCGCGCAGGCCCGGCTCGGGCCAGGGCGCATCCACCACTGCATGCGGCTGATCGGCATGGCCGAGCGCTCGCTGTCCCTGATGAGCCAGCGGGCCCTCGCCCGTACGGCGTTCGGACGCCCGCTGGCCGAGCAGGGGGTGGTCCGCGAGCAGATCGCGTTGTCGCGGATCGAGATCGACCAGGCCCGCCTGCTCGTCCTCAAGACCGCGGACCTCATCGATAAGTTCGGCGCCAAGGGGGCGCGCACCGAGATCGCTGCGATCAAGGTGGTCGCGCCGAGGATGGCCTGCACGGTGATCGACCGGGCCATCCAGATCCACGGCGCGGCTGGGATCAGCGACGATCTGCCGCTCGCGGAGTTCTACGTCTGGGCGCGGGCGCTGCGGCTGGCCGACGGCCCCGACGAGGTTCACCTGCGGTCAGTCGCCCGGGAGGAGCTCGGCAAGCACAACGGCTGAGACAGGCACCCTCGGAAGCCGTTACTGACCTATGCTCGCGTTCTAGAATTCGCCGGGGAGGCAGTGTTGGCGTACCTTCCGGGGTCGGTGTTCGCCGGGTTCACCATCGACCGGGTGCTGGGTGCTGGCGGGATGGGCACCGTCTACCTTGCCCACCATCCGAGGCTGCCGCGCAAGGACGCGCTGAAGCTGTTGCGCGCCGACCTGTCCGCAGATCCCGGATTCCGGGCCCGCTTCGAGCGCGAAGCCGACCTGGCCTCGCGGCTGGACCACCGCAACATCGTGACCGTGTACGACCGCGGTTGCACCGATGAACAGCTATGGATCGACATGCAGTACGTCGACGGCATCGACGCCTCCGAGGCGCTGTTGTCCGAGCCCGCGACGATGACGGTCGAGCGTTGCTTGCGGATCGTCCGCGAAGTGGGCCTGGGCCTGGACTTCGCGCACCGGCATGGGCTGTGGCATCGGGACGTCAAGCCGGCCAACATCCTGCTCGCCGCGAGCAGCGATCCCGGCGAGCCGGAGCGGGTGCTGCTCACCGACTTCGGCGTGGCCAAGGCCGTGGACGAGGCCCGGCAGCTGACCAGCACCGGCAACATGCTGGCCACCTTGGCCTACGCCGCGCCGGAGCAGATCGAGTCACGTGCCCTGGATCACCGCGTCGACATCTACGCCCTGGGCTGCGTCCTGTACGAACTGCTGACCGGGATGGTGCCCTTCCCCGAGGACACCGCCTACGCGACGATGGCCGCGCACCTGAACAAGCCGCCGCCGCGGCCGAGTGCCGCCGTGGAGTCGCTGCCCAAGGGTCTGGACGACGTGGTCGCCCGGGCGATGGCCAAGGACCGGGAGGACCGGTTCTCCTCCTGCCGCGAGCTCGCCCAGGCCGCCCGCGCGACGCTGGCACCGCCGGCCGAGCCGGTGCAGCCGCCCCGGCCCGCCGTACAGGTGAGTGCCGCCCCCGTCACCCAGATGCAGCCGGTACCGCCGGCCCCGGAGCCGCCGACCCGAGGCCTGACGTCGCCGCAGAGCGACACCGGCGTCCGCCGGCTGGAAACGCCACCAGGACCTCGGCCGCCGTACCAGCTGCGCGTACGGCGTACCGGTCATGACGGATCGCACGAACTGGGTCCGGTCTTCACCGACACGATGTCACTGCTGGAGGCCGGAGCGCTCTCGGATCTGCTGGATCGCGCGCAGTTCTTCGGGCTTCCGCAGCACCTACCCGCCGATCGGCCGATGACGGTGGACGTGCGGCAGGACATCACGGTGATCAGCGCCGGGCGGTCGCACACGGTCAGCTACGACCTGAGCGGCTCGCGCCGCCCGGCCGAACTCGACGCGTTCGTGACCCGGCTGGAGCGATACGCCGGCTGGCGCCAGATAGGCCAGCCGCCGGTGCCGCCCACCGCTGTTCCGCCCACCCCGAGGCCGCCCGCCGCCCTGGGCCTGCCGCCCACCGACCGCAGTCACGACCGGGCGCTGGCCGGCACCCCGTGGTGGAAGCGCAAGCCCGCCGTCGTGGGGATGGCCGCTACCGTCGCACTGGCCGTCATCGCCTCGGTGGTCATCGCCGTCAGCGGGTCGGACACCCTGGCGGCCCCGACGTCGGTGGAAGCCACCCCCGACGGCACCGGCGTGGGGTTGCAGTGGGCCGAGGTCGAACAGGCCAGCAGCTACCAGGTGCTGCGCGACGGCGATGTCCTCGACACCACCCGGGAAACGACCTACCTCGACGGGGCGGTCGAACCGGGCGAGCGGTACCGCTACACGGTGGTCGCGATCGGGCGGGGTGGGTTGGAGTCCGCTGCGAGCAGCCCGGAGACCGTGACGGTTCCGGAGCCGCGCGCCGCGCCGCCGGCACCGACCGGCCTCACGGTGTCCTCGGTGGAGGGCGTGGTCACCGTGGTCTGGGATGCGGTCGAGGAGGGGTCGTCGTACAACCTCTTCCGTGGGACCGTCCGGGTGTACGGCGGGCCGGAGACCACGTTCGTCGACGAGAACGCGCCGCTGGGCACGAACGCCTACTCGGTGCTCGCCTCGGTCGCTGACGGCACCCAGTCCCAGCGCAGCCTGGTGCGGCCGATCACGCTGTCGGAGACCTGGGGCGACCTGGTGTACGTCGTGGCGGCTTTCCCGAACCTGCTCCCGGCCAACCCGCTGATGCCGGCGTATGAGATGTCCACCTGCGGTGTGGAGACCGCACCGGATGACATCCACACCGACGGGGTCGTTGTCTGCGACTACCCGAACGGCATCCACGTGGAGCTGCTGCACTACCCGACCCCCGAATCGCTGCAGGCACGTGAGACGGAGATCGCCGCCGACGCAGCGCCGCCGGAGGTGTGGCGCTACCGGCAGGACGACGGCACCCAGACCGACGGTGGGATGGTCTACGACAACGTGGAGGGCGAGACGACCGCGTTTCGCTGGGCGACGTTCCTCGCTCCGGAGCGGATCGAGTTCGCGCTGCACGTGTCCTGGCCCGAACACACGAGTGACGAGCTGTTCGAGACCTGGTGGCTGCCGGCGCCGTTCTGACCTGACGCCCCATCGTCGCAGCCGCGGACAGCCGGCTACGCGCTGGCGCTGACCGACTGCGCGCGCAGGTCCGAGAGCCGATCGGCCAGCGCCTCGGCCGTCTGCAGTCGTTCGGGGCCCCCGGCCAGGCACGCAGCGACCACCGCAGCCTCGTCAGGGCTCAATGTCGCGCTGATCTCGGGAGGAGTCGACTGCACCCGGCGGATCGCGAGAAGGGGCTGACGCTCGGGCATCTCGCCGTACAGCCCGGCGCCGGACAGGGCTCGGTGCAGCGTGGCGCCCAGTCCCCAGATGTCGCTGGCCCTCGAGGGGGAGTCCCCTCGCAGCAGCGCCGGGTCGACGAACTCCACGGACGTCTCCGGGGCCATCCCGGTCAGCGCGGCACCCGTGGTGAACACCCGCGCCAGGCCGAGGTCGGACAGCTTGCCGCCGTCAGCGTGCAGCATCACGTTGCCCGGCTTGATGTCACCGTGCACGAGCCCCGCCTCGTGCAGCGCGTGCACGGCGCGGGCGGCATGCTCCACGGCACGCACCACCTCGTGGCGCTCCAGCGGTCGCGCCGGCGTGGCCAGCGAACCCAGCGGGAGGTACTCCATCGCGTAGAGGAAGTTGTCCTGCAGTACGGCGTCGTACACGGTCACCAGGTACGGCGAGTTGACCGCCGCGAACGCACGCAGTTCTCGGACCCCTCGCCGGTAGGCATCCTCGCTGCACTGCCCGGCGAAGACCTTCACCGCCACGAACTCGGCGTCTATCGCGAGGCGGGCCGGCGGTCGCGCGAGGTAGAACTTGCCGTGGTTGCCCTCACCGAGCACCCGGACCACCCGGAAATCGGCGAGCATCTGCGGAGCAGTACGGGGGCCACCTTCGAGGACCATGAAGCGTCTCCCTCTACCAGCATCGACACCGGCCGACCTTCTCGTGCGTTCACCACATCCACCGTATTCCTGGGCGGTGGTGCCTAGCCCGGGTGGAGTGTCTGCAGCGTAGTATCCGCGAATCGTCGCGGTCGAGAACCGCACCTCAGGGCAAGACGGGTCGGTGCGATGGAAGAGCTCAGCCCGGCCGAGATCGCGGCCTTCGTGCTCCTCGACATCGCCGTCATCATCATCGCCGCCCGGCTGTTCGGGCGGGCTGCACGAGCGCTTCGGCAGCCGGCGGTGATCGGTGAGATCGTGGCCGGCATCGCGCTGGGGCCGAGCCTGCTCGGGGCGCTTCCCGGCAACCTGACCGACGTCCTCTTCCCAGAAGACGTACGCCCGTATCTCTACATCCTCGCCCAGCTCGGGCTGATCCTGTTCATGTTCATCGTTGGGCTGGAGCTCGACGTCGGCCTCATCCGTGGCCGCGAACGCGTCGCCGGCGCGATCTCGCTCTGCTCGGTGGTGCTGCCCTTCGCCCTCGGCGCCGGGTTGACGCTGATCCTGCACCCGCTGCACGACGAGGTGGGCGGCGAGCCGGTGACGTTGCTCGCGCTGGCGCTGTTCATCGGCGTGGCGATGTCCATCACCGCGTTCCCCGTGCTCGCGCGCATCCTCGGCGACCGCGGCATGCACCGCACCCCCGCGGGCGTGATGGCACTGGCCTGTGCCGCCTTCGACGACATTCTGGCCTGGACGCTGCTCGCCTTCGTGGTCGCCGTCGCACGGGGCGAGTCGCCGTTCGACGTCGTGCGGATCGTCGGTCTCACCGTCGTCTTCGCCGCCGCCATGTTCCTTGGCGTCAAGCCGCTCCTGCGCAGGCTGACGATGTGGCACCAGGCCGCGGGCCGGCTGACCCCCGATGTGCTGGCCGTCGTCCTCATCGGCGTACTGCTCTCGGGGTATGCCACTGATCGAATCGGCATCCACTCGATTTTCGGGGCCTTCATCTTCGGCGCGATCATGCCGCGCGAAGGGGCGGCCGAGCTGACTCGCGACATCCTGGAGCGGCTGGAGCAGGTCAGTGTCCTGCTCCTGCTCCCGGTGTTCTTCGTCATCGCCGGTCTCGGGACCAACATCGGCGGCCTGGGCCTGGACGGCCTGTGGCAGCTCGGGCTGATCCTCGCGGTGGCCATCGGCGGGAAGTTCATCGGCGCCTACTCCGGCGCCAGGATGCTGAAGCTGCCCGGCCGGCAGGCCTCGGTGATCGGCGTCCTGATGAATACGCGCGGATTGACCGAGCTGGTCATCCTGCAGATCGGCCGGGATCTTGGCGTCCTGGACGGCGAGCTGTTCACGATGCTTGTGCTGATGGCGCTGATCACCACCACGATGACCGAGCCGCTGCTGCGGCTGGTCTACCCCGAACGAATACTGCGTCGCGACATCGAGGCGGCGGAGCGCGCGAGCCTCGGCATCGTGGACGCCTATCAGGTGCTCACCGTCGTCGACGAACCCGCCCGGGCGCACCAGTTGATCGACCTCGGCTGCGATCTGCTGGGCAACCAGTCGCCGTCGGGGCTGGTCCTCGACCGGCTGGTGCCGGCACCCCGGTCCCAGCTCGAGGTGGGCAGCGGGCTGCTGCCCGACCTCGCCGCGATGGCCTCGGCGGTGGACGAGCTCAAGGCGCTGACGTCCACCGCCTCCGCTCGTGGCGTTACCACCAATGTGCTGTCCCGCTTCTCCTCCGACCCCTGGGCCGATCTGGCCTCGCAGGCCGAGATCGTCGATGCCGACGTCGTACTCGTCAGCGAGGCCTGGTCAGCCGCGCGGGCGGGCGGGCCGACCGCCGAGGCGGCGGTCCTGCGCACGCTGGTCACTGTGCGCCTCGGCGCGGCCGAGGACGGCGCTTCCCCGGACCGGCCTGTTGTGGTGGCCGCCGACATCACCGCGGACGGGCGTACCGCACTGCGGTTGGCGACTCAGATGGCCCTGCAGCGCCGGAGCGCCCTGTGGGTACTCGATAGCAGCGGCAGCGGCCGTGGGGGGCGCCGGCTTGCCGCCGCCGTGGAGCAGATCCGGCGGGCCGGTCTGGAGGCGCGGCTGGTGGGCCGCGAGGAGGCGGCGCACGCCGACGCCTCCGCGCTTGTGCTGCCCGCGGGGCCGGCGGCGGGCGACTTCGCCGTCGGGCTGTCCTTCGCCTCGGTCCTGACCGTTCGCGCCGGCCAGGCCGACGCCGACCTGGACTTGACCGAGGCGCTGACCGCTCTCCTGCCGGATGAGGCGCTACAACCGCCCGTGGGGTGACTCGAAGGTGAACGTGCGCCGCCCGAGGCCCACCTGACTGCCGGCGGTCAGCGCGAACGCCTGGTGCGGTACGACGGCCACCCACGCCTGCTGCTGCGGAGCGGCGACGTACGTCCCGTTCGCCGAGCCTCGATCGACCAGCGTGACGTCCCACTCCTGCAGCCGGATCTCGACGTGCGCGCGCGAAAGCGTGCCGCTGTTGTCGTCCAGCCGCAGCGGGCGCAGCCGTCCGGCCAGCACGTCGCCGTCGTGGTCGGGATCGCGACCGAGCAGGTAGTCGTCGTCCAGGACGAACGTGGAGCCGGTGTCGAGCACGATGAGCCCGAGCGGAGGACGGCGGCCGCGGACCAGTACGCCGGTGCGCTGGTCCATGCGAATGCCGCAGGTTGCGCAGAAGGACACCCGCGGGTCGTTGAGGTGCTCGCGCGAGCAGCGGAAGCCGAGCACAACGGTCCCCTCCTCCTGCGGCACCGGAGTGGGGAAGAACCCGGTGGGCGGAGCCCCCGGACGATCAGTTGCTGCCGGGGCGGCGGTGAAGGCAACGGCAAGCGGCGGCCGCTGCGGTTCGTCGGGGGCGACCCCGTGGATCTGGTCGAAGACCGCCGGTGGTGGCGGGGTGGCCGCCGGCTCCAGCCCCTGCACCTCCGGATCCGGCGGGGGCGGCGCCGCCGCGAGGCCTCCGATGGCGGTCTCCGGCTCCTCGTCCGGCTCGGGTTCCTCACGCTGTGGGCCGGTCAACGGCTCCGCCTGGGGCGGGCTGGCCGGCGGCCGGGCCTTGCCCTGGTCGGTCGGCGGCGCGGTTGGCGCCCCGGCAGCTGAGGCCACCTGGGAGGCGTCGTCGATGTGCAGGGTGGCTCCGGAGCCGGTCACCACGCCCAACTGGAACCTGAACCACTCGGGCAGGTCTGCGGACCCGGGTGCCGAGGAGTCTGCGCGCAGACTCAGCACACCCTCGGGCCAGTCGATCAGCCGATCCACCGAGAATGCCGCGGTGCGACCGGACAACCGCAGATCCTCCGCCGGGACCTCGACGGTCACCTCGCCGTACAGGAAGATCGCCAGGCCGTCCTCGGTGGCGGCCACCGTCCCGAATCCCGGGGCGTCCTCGGCTTGGGACAGCCAGCCGGTGAGCCGTCTGGCCAGCTGCCGCCCGGGCGCCCTGGGTGCGGCGGAGGTGGCGGTCAGGCAGATGTCCAGCAGTTCCGGGATCCGGTCGGAGCCCGTCGTCGAGTCGCGGCGGATCAGGATGAGGGCACCGGGATAGCGCCCGACCACATGGTCGCCGCCGTGCACCGTGGCCCGGACGCCGTCGAAGGCGCGCTCTGCGGAGTGCCGTCCAGCATGTCCGGCTGTCATATCAACCGCCCGCCCTGGAAGCGCCAGTGGATGAACGGCACCCGCATCGGGCCATTGGCCACCAGCCAGGTCAGGATCCAGACCGAGATGAAGTGCAGGAGGAACGAGCCGCCGGGCACGTCCGGGCCGACGCCGACTGCGATCAGGATCCAGATCAGCAGACCCTCGTTGATGGCGGTGAGCAGCCCGAAGAACGTGGGCCAGTCCTTCTCCCAGCGGAACTGTTGCAGGAAGTGGTAGAGCAGTTCCCAGAGCACGCCGAGCACGATGACGAGCAGGAGCACCAGGAAGGTCGCCCGGTAGGACGCCGACAGCGGCGCTCCGTCGGGCAGCAGCGGCGTGATCAGCAGGGTCCAGAGCCCGCCGACAACAGCCAGCAACGCGATCCGGGTCTGAATGCGCCCATTGAGCGTGGGAACCAACGCGTCCTCCTCAGATGGGCCGGTGGCGGGCCCACAGCCACCACTGTTTGGTGGATCGTCCTACCCCGAGCCGGGCGCAGAAGCCCAGCGCGGCCAGGTCGTCGGCGATCTCCTGCGCGGCGATCTGCAGACCCAGGAAGGTGTCCACCCCCGGGAAGTAGCCGCCGAGGGTCGCGCTCCCGGAGGCATAGAGCCGGCCCGGTTCGCTTCGGGTCCCCCGCAACTCGAAGGTGCGCTCCACGTCCAGGCGGCCGCTCGGGTTGCGCCCGGCGCCGCTGTGGTCGAGCAGGTCGGCGAGCAGCCGGTGCTCGCGGATGTCGGCTTCCAGCCCGGTGCAGTCGATGACGAAGTCGGCCTGCGCTTGGATGTAGCCCTGCGCGGCCTTGACGTGCGCAACGACGGTCTGGGCAGGCCCCGGGACCAACTCGGCTATCTCGCCGATCAGGGTCTGATACCACCCCTGGGCGCGGCCGCGCTTGAGCTGCTCCTGCCAGGACTTGCGCACGGGCGTGTTGGTGCCGCCCATCAGCTTGTACTCCTCGGCCCGCTCGGCGCCCTCCAGCTTGCGGACCTTGGCCTTGAGCTGACCGCCCCACACCGACTTCGGGTAGTTGAAGCCCTGGTAGGCCCAGCCGTCACCGCCCTTGCGGCGCATGAAGATGCTCGGCCCGTGCGAACCGGTCACGTAGGTCCGGAACACGTGCAGGACGCGGGTCTGCAGCCCCAGCCGGTCTCGGTCGTCGATCAGCCGCTGCAGCACCCGGGAGGCCACGATGCCCCCACCGCGGATCATCACCGTGCCGGGGCGCCGGCTGAGCTGCTCGTACACGTGCTCGTGCGGTTCGTAGGCGTTGACCACCTTGCTGGGGTCCCGGTGCGTCTCGCGGTAGCGCTGCAGGTCAGGCAGCAGCTTCAGCCCCGGGTAGCCGACTGCCACGTGCACGAACTGGCTGCGGTAGGCGATCCGCCGGGTCGGGGCGGCACCGGCCGGAGGGGTGAGGATCGTGAAGTAACCCCCGCCGTACCGTCGCCTGACCATCCGGACCTGGCCCTTGCGCACGCACTGTGCGTAGCCGATCCGGTGGTATTCCCGCTCCATCGACTCGAAGGCGTGACCGGCCTTCGGCGTGTAGTAGTCGGCCAGGATCGGTTCGGTGAGGACGTTCCACAGCGGGCTGAAGAAGTCCTTCACCGACTTGGCGCTAAACGCCTCGCGTACGGCGTAGCTGGGGAAACCCCAGATGTTGTCGGGTGTGGAGGCGGAGTCCGACCGCAGCCGCTCACGGCGCGGGATCTGCGACACGCGGGTGAGGTACTCGTAACTCGACCACGGGACGTCGAGGTTCGTCAGCACGGTCAGGGAGGACGCCGGGACACCGCAGATACGCAGGTAGTCGACTGTGACGAACGAGCCGATCCCCCCGCCCACGGTGACGAACGGTGTGTCGTAGATCGGGATGCCGGCCTGGTGCAGCATCTCGTCGGTCCAGATGTGCGTGTCGATCAGGTACGGCGTCAGGTCGCCAGGGACAGGTGTGGGCCGGAAGTCCTGCTCCATGGGATCCATGGAGCCGGGCATTGGAATGTTCTGAGTGGTCATGCCCGTCCCTCGCCCGGATCTTTCGTGGCCGATGTCGCGTTGGGTGATCAATCCACGGGTGCCAGCCGCTGTCAAGCACCGGTCTGACGCCCGTCCTTCATGGGTGTCGTAACCGTCGTTCATGCGCCGATCTTGACGTTGCCTTTGAGCACGTTGCGGGCGATGGACTGGCGTTGGATCTCATCGGTGCCCTCGTAGATCCGCAACAATCGCAGCTCGCGATACCACCGCTCGATCGGCAGTTCCCGGGTGTAACCCATGCCGCCGTGGATCTGCAGGATGCGGTCGACTATCTCGTTCGCCTTGACGCCCGCGAAGAGCTTGGCGATCGACGACGCGTGCCGGTTGTCCCTGCCGTTCTCCAAGAGCCAGGCCGCCTTCAGGGTGAGCAGTTTCATCGCCTCGATCTCCACCGCGGAGTCCGCGATCATCCACTGGATCGCCTGTCGCTGGCTGAGCAGCTGACCGAAGGTCGAGCGCGTGTTGGCGTAGTCGGCGCCCATCTGCAGCAGCCGCTCACAGGATCCGACGGCGCGCGCGGGCAGCGTGAAGCGGCCGGCGTTGATCCACTGCATCGCCAGGGTGAAGCCCTGCCCCACCTCGCCGAGGACGTTCTCCGCCGGTACGACGACGTCGTCGAAGATCAGCGCCGCCGGGCCCCACTCGCCCATGGTGTCGATCGGCTCTGACTTCCACCCCATGTCCCGGTCGACGAGGAAGCAGGTGACGCCACCGTCGGCACCCAGTTCCTTGTCGGTGACGGCGAAGACCATCACGAAGTCGGCGTCGTTGCCACGGGTGATGAACGTCTTCTCGCCGTTGATGACGTAGGACTCGCCCTCCCTCCGGGCCGACGTGGTGATCGCCCTGGCGTCGGATCCGGCGCCGGGTTCGGTGATGGCGAAGCAGGACTTGCGGTCACCGGCCAGCAGCGGCAGCAGGTAGCGCTGCTTCTGCTCCTCGTTGCAGTGATACAGGATGTTGTCGGCGATCCCGCCGAAGTTGAACGGGACGAACGAGCGGCCCAGTTCCATCAGGACGATCGCGGTCATCACCGGCCCGAGGGCCATTCCGCCGTACTCCTCGGGGGTGTTGACACCCCAGAATCCGGACGCCGCCGCCCTGTCCTGCAGCTCGCGCAGCTGCTCCTGCGACACGCCGGGACGCCCGGCCCGCTCATTGCGCAGGCACTCGGACTCCAACGGCATCACCTCGCGCTGCACGAAGGTCCGCACCGTGTCGCGTACGGCGATCTGCTCCTCGTCGAGCCCGAAATCCATCTGTACTCCTCAGGTGCTCTCACGCGGGGTGGCGGTTCTCGCCATCAGCTCCAGGAAATCCTCCGACAGCTGCCTGGCCCGGGACGCGGTCAGGCACTTGGCAACCTCGCGCCCGGCCGTGCCGGCGACCGTGGTCAGGGTGTGCACGAGGGCCTCCCCGTTGTGACGCTCCTCCGCGCGCAGGAGCGACGTGTTCTGCCGGACCCAGTCGCAGGTACGACGGCGTACGACCTCCTCGAAGCCGTCCGGGCCGCCGCCCTCGAGGAAGCGCCGGGTGAGGTCTCGGCCGTCCCAGCAGGACTGCAGGTAGGCCTTCGCTCCCGCCAGGAACAGGGTCATCGGGTCCTGTTCGCCACCCCCGCGCTCGGCGGCGACCGCGGCCGTGGCCAGGTCCATCTGCTCACGGTGGAAGGACTCGAACAGTGCCAGGTACAACTCGCCCTTGCCACCGAAGTGGTGGTAGAGGCTGCCGACGCTCGCCTGCGATCGGGTCACCAGGTCGGCGATGCTCGCCTCGGCGTACCCGGCCTCGGTGAAGACCTCTCGCGCGGCATGCATTAGCGCCCGCCGCGTCGCCGCCGCGCGATTGCTCTGCCTTCGCAGTGGCCGCCGCGGCGAGCTGAGCGGCAGGTCCAGGCGAGATGTCACGCCGGGAGCCTAGCGCCGCCGCATCCGATCGCACGGCGCGTGCCAGAGTTGCCGGATGGCGCAGGACGGGTCGCGGTTAGGGGTCCTTCGCTGGCAACTGCACTGGGTCTGGTCGCAGGCTTCGCCCGTGAGCGCGCGTGGAACGGCTGGTCCATCATGGCGATTGCACATCGGCTGCGGCAGACCGACGGTCCAGGTTGTGGTTAGCCGGCTGCTTCCCGCGAGCGCAGCCGCCCGGCGATGACCCGCATCAACTCCAGCGCGAAGTAGGGGTTGTGGCTGACATGGGTGAGGAAGGCCCGCTCGTCCAGCGGCACCAGGGCGCAGTCGCTCGTCGCCACGACCGTTGCGCTGCGCGGCGTCTGGTCCAGCAGAGCCATCTCGCCGACCACGCCACCCGGGCCGAGACTCTCGATGACGTCCTCCCCCCGGCGGACCTCGATCTCGCCGCTCTGCACGACGTACGCCGGACCCGGTGGGTCACCGATCGCGAAAACCGTCGCGCCAGCGGCAAACTGCGTCGCCTCCTGCGCGAACTTGAACGTTCCCACCATGCGGCGGCACTCCCTCAGTTGGTCCCGACGTACACCGGTCGCTCATCCTGTTTCAGCCAGGGCGCTAGATGGTGAACCTCAGGCGACCAGAAGCTGAACATCTCCTCGCGGACACCACAGATCAGGGTCGGCCCCGGCGTGATCTGCGCTGAGCGGCGCGCGCGTCGACCAGCCGCCGTACCGCCTGGCGCTGCCGCTCGGTGACCGGCGGCGGTCGCCAGTCGGCGGTGGGAGCCCGCACCGCCGCCTCCACCTCCACCCGCAGCCGGTCGACCGCGGACAGCAGCGCCCCATGCTGCTCCCACGCACCGGCGTCGGCGTGTGGGTCCACCAGCAGCAGCGAGCTGAGGTGGTCCCGGCGCAGCTGCAGGTGCACCAGCGCCACACCGACCTCGGCCCGCTCGGGATCTGCCGACCCGCTGGCGGTGATGACGTCCGCCACGTGACACAGGGCGTCGTGGGTGCAGTCGAGGACGTCGGCGAGCGCCGTCCGGACGTCCCCGGCATACACCGTGTCCTCCTCGACGGGAACGAAGTAGGCGCGGTCGAGCAGTGCCCGGCACAGGCTGCGCAGGGAGACGTAGCACAGCTCGAGCCCGGTCAGCGCAGTGCGCAATCGCGGTTGCACCAGCCTGGCCACGCCGCCGCGAGGGTTGAACCGGGCACTCTCCTCGGCCCGGCCGAGGGTCTCGTCGGCCCGGGCGACCTCCGCGCGCAGGTCCCGGGCCCGAGCCAGCCAGCGGTCGGCGGTGGCCCGCGTCCACCCCGACCGGAGTTCGGCTGCCAGGTCGTGGGCGAAGGACGCCATCCGATCCGACAGCTCGCTCAGGGCGTCGCTGGCCGGCTGGGCGTACAGCGGCGGCGCGATCGCCACATTCACCAGTACGGCGACCGCCGCGCCGATCAGGGTTTCATAGACGCGGCCGAGGGCGGCGTCGTCGGCGGCGCTGCCGAGGGCGAGGACCAGCATCGCCGAGATCGGGACTTCCAACAATTGCGGGCCCAGGCGCAGCATCCGCCCGATGAGCAGTGAGGAGGCAACGACCGCGCCGAGGCTCCACCAGGTGAGCCCCACGAAGGAGGCGACCGCGACTGCCACCAGGACGCCGGCAGCGACACTCACGACGCGCTGGACCCCCTGCGCCAGCGTCTGGTACATCGTCAGCTGCACGACGAGCAGCGCGGTCAGCGAGGCAAGGATGGGTTCCGCGCTGGTGCCGAGCCGCTGGGCCAGCACAAAGGACAGTACGGCGGCCAAGGTGGTCTTCGCCGTGCGCAGTCCCGGCCGGCGGCCCCGCCGCAGCAGGGGCCGCACGAGCCCACCCAGCCGAGCGCCGACCCAGCCGGCGAACCCGCTCATCGCCCCTTTCTAGCGTGCCCGGTGGCTCCCGTCAGCCGCTGTGCTGATCGATGTATGCCGCCGGGTCCTTGTCCTCCCCGCTGAGACCCTGGGCACCGGGATGGGCGTCCTTGAAGATCTGGAACTGCACCCCGAGC
>JACDAB010000208.1 GCA_013695665.1 Geodermatophilaceae bacterium | reverse complement strand
AGATGGACTACCGCCCGATGCTGCGCGCCCACGTCGAACGCGGCGCCGACGTGACAATCGGTGTGCGCGCGGTGAATGCCTACGAGACGCACCGCTATGGCATGATCACCGCCGACCCCGATGGCCGCGTCACCCGCTTCGAGGAAAAACCGAAGCGCACGCGTAGCACCCTCGCCAGCATGGGCATCTATGTCTTCTCGCGCGACCTTCTCATCTCCTGGCTGCGCGACGGGGGGCGCGACCAGCGCGACTTCGGCCACGAGGTCATCCCCAGCCTGCTGCACAATGGCAAAAAGCTATTCGCCTACAACGTGCTGAGCTACTGGGCCGATGTTGGCACCCTGCAGGCCTATTGGGAGGCCAACATGGCCCTGTTGGCCGAGACGCCCGCGCTGGACCTGCACGACGGCGAGTGGGTGATCCACACCCGCAGCGAGGAGCGCCCCCCGGTGCTCCTCGGCCCCGAGGCCCAGGCCGATGGCAACCTGCTCAGCGATGGCTGCCGCGTGAACGGCCGCGTCATGCGCTCGGTGCTCTCCCCCGGCGTTGTCGTCGCGGCCGGGGCGGTGGTACGCGACTCAGTCATTCTCACTGACACAGTCATCGAGCCGGGCGCGGTGGTGGACCGCGCCATTGTGGACAAGGAGGTCACGATCCGTGAGGGCGCGCGCGTGGGCGATGGCGAGGACAACACCCCGAACCAGGAGATGCCGAACCGCCTCAACACTGGCCTGACCGTGGTGGGCAAAGGCGCGGATATCCCGTCCGGCACGATCATCGGCCGCAACTGCGTCATCCATCCCTTCACTAGGGTGCGCACCCTGGAGGGCAAGGTTCTGGCGAGTGGTACGACAGTGAAATGACTGGAATGCGGTTTGCGGATTGGAAGCTAGAAACGGAGACTGAACAGTGGGACAACTCATAACACGGTTAATCATCAACGCAGCGGGGCTCTGGGTAGCCGCGCAGGTGGTGCCGGGCATCGACTTTGGCGGGGCAGGGCAAGGGGCAGCGATTACCATATTGATCGTGGCGCTGATTTTCGGCGTGGTCAACGCCCTGATCAAGCCACTGCTGGCCGCCATCACCTGCCCCTTCTACGTCCTCACGCTGGGCCTCTTCACCTTCGTGGTCAACGCCCTGATGTTGCTGCTGACGGCGCGGATAGCAGCCGCCTTCGACCTACCCTTCTTTGTGCGCGGCTTTGGAGCTGCCTTCTGGGGCAGCATCGTCATCAGCCTCGTAAGCTTCCTGCTCAGCCTCTTCCTCAACGACGACAAGGATTGATCCGGGCACTTCCCATAGGCTGACCTGCCAATCTTCACCAGGGCGTCCAAGCACAATCTCAACTTTCCGGGCAGACCTGGTTTGGACTCCTCAAACTAATCTCGTCCAGCACCGTATCGTCTTCGCCGAGGACTTTGAGCGCGCATGGCATGACCTGGTCATTGATTGCGACGCCAAACAGACCCTGAGTCGGTTGATCCCGGAGACTGGCCCCGTTATCCCATGTGACCTCAACCCCTGTCACCTCTGGGGATAGGACCTCCCCGTAAACCATGGCGAAGGGAGCCATACCCGGAGGCCCACCCCTACCCGCCACACCATAGTTAACCAGTTTGTTAGCCCTCCCAGAAATTCGCGACTCATTTGCAGCGCCATTGAGGGCGTTCCAACTTGCGCCGCGCCGCTCCACCCATACATAACCGAATAGGGGTCGAACTGTGTTACTGTCAAGGGAACTTCGTCCCGTGGCACGATATAATACCACTTCGCCTCGTTCTAGCGGCCGGACAGTTGTGGAGATGATTGTCTCGGTAAAAGGGTTGGAGAGAATGTGGTCGAAGGCAACCTCTTCTGCGGGTCCTGACGGACGAACAAAGGTGCAACCGCATAATAACAAGCTCAAGAGGACAAAGATGTTGTTAAAAACGACTTTGCCTGGGGGCTGTAAACGATAAACTATTCTGTGTGCCTTTCCTCATCCTCCAGGATTGGTAACACGATCTCTGGCCTCAAGGGCCAAACTTGTATCACTACCTCTCGCCACGCAGGCGCCACAACTCTGCTTCCAACTCGCGTAGTCGCACCTCGATTTCTTGGCGCGCGGGCAACCTCGGCAGCACACGCCTCAGCCTTTTGGCCCACCGCAGCGGCTGCGGCA
>JACDAB010000201.1 GCA_013695665.1 Geodermatophilaceae bacterium | reverse complement strand
CGCAGGACCCGACTCCCGGGTAGCTGAGCGGATGTCGCTCCGGCCTGCGTGGTCAGGCGCCTTCGCCGCGGGAGTGCTGCAACCGGTGACGGTGCCGCCGGGCGGATTCACCCAGGAGTGGGCCTTCGCCGACGCTACCGGCGGGGGCGTCGACGTCTACGTGGTCGACAGCGGCGTGGACGCACGCCACCCCGCGGTCGGTGCGGTCGCGGGGGGTGCGGCGCTGAGCTGGGATCGGGAGACCGAGCGGGTCGCACTCGCCGAGGGTCCGCACGAGGACCTGTTCGGTCACGGGACGGCCTGCGCCGGGATCATCCGCCGGGCCGCTCCGGACTGCCGGGTGCACAGCGTCCGGGTGCTCGGGGAGCGGCTCAGCGGGAAGGGGCAAGTGTTCGCCGAAGGGCTGCGCTGGGCCATCCGCTCCGGCGCCCGCGTAGTCAACCTGTCCCTGTCCACCGGGAACCCTGACCTGTTCGGGCTCTTCCACGAGATCGCCGACGAGGCGTACTTCGCCGGCGTCACCCTGGTGTGTGCCGTGAACAACGTCCCCGCCCCGACGTACCCCTCGCAGTACTCATCGGTTGTTTCGGTCGCGGCCAACGACGCGACAGACCCCTTTGCCCTGGACTGCAACCTCGCTCCCCCGGCGGAGTTCGGCGCGCCCGGGATCGACGTGGAGATCCCCTGGCTGGACTCGGGCACCATCGTCGCGACCGGCAACTCCTTCGCCGCCCCGCACGTCACCGGCCTGGTGGCCCGGCTGCTGTCCAAGCACCCCTACCTGTCGCCGCCGGAAGTCAAGACTGTCCTGCGAGCGGTGTCGCGCAACGCCGTACCAGCGGGCTGAATTGCCCGCCACCGCGACTGTCGCGGCTGACCGGCGTCAGCCTCGCACGGCCCCTATGTCCGTTGCGGTCCTCAGGGCTGCTGGTTCTTGTCCTGCAGCGCTCCGGTGAAGGCATGACCCCGGACGTCATCGTCGTTCGGATCCGGGTCGACTGCCACAGCGGGCTCGGCGGGTTCCTCCCGGGGCCTACCGGCTCTGTCGTCCGGGTGGTCGTCTGCGTTCGGCTGGCTCATGTGGCTCTGCCCTCTCGTCGAAGTAGTTCCAGCATGCCCGCGGGGTCAACCGGTGGCTGTCACCCAGGTGACAGGAAATCAGTCCTGCGGATGACTGTCGCGCGGCTACCGCAACCGGCATATTTCTTCCAGCGGGCGGACCGGCCGACCGCTGGACAAGGAGATCCCATGAGCACCACCGAAGGTCAGCCCGAGGTCAACACCGCCGACAAGCCCGGGGACGACGTCGAGGGCCACGCCGTGGCTCGGGCCGCGGGCGACGACGACGACACCGAGGGCCACCTCGTTGCTCGGGCCGCGGGCGACGATGATGACGTCGAGGGCCACCTCCGCACGTTCAAGGCCGGCGAGGGGCACCTGATGCGCAGCGACGAGGACGACGCCGACGGCGCCCCCGAGTTTCGCGCCTAACCAACCCAGCAGGCAACCGATGCCAGGCGCCCTACGGTCCCCCCGTACCAGCGGACCGTAGGGCGCTCTGCGTGGGCGCCGTAGGGTGCCAGGCGTGGACCTTCGGGAGGCGCTGTCGAGCGCACACCTGTTTGCCGCGGCCGGTCCCGAGGAGTTGATCACCCTGGCGGCAGCGGCCTTCCCCCGCCGGCTGGCCCGGGGACAAGTCCTCTTCGTGGAGGGCGAGCGCAGCGACCACCTGTACGTCGTCGTGAGCGGGCGGCTCAAGGTGCAGGTGAGTTCGCACCACGGTGACGCGCTGCTTCTTGCCGTGCTGGGTGCCGGTGAATCGGCCGGGGAGTTGAGCATTCTGGATGGCCGGCCGCGATCGGCCACCGCCGAGGCGCTGGACGAGGTGCAGTTGATCGCCGTACCGGCCGACACGGTTCGTACTGTGCTCGCTGGGTCGAGCGCCTTGGCGTTGGCGTGGGCACAGGACCTGGCGCTGACGGTCCGCCGGCTCACCGGTTCCGCAGCCGACCTCGTGTTCCTCGATCTGCCGCGCCGGTTGGCCAAGTTGCTGGTCGGCGCGGGTGCCAGCGAGGTGGATCTGGGGATGTCGCAATCCGAGGTCGCGGCCCGCCTCGGTGTTGCCCGGCAGTCGCTGAACCGAGCGCTGTCCGGTTTCACCCGGCGTGGCTGGATCCAGGTGGAAGGCTCCACCGTCCGGCTGCGCGACCCCGCCGCGCTGGCGCGGTTCGCCGGCTCCTGACGTTGCCCGCTGAGCAGGAGGCGAGTCTGTGGCACGAGCT
>JACDAB010000174.1 GCA_013695665.1 Geodermatophilaceae bacterium | reverse complement strand
CCGCAGGAGGGCTGGGGTCAGATGGGCGAGGTCACCCCACGCTAGAACTGCCCTGCACCGACCCCAACTGCGGACCGGTTGCTCGCACCCCAGCTGCGGCCGGTGTCCCTCCACTCCCCGTACGAGGCCACCTGCTGGGCGATCATCGGCCAGCTCATTCGGATCACCCAGGCCGCGTCGATCACGTCGCGGCTGGCCGATCAAATGGGTCAGGTGCTCACCGTCACCGGCTGCCCAGTGACGGCATTTCCGGCCCGCGTCAGCTCCGCGCGGGATCACTGTCCGGGCTCCCGACGGTCAAGGCCGAACGGCTGTCCGCGGTGGCGACTGCCGCGCTGGACGGCCGTCTGGACGCAGCCCGGCTGTGGTCTGTCGACAGCGCACAGGCTCTCGACGAGCTGGCGCAGTTGCCCGGCATCGGTCCGTTCGCCGCGCAACTCATCCTGCCCGCGGCGCCGGCCACCCCGACCTCTTCCCCACCGCGGAGCGGCGCCTGCACGAGGGGATGACTGCCGCCTACTGGCTCCGAGCCGACCCTCGAGAACCTCAGCGCGATCGCCGAGGGTTGGGCGCCGTATCGCACCTGGGCCGGCCTGCTCATGCGCACCCGCCGCGAGGACGACACTCACGAGATCCAGCGAGGTCGGCGTACCCCGCGGTGACGTCGGGCCGCGAGATCCGACCGCACCCGGGCGCGCCAGGATTCCTCGAGCATGCGGGCCAGGCGACCCCGGATAGGCTGCCGAACCGTGAAGGCCGTCCGCATCCGTCAAGTTCACGGTCCGTCCCGAGCGCGATGACGAGTGGCTGTCCCTCGTCGACGACTTCACCCAGGCGACGCGGGCGGAGGAGGGCAACCTCTTCTTCGAGTGGTGCCGCAGCGTGGACAACAGCGACCAGTTCGTGCTCGTCGAGGCGTTCCGGGACGGAGCAGCCGGGGGGTGCTCACGTCAACTCCGAACACTTCACGGCGGCCATGTCGTGGACGCCCGACGTGGTCGCGACAAAGCCGGACATCGTGAACTTCGAGGTTCCGCAGGACGGCTGGGGCGAGATGGGGGAGATCACCCCGCGCGGCGACTAGCGACGTCGGATGTCATCGCGGCCGGATGCTGCGGCGTCGCCAGCGGTGGGTTGAATGGTTCGGGTGGGGCGGTAGCGGGGTCACCGTCGCCCTCGATGAGCCGCACGTGAGCCCGATGACCCTGGTCGGTCGGGCATTGGCGGCCTTTGTCATTGTCGCGCCGGACGGCGTTGCGGAGGATGCGTTGCTGACGGCGTGGGTGTGCCGCGCGGGCTCACCGTGGCGGATCGCGAAGCCGACGTGCAGCCGGGATCTCCTCGAACGGGAGGGGAGAGAGCGAACCCTCGGGTCTGAAGGCGCGGTTGCTGGATGCCCGACCTACGACGCGGCCGGCCGGTGGCTACGGGGCCAGATCCTCGTGATGGAGCCAGGCCAGGAGGTCGGGCGGTGCGAGCCCAGCTGCGCGCTCGCGGTAGTGGACGAGTTGGTCGGCCGTCAACAGTTCACGGCCGGATCCCGACGTACCCCGCCGGAAGAATGCCGCTCTGTCCTTGAGGACGCCCGACGGGTCCGGCGCCGTCCGCTCGGCACCGGCGCGCATGCGCGCGAACGTGGCCGCGTCGACGAGAGCCGGCCAGCTGTGCTCCGGCACCGAGATTCCGAGGTGTGCTGCGAGGAGGCGCATCTCGCCCGCGAGGTCCGCGGACAGGTCGTCGAAGTGCACGAGGACGATATTCGGCTCGGATCGGCGAGCCCAGGCGTCGGACAGGTGCCACAGCACTCCGGGCAGTGAGTCCAGCTGCTCCCGCGGGTCGTCCTCGGTATCGATCCAGGAGAGCAACCACTCGCGCACCGGGAGGCGCGGGTCGGGCGGCCGGTCCGGCTCGGGCAGACCGGTGAGCCGGCGCATCCGCTCGCGGTCCAGGTTTTCGCCCTGGTGGTACAGCGACACGGCCATATCCAGCGGGTGCCTGGCGACGACGATGTACGTGAGGCCGGCGTCCAGCGGTAACCCGTCCAGCGGCGTGTGCGTCTTGATGAACCTCCGGTGCTCTTGTGCCTCGAGGCGGGCGTAGACCTCGGCGCTCGGAGCGAGCAGCCAGTCCAGCCAGGGTGACAACTCCGGCAGCGGTGCAGGCAGGTCCGGGGTCTGGAAGACCAGCAGGGCGCAGATCATCTGCATCCACGTCGTACCGCTCTTGGAGCGCGTGCTGATGACGATGTCGCCGGCCCGCCGCGGGAACTCGACCCAGCGGGCACTGTCCTCGTCGGGTGAGCGGTACCGGGTGAAGTCCGCGACCACCCGGGGGAGCCTAGTCACGCCGCCCGGATTCTCGGCGCGTCTGGTAACCGCGGCCGCACCGACTGGCCCAGCTCCGTCTCTAGATTGACATAAAGGTCCATCATCGGCGCAACGCTGAGGTGACAGCGACCGGCCGGGCAGTTGGGGTCGGGTGCAGGGCAGTTCTAGCGTGGGGTGACCTCGCCCATCTGACCCCAGCCCTCCTGCGGCACCTCGACGTTGACGATCTCCGGTGTCGCCGCGACAACGTCGGGCATCCACGACATCGCGGCCTTGAAGTGCTCGGAGTTGACGTGCTCGCCGCCCGCCTCACCGTCCCGGAACGCCTCGCAGAGGACGAACTGGTGGGGTACGTCGATGCTGCGGGACCGGCGAGCTGGAAGTGACCGATGAGACCGCCGTCGCGCTGGTCACGATCTCAGCGGCGACCATCGACCGGCGGCTGGCGCCGAGCGGGCGCGCCTGGAGCTGGGGACGCAGCTACACCAAACCCAGCCGCCAGTGACGTCGCTGCTCAGAAGCCCAAGGGCAACGAAGAGACGAAACCTTGCATCCACCTGATCCTGTACCGTTCTGCGCCGATAATGTACATTATGTCAAGTTGTCGGCGTCCCCTCCCCGTGGACCAGCGGCCGCTCACGATCGACGCCCGCCCACACATTGCTCCCCGGCCTCCGGCGTGTCGGCCGCAGACACGCCGGAGCGGCCGGATGCCACACCGCACACTGTGTGGCCTGGAGTCGATCATGGGCCCGCCGAGCGGGACCCCTCCGTCAGAGGCAGCTCAGATCAGACGGCCGTGATCCGGCCCTCGCCACCTTCGGGGTACTGCTCAGCCGTGATCAGACCGTCAAGACCTTCGACGATGTAGTCCTCCAGTGACTGCTGGTAGGACTTGCCCACTGTCGTGAAGGGCAGCCCGTTGAACGGGTACTGGTCGCCGCCGCGGGCGGAGAAGTCGTTGGTCGCGACAGTGATACCGGGACCATCGAGGACGGCTCCACCGTCCACGATCACGGTCCCGTCATCCAATACGACGTCGAGGACCCGCGTCCCCGGGGTCACGATGACGCCGTTGTCGTCGATCACCTGCGGCGTACCAGCCAGCGTGTAGGTGAACGAGAAACCCGCTACCTGGGCGAATCGGCCGTCCGCGCTCTCCACCGCGGACACCGCGTTCTCCATGATCTCCTTGAACTGCTCGCGCGGAACGTCGGGGACCACGGAGACGAAGTTGGAGAACGGCGCGATGTTGAAGGTGTCCAGCGACGTGATGGGGCCTGGCGGGATGAGCGTGTTGTTCCGGATGCCGCCGCCGTTCTGCAGCGCGACGTCCGGCGGTACGACGCCGAAGTTCGCCGCCTCCTGCTGGCCGGTGTAGAGCAGCGAGTCGGCAACCAGGTTCCCGAGGTTGGTCTCCTCGGTGCGGACACCCGGGTCGCGCCGACCTTCCAACGCAACCTCGGATTGCGCGATCACGTCCTGCTCGAGGTCCGCGACGTAGTCGGCGACCGGATTGACGACCTGTCGCTGGATCTGCCGGTCCGGAGCCACCGCATCGGGAGCTACGCCGGAGACCCGCACCGGGCCGCTCTCCTCGCCCACCTGCAGGACGTTTCCGTCCCGGTCGAAGTCCACAACGAGACGACCGACGTACTTGTACTCGCCGTTGGTGGTCACGACCGGCACCTGCACGCCGTCTGAGTCCACGCCGTACAACGGGTAGTTGCGCGGCGCTCCGGTGTCCGGGTCGGTGCTGACGATGTCGCCAGGCACCAGCAGGTCACCGTCATTGGCCAGAAGCTCGCCGCCGCCGCCGCCGACGACGACGTCGACATCGCGTAGACCCGACACCAGGCCGAGTTCCTCGTCGATGTCTTGCAGGTGGGAGATGAGGATGACCTTGTCCACGCCCCTCGCCGTCAGCGCGTTGACCTGCCGCTGCACTGCGAGCTGGACGTTCTGGAACACCCGGACGTCACGTGGACTGGAGATCGAGGGGAGTTCCGGGGTGGTCGCCCCGACGATGCCGATCCGCTCGCCCTGGGTGGTGACGACCGTCCGGAAGACGATGGCGTTGCGTTCGGCCAGGGTGGCCAGGCTCGGCTCCCGGCTGACGTCGAGGTTGGCCGAGACGAACGGAGTGGTGCCACCGAAGCCCACAACGAACTGGGCGAACACGTCCGGGCCGAAGTCGAACTCGTGGTTGCCGATCGCCGAGGCGTCGTAGCCGATCAGCCGCATGGCGGTCGAGTCGTAGTAGGGCACGCCCTTGTCGAGGCTGGCCTGGAACTGAGGTCCGGCGAGGAAGTTGTCACCGGAGGAAAGCAAGATCTCGCCGCTGCGGAACGCCTCCCCTGGCTCGAACGGCGGCCGGTTCTGCGCGACTGCGCGAAGGTTGTCCACGACGGTGGCGAAACGGGCCACTCCACCGTAGTCGGGGTCGGCAGGTGCGCCGATCAGCTGTGATTCACCGTCGTTGTTGTGCAACACGGTGAGCTGGAATGCTGGGCGGTCCCCTTCGGTCTCCACGGTGGCGGCGACCGAGGGCGCGGTCGCGACTGCGAGCGAAGCGGCGATAGCGGCCGCCAGCGAGCCGCCGATCAGCCTGCGTCCGCCAGTGACGTGCAAGGTCATGAACGCTCCCGGTTGCGGTTCGACGATGAGCCGGTTTCCTGCATCGGCAGACGTTAACCGCAGCAGCTTGCCGAGGGGTATACACAGCGGAAAGGCCTGGCATCACTGAGGACTATCTGACGGAGGACGTGTGCCGATCATCCGCCGCACCGTGGTGGCAGCTCAACCGCTTCAGGCGGTGTTCACCTACCTGGCCGACTTCGCCAACGCCGAGGACTGGGATGCCGGCACCGTGTCCTGCCGCCGACTGTCAGGCGAGGGAGGTGTCGGAACGACGTACGAGAACGTCTCCTCCTTCCGTGGCCGGGAGACGACCTTGATATACCGGGTCATGGAGTACGTCGAGAACGAGCGGCTCGTCCTGCGCGGGGAGAACAAGACAGTGACCGCCGTGGACACGATGACCTTCGACCCGGCGCCGGCGGGAACCAGGGTGACCTACAGCGCCGACTTCACCTTCAAGGGCATCGCGGCGCTCCTGACGCCGCTTCTCAAGGGGCCGCTGGCCAAACTCGGCGACGAGGCGGAGAGAAGCCTCGCGGCGGCGCTCGCCCGGCTCTGACCGCGCCTTTCGGCCGGGCAGCGAAGAGGGGAAACTGCCCGGCGTAGTAGACGAGGCGCTACTCCGCTGTGTTCGCGTCGTCCGGGTACGACCCGGACTCCAGCAGCGTCTTGTCCGTCCACGACGCCGTACCCACTCGGATCCTGCCCACGCACACTGCATACCTCGTGCGCGGGCCGCGTGCATCCACGGGCAACGGTGACCGCTAGCGTGAGGCGGCCAGCTGACCCCATATTCGGAGGACTCATGATCGTCGTTACCGCATTCGCGCAGGTACGACCCGAGACGCGCGGCCAGGTGGCGGAGGCTCTCCTGCGCGCACAGGCGGAGACAGTCACCGAGGACGGCTGCGAGGCCTACCGCTTCTACGCCGCTCTGGACGACGACAGTTGCTTCGTCGCGGTCGAGAACTGGCAGAGCGTCGACGCACTCCAGGCGCACCTGCAATCACCGCACGTCGCCGAACTGATCGGTGCCCTCACCGACGCGCTGGTCGCGCCGCTGGACATCCGGGCCTATGACTCGACGCGGGTCGACCTCGGCTGACCCAGGTTCGTCGGAGCCCGAGATGACCGGCGGGTTCGTATATCTCGACGCCCCGACCCCGTTGGCCTTCGCCCATCGCGGTGGTGCCGCCGGGGGGCTGGAAAACTCAATGGCCGCCTTCGAGCGCTGCGTGGATCTGGGCTACCGATACCTGGAGACCGACGTGCATGCCACGGCCGACGGTGTCGCGGTGGCCTTCCATGACGCCGAGCTGGACCGCGTCACCGACCGGACCGGGCGGATCGCCGCCCTCCCCTGGCGCGAGGTTGCCAGGGCACGGATCGGTGGGACGGAGCCGATCCTGCGCCTGGATGACCTGCTGGCCGCATGGTCGGAGGTGCGGATCAATCTCGATGTCAAGGCGGCCGGGGCCGTGGTCCCCCTGGCGGCCGCGGTCGCCAGGGCCGCAGCCCAGGACCGGGTGTGCGTGGCATCCTTCTCCGACGCCCGCGTCCGGGCGGCACGGCGACTGCTCGGTCCCGCGGTCTGCTCGTCGTTGGGCGCTCGCGCCGTCACCGCCTTGCGGCTGGCGTCGTACGCATCCGGCGCCGGCCGGTTGGCCCGGACCGCCGGCCGCCTGAGCCGAACCGGCGCGCCGTGCGCTCAGGTGCCGTTGCGGTACGGCGGCCGCGCCTTCTGCGACGAGCGCCTGATCGCTGCCGCCCATGCGCGCGGTATGCAGGTGCATGTCTGGACCGTGGATACGGCCGCCGAGATTGAAGCGGTTCTGGATCTGGGTGTCGACGGTGTCATGACCGACCGCCCGGAGGTGCTCAAGCAGGTGCTGCTCGTCCGCGGCAAGTGGAGCAGCCGATGAGTCGGCCACGCTGGGTCGACGAGCAGGTCCGAATCGTTTCCGGTCCGGATTGGCCGGTCTGGCCGATGCTGCTGCGCTACGGCGCGCCGCTGGTGTCACTGTTCGGCCGGATCACGGTGACCAGCGAGCTCGAGCCCGGGCTGCTGAACGGGCCGTTGCTCCTGGCCGCCAACCACATCGGCAACTTCGACACGACCGTCATCGCCATCGGCTGCCGGCGGGTCGGCGTGGTCCCGAAATTCCTTGTCACCGGCGGCATCATGGCCGCACCAGTGGTCGGGCCGTTCCTGACCCGATCCGGGCACATCCGGGTGGACCGGGGCGGCCCGGACGCCGCGCTGGCCCTGGAGGTCACCGCGGCGGCGCTGCGACACGGCGGCCACGTGGTGGTCTACCCGGAGGGGCGGATCAGCCTCGATCCGGGTCTGTGGCCCGAACGAGGCCGGACCGGCGTTGCCCGCCTGGCGCTGTCCACCCGCGTGCCGGTGATCCCGGTCAGCCAATGGGGAGCGCACGAGGTCACCGCATACGAAGGCGCCAAGGCGATGGTGCGTACGACGGCCAGCGCGATCTGGCGCCAACCCAGGCTCGCCGTGCACTTCGGCGTACCGGTGAGGCTGGAGGACCTCGAGCCCGGCCGGCGCGGTGACGCCAACCGGGCCAGGACGCGGATCACCGCAGCGATCACCGAAGGTCTGCGGCCGCTGCGGGCGGCCGAGCCGGAACTGCCGAGGTTTCATGATCGGACCCGGCCGGTCATCCTCGCCGGGACCGCGGCGTTTCCCGGCGGCCGGGTTCCCGGGCCGCTGCCGCGCGCCGCTGTGGACCTGCGCTTGCGCGGCTGAGAGGGTGCGGGCGACACGCTGCGGGGAGGCCCTGGGTGAGCGGCACACTGGCAGGTCAGCCGGATGCGGGGCTGCGCCGTGAACGGCGCGGCTGGTACTTCTACGACTGGGCGACGTCGGTGTTCTCCACGTCGGTCGTCACAGTCTTCCTGGCGCCCTACCTCACCGAGATCGCCGAGGCCGCAGCCGACGACAGGGGCAACGTCTACCCACTGGGGATCGCCGTGCCGCCCGGGTCGTTCTTCGCCTACGTCTTGTCCTTCTCCACACTCGTCCAGGTCGTCATCCTGCCGATCATGGGTGCGATCGCCGACCGCACCCAGCGCAAGCGGCAGATGCTCGGGATCTTCGCCTACATCGGCGCCTTCGCCACGATGGGCCTGTTCTTCGTCGCCGACGAGCGGTACATGCTCGGTGCCGCCTTGTTCGTCCTGGCGAACGTCGCCTATGGCAGTTCCATCGTCATCTACTACTCCTTCCTGCCTGAGATCGCCGGGCCGGACGAGCGTGACGACGTGTCCAGCCGCGGTTGGGCCTTCGGCTACCTCGGCGGTGGCGTGCTGCTGGCACTCAATCTCGCGCTGTTCCTCAACGCCGAGGCGTTGGGCCTGAGCGACGGCACCGCTGTGCGCGTGTGCCTGCTCTCCGCCGGCGGTTGGTGGGCGCTGTTCGCCGTCATCCCGCTCGCTCGGCTGCGGGAGCACCAACCGCGGCAGGGCGGCGAGCGCGGGGCCAAGGTGCTGACCGCCGGCTTCCGCCAGCTCGGCCACACCTTCCGGGACATGCGCAAGTACCCGAAGACGCTGCTCTTCCTCGCCGCGTTCCTGCTCTACAACGACGGTATCCAGACCGCGGCGGCGGTCGCCGGCCAGTACGGCGAGCGCGAGTTGGGCCTCGAGCGGAGCGTGTTGATCTCGGCCATCCTGCTCGTGCAGTTCGTCGCCTTCGCCGGCGCGATGCTGATGGCCCGGATCGCCAGGGTGTACGGCGCCAAGCGCACCGTGCTCGGCAGCCTCGTGGTCTGGGTCGGCGTACTGGTCATGGCCTACTTCCTCAGCGAGGGGCAGGCCGTTCAGTTCTACCTGCTCGGGGTCGTGCTCGGGCTGGTGCTCGGCGGCAGCCAGGCGCTGTCCCGGTCACTGTTCAGCCAGCTGATCCCGGCCGGGAAGGAGGCCGAATACTTCAGCTTCTACGAGATGTCCGACCGCGGCACGAGCTGGCTGGGGCCGTTCTTGTTCGGGTTGACATTCCAGCTCACCGGCTCATACCGGTACGCCATCATCTCGCTGGTGATCTTGTTCGTCCTCGGCGCGGCGATCCTCAGCCTGGTGCCTGTCCGCCAGGCCATCAACGAAGCCGGAAACGTAGCGCCGGCGAAAGTGTGACCCGGCCGGCACTGAACTGCGGACGTTCGCGGAACGTTAGAAGTAACACTGAACCGGACGCGGGCCGGTGTACGAAGACTCAAGGACAAGGGTCCGCGTGCTCGCAGCTGTTTGGGCCAGTTCGGAGAGGGAATCTTCTGGCCGCCTCACCCGTTCCAGTCAGCGAGCACGTGATCACCTAAACACGAATGAAATCCGGAAAGGATCGAGCACATGGGCGAACGCACACTGCGCGGCAGCCGGCTCGGCAGCATCAGCTACGAGACCGACCGCAACACCGAGCCCGCTGCCCGCCAGACCGGCGAATACCGATGCCATAAGGGTCACGCCTTCAAGGTCCCCTTCTCCGACGAGGCCGAGATCCCGCTCGCGTGGGAGTGTCGCCTCGACGGCAGCATCGCCAGACTGGTGGACGGCATCGAGACCGAAACCAAGAAGGTCAAGCCCCCGCGCACGCACTGGGACATGCTCCTGGAGCGGCGTTCCGTGGCCGACCTGGAGGAGGTGCTGGCCGAGCGGCTGGAATTGCTGCGCGGCCGGCGAAGTCAAAGCGCCTGAGTGGCTCACAGCGACTGAGTAGCCCATAGCGACTGAGTGGAACCGTGGTCAGGGCCGGGACCGATCGTTGGTCACGGCCCTGACGCATGTCCGGACCGGCCGAGCGCAGAGGCCGAGTGGCCGCGGACCTCACCGTGGATCGATCTCGCCCTCGATCACGGGCGGCCCGCGGCGCCCGTCTGCCGGGCCGGTGCGGAATCGCAGCGGTGCGGGCATCCGGCGCAGGACCACCCCGAACAGAGCGCGCCGGATCAGGCTCCGGGTCGGCGGGATCAGGCAGAGCAGGCCGACGACGTCGCTGATGAAACCTGGCAGCAGCATCAGCAACCCGCCGAGGAAGATGATCATGCCGTCGGCAACCTCGCGATGAGGGGGCCGGCGGGTGTTCACCGCCTCGCGCAGCGACCGGAACGCCTTGCTCCCCTCCCGCCTGAGCAGGAAGGCGCCGAGCAGGGAGAACACGATCAGCAGCAGGATCGTGTACCAAGCGCCGATCCAGCCGCCCACGGTGATGAGCACGTAGATCTCGGCGATGACGAGAAGGAGCAGGATCAGCAGAGGCATCTCAGGGCGCACCTTTCGACCCGGCCCGCCGCCGCAGCCGGGCGCCGCGGTTCGTCACCGCCCACAGTGTCACCTTCGCCAGCGCCTCGACCACGATGGTCCCGCTCATCTTGCTGTGGCCGAGGGTGCGTTCACGAAAGGTGATGGGGACCTCGCGGATCCGGAAGCCTGCCTCCGCGGTGCGAAGGACCAGGTCCACCTGGAAGCAGTAGCCCGCCGAGGACACCTCGGCCAGCGGCAGTGACCGCAGCACCTCGGCCCGAAACGCGCGGTACCCCCCCGTGGCGTCGCGGACCGGGAGGCGCAATGCCAGCCGGGTGTAGCGGTTCCCTCCGCGAGACAACGCCCGCCGCCAGTACGGCCAGTCCACTAC
>JACDAB010000162.1 GCA_013695665.1 Geodermatophilaceae bacterium | reverse complement strand
GTAGGTGGTGACGAGTTCGGTCCAGCGATCGCGCTATGTCCACCGGCTCAGTCCTCGGCGCCCGGGAAATAGCCCTCCGGCAGCACGTCCCAGTATTGCGAGCTCAACGGCAACGAGCACAGCGCGGTCGCCGGCAACGTCCAGAGCTCCCCGCGACCCTGTGCCCTGGTGTTCTCCAGCTTCAGTGCTGTCACCCCTCCTGAGTCGCCGATGTAGAAACCGTAGGACTGCAAAGCATCGGCGATGACCCGCGCGGCGGGCGCGAGGTCGACAGAGTCGAGATCGACGTCCGGCCTAATCCGGAAACGAAGGCCCTGTGCAGGGGCCTCGGCCGCCCTCGACTCACCATCGCTCCCGATCATCGGGAAGACGAAGTGCCGGGACGTCTCCGGGCCCGAGGCCACCTTGAGGACGTGGTCGATAGCGCCGGCTGCGACTTCGTCGTACCTCGCCATCATCGTCGCCCCGTTGTTGCCTCGATGGCTGCCGGCGTTGCGCGTCTCCAGGGTCTGCTCGGTGCCGGAGTGCAGCCCGTCGGAGTCGAGGTAGGTGACGGAGGCGCCGGTCGCCGTCCACGTGTCCAACCGCGGATCGAACCTCGCCCCGGTGAGCGCTGCGACGTATCCCTTGTCGACGTCGAAGACGGTCATCGCGGCATCCGAGGTCGGCGCGGAATCAGCGCCGACTGGGATACGCAGGCTGGTCACTTCCGGAGGTGGCGAGGAGATGGCCACATCCACGTCGTACGACGGGTCCTCGGGGCCGACCCAGTAGACCGGCTGCCCCCAGTCGTTGCTGGCGCCGGCCAGTCGCAGGCAGCCGCCCTGGGACTGGCGAGCGGTCTGCATGTACTCCAGGATGGCCGACTCGTTCGGATGGGTCGGCACGTCCGCGGGCAGCGGCATGTTCCACCAGGAATCTGCGCTAAAAGCGCGGAACGGGGGTGGCGCGTCCGGCCGCGAATCTCCCCACCGATCCGTGGCGCCCACCGTGCAGGAGGCGAGCAGCAGGCTCACCAGCAGGATCCCCCCGGCGCCGGCACCACGTGGATGCCACCGGGAGCGGCGGGTGTGGCGCATCCGGGTGCTCCAACTATCGGCGAGGTCCAAACAGACACCGGGGATCAGCGCCCCGGTTCCGGCCAGTCTCTCAGAACACCGGGTGGATCGTAGCCCTCGAGAATGACGTCCCAGAATTGCGTCGTGAACGGGAGATCGGACAGCGCGTCAGCGGACATGTCCCAGAGTTGGCCACGACCTTCGGCCCGCGTGTTCTCCAGCTTGAGGGCAGTTGCCGCCGGAGTCCCCGAAGTAGACGCCGTACTCCTGAGCGGCCCGGGCGATGACCAATGCCTGGGGGTGCAGCCCAAGGGCATCCAGATCGACGTCCGGGCGGATCCGGATGCGCAGGCCTTGCGGGAGCGGCGAAGACGACGAGTCACCGTCGGAATTGACCATCGGGAAGACATGCCTGATGTGAGTCTCCGGCCCGCGGTGACCTTGATGACATGCTCGATCGCGCCAGCGCGCACCTCGTCGAGTCGGGCCATCATCGTCGCACCGTTGTTGCCCCGGTGGCTGCCCGAATTGCGCCGGTCGTCGGAGTCAAGCAACCGGGAGTCCAGCCCGTTGGAATCGAGGTACGTGACGGTGGCTCCTCCGACGCTCCACGAGTCCAAGGGCGCGTTGTAGGCGGCATCGGTCATCGCCACGACGTACCCGCGCTCGACATCGAAGAGGGTCAGCGCCCCGTCGGAGGTATCGGCGGCCCGCATGTTCGCCGGGATACGCAGGTTGTCCAGCTCAGGCTGACGCAGCCCGGCCGACCACCGAACGTCGTACTCCCTGTCACCGGAGCTCGCCCAGTAGACCGGCTGGCCCCACTCGCTGTCGTCGGCTCCGGCGAAGCGGAGGAAGCCGCCACCATTGTCCTCAGCCGTCCGGAGGTAGTTCAGAATCCCACCCTCGTTGGGGTGCTCGGGGGCCTGCGGCGGGAGCGGGGTGTTCCACCAGGACGAACCGCCAAAGGCACGGTACGGGTCGTCGATCGGTGCGGGAGCCCCGGCAGCCGGCCAGGGAGCGGACAGGATGCTGACCACGAGGGCGCCGACCACGAGCAACACCAGCCCGCTCCGGTCACGCGTTGCTATGGACACGCGCAACCCCTCTGATCCGGGGGGCCGAGCCGGTGGCGACCCTCACCCCCACGAATCTGAGTGTTTACCACACGTACGCGTTGCGTTCACAGACTGGTTGACCGTACGAGCACGGCGGGGGCGGACACCACCCCGGAGGGTGGTGT
>JACDAB010000154.1 GCA_013695665.1 Geodermatophilaceae bacterium | reverse complement strand
TGTCAAGGCTGAGATCCGCGAAGCGCAGAACAGCGAACCGCTCTCCCTCATAGCGGCGCAGCAGCGCGCGCACGCGGGCGACGAGCACCTCAAAGGTGAAGGGCTTGAGCACGTAGTCATCCGCTCCCCCCTCAAGGCCACGAATCTGGTCGGTGGGCGAATCGCGCCCGGTCAGCAGGAGCACGGGCAGGCGCCGGTCTGCCGCGCGGAGGCGGCTGAGAACTTGCAGGCCGTCAAGCCCCGGCAGCATGACGTCGAGGATGACAAGGTCTGGCGGGCGCTCGCGCGCCGCGACGAGGCCCGCCTCGCCATCCGGCGCGGCTTCTACAACGAAGCCCTCGTAGGTCAACCCCCGTTTCAGAACTCTCGTCAAGGCAGGATCGTCGTCAACGACAAGGATATGTTGCACCACGTCCCTTTTTGCCATCGCACTATACCTGCCCAGTCCTACTCTCCGCTACACGCCGTACCACTCGCTCAGCCACGCCTGCATCTGAGCGATCTCAGCCTCCTGCGCAGTAATGATCTCTTCCGCGAGCGTCCTGAGCTCTGCATGCTCGGCCTGCTCCTGCGCCGCGCGGGCCATCTCGATCGCTCCCTGGTGGTGCGAGATCATGGCAGTGAGGAATCGTTGGTCAAAGGGGAGGCTCGTGTCATCGGAGACCGTCATCTGTCCCATATCCATCGCCATTCCCTCGGAGGCGGGCAGGTCAGGGTACCAGGCGTCGCGCCACGCGGTCATCTGCTGGATCTCGACCTGCTGGGTGGCGATGATGGTCTGCGACAACTCCCGGATTTCCGGGCGCTCGGACTCTTCCAGCGCTTGCTCGGCCATCATGACAGCGCCCTGGTGATGCTCGATCATGCCATCAATGAACTGCGCGTCAAAGGGCACATCGCCGGAAGCCATCTCACTTTGATCCATGCCTTCCATAGGTTCATCCACCGCCGTGCCGCTGTCGCTCGCGCCAGTCTGTTGCGTTGCCCCACCACCGCAGGCAGCCAGGAGACCCACTACCGCGAGCATGAGTATGAGCCGAACTAATATCTTCTTATACATTGTCTATCCTCTCTATCACTTTAGGACTTAGGCAAAACGGCGAGATTTCTCATTTCGCTCGAAATGACAAAAGGTGAATTTGTCGGAACGGTGCGTAAGTCCTGCCTTTATTGCTATGCTGGGGTCGCCAGAAAGCGCGACCCCAGCATAACGATAGCTGTATGGCATGAGGAGGACGTTAGGGCTTGCTGAGAGATTCCTGAGGGTTTACGGGTAAGGGGCGATGAGCGCCCGTTCCGGTACCCGTCTTGCTCGGCTTCCATCGATCACACTGAAAGTCGCTTACAATAAGGAGGAACGACCATGACACACGTTCAAGCGATGCTGCAAACCCATCCCCGCCAGATCACCACTGATCAAAGCGCACTCGTGGCCTGTATCGAGGCCTGCTTCGAGTGCGCGCAGGTCTGCACGGCCTGTGCCGACGCTTGCCTCGGCGAGGAGACGTTACAAATGTTGGTGCGCTGCATCCGGCTGAACCTGGACTGCGCCGACCTATGCGAGACCACGGGCCGGCTCCTTTCCCGGCAGACGGAGCCCGACCGGAACCTGCTCCGCTCTCAGGTGGAGGCCTGCGCGCTGGCCTGCCAGCTCTGCGGCGATGAGTGCGAGCACCATGCCGACCACCACGAGCACTGCCGCGTCTGCGCCGAATCGTGCCGCCGCTGCGAGGAGGCCTGCAACCGGCTCTTGGAGGCGATCGCCGCATAACCTGCTGCCCTACCCCCTCTCACCAGCGGGATAGTTCCGGTAGGAAAGACCCGAAGGGTTTGGAAACCCTTCGGGTCTGCAATAGTCTCATTCCCCCAACTGCGCCGCGTAGCTGTACCCGGTCACCTGCGCGGTGTAAGGTATTGCGCCCGAGACGATGAGGGTGACGTGGCTCGTCGTTGTGCCAAAGCTGTCCACCGTCAGGCGCGTCTTGTTGGCCTCGTCCAGCGGGAGCCTTAGGA
>JACDAB010000118.1 GCA_013695665.1 Geodermatophilaceae bacterium | reverse complement strand
GACCATGACACTGCGCCCGATGCTGGCTTCGGGCGCCACGACCTTGCCCCCGTCAGCCGAGGATCGGCAGTGGGCGTACGAGTTTAAATGGGATGGTGTCCGCGCGATCGGGCGCGTCCACGCCGGGCGACTCACATTGCTCAGTCGCAACGACCGCGACATCAGCGCCAGCTACCCAGAGGTGCTGAAGCTCGCCGAGGCTGCCGGCGGCCAGCCGGTGCTCGATGACACGGTGCTCGATGACACGGTGCTCGATGGCGAACTCGTCGCCCTCGACGCGGCCGGTCGCCCCAGCTTCGGCGCCTTGCAGCAGCGCATGCACGTGACAGCGCCGGCAGCGCTCGTGCACCTCGTCGCGGCTGTCCCGGTGACGTACCTGCTCTTCGACATCCTCCTCCTGCGCGGCCGGTCCCTGTTGTCAGAGCCTTATACAACCCGCCGGGAGGCGTTGCAGGGGCTTGCGCTGCACGGCCCGTCGTGGCAGACACCGCCGTACTTCCACGGCGACGGCCCGGCTGTCCTGGCGGCCAGCGGCAGCCTGGGGCTGGAAGGAGTTCTCGCTAAGCGGCTCGACTCCACCTACCAACCGGGTCTGCGCTCGCCGTACTGGCGCAAGATCAAGAACATGCGCACGCAGGACGCTGTCATCGGCGGCTGGAAGCCCGGCCAGGGCAGGCGGAGGGGACTGCCTGGCTCGCTCCTGCTGGGCATCCCCGAGCCCGGCGGCCTGCGCTACATCGGCAAGGTGGGAACGGGTTTCACCGATCGGGCGCTGGAGCGCATCGCGAGCAGGCTCGAAGACCTGGCGCAGGTGCGGTCACCGTTCCTCGACGTGCCGCGCGAGCACGCCCGCGATGCCCGCTGGGTCCAGCCGGTGCTCGTTGCAGAGGTGGAGTTCGGCGAGTGGACGGCAGAGGGTCGCCTCCGGCACCCGTCGTGGCGAGGTTTGCGCGAGGACGTGGCGGTGCAGGATGTACGACGTGCCGACGTCTGAGCGGGTCAGCGTGGACGTGGAGGGACGCACCCTTCAGCTGTCGAACCTGGGCAAGGTGCTCTACCCGGAGGACGGTTTCACCAAGGGCCAGGTGATCGACTATTACGCGCGGATCGCCGACGTCCTGCTCCCCCACCTCGCCGGCAGGCCGCTGACTGTCAAGCGCTACCCCGACGGCGTGGATGGCAAGTTCTTCTTCGAGAAGAACGCGCCGTCGCACGCCCCGACCTGGGTCCGATCGGTCGAGTTGCCGACACCGGGCAGCACCAGGCAGCGCGAGACCATCAAATACGTCGTCGTCGATGGCCTCCCCACGTTGATCTGGCTGGCCAACCTGGCCGCGCTGGAACTCCACGTACCACAGTGGACCGTTGGCCCGCGTGGAGGTGTTCATGGCGCCGACCTGATGGTCTTCGACCTGGATCCCGGACCACCGGCGACGATTGTCGACTGCGCCTGGGTCGCGGCGCGTCTGCGCGACCTCCTCGACGAGGACGGCCTGACTGCCTGGGCGAAAACGAGCGGTTCCAAGGGGATGCAGCTCTACGTGCCGCTCAAGGAGGTCGACCCTCAGCGGCCCTGGGACTACTCCCGCCGGCTGGCGCAGCGCATCACAGAAGCGCACCCCGACCGCGTGGTCTGGCAGATGACCAAGGCGTTGCGCGGCGGCAAGGTGCTCATCGACTGGAGCCAGAACAGCGCCACGAAGACCACGGTTGCGCCGTACTCGCTGCGGGCCCGACCCTTGCCCACGGTGTCGACGCCGGTGACCTGGGCGGAGATCGAGGCCTGCACCGCCGAGCAGGATCTGCGCTTCACCGCCGATGAGGTGCTGCAGCGGGTAGCGGAGCTCGGGGATCTCCTCGAACCCCTGCGCGGTCCGGGCCTCAGCCTCCCGCAACCGCCCTCGCCGTAGTCCTCAGTACGGGTCGGGGGCGAAGCCTGCCCGGTCGACGCGGCGGTGGAACCGCATCCCGGCCAGCCCCCCCAGGATGGCCCCGATCAGGGTCACACCAAGCACGATGGCCAGTGCGATCAGGCTCGTACTCGTGATGTCCGAACTGTCGACCGGGACGTTCGGGAGGTTGAGGTCGTTGGCCAGGTCGCTGTTGTCGTCGGCCAGCAGACCGATGCCGGTCACCACCGCCGCGATCAGCACGGCCCACAACCACACGGCGATGCCCTGCCGGACGCCGTTGAACCGGGCCATCCGCCCGGCGACGTATCCGCCGCAGTAATACGCCAGAAAGAGGACGACGAGTACGGCGATCGCGGCCCCGATGCCGAGACTACGGAGCTCCTCCGATGACGTCCCTCCGTCGACGACGGTGCCGAGGTCCAGCGCCGAGGCGACGGCGGCAACGATGGCCACCAGGATGACGGTGGCACCGACGGCGGTCAGCCAGCCGAAGAATGCCGCTCCGACCTTCACGCCGCCGAAGGCCTCCTTCTCCCGTGCACGGACGGCGTCACTGTCCGCCGGCTGCACCGCGTCCCGGTTGGGGTCATAGCCACTCGGGTCATTGCGGTTGGGGTCATAGCCATTCGGGTCATTGCGGTTCGGGTCATCGAGGCCGGCGCCGTAGCTCTGACCGGGCTGGTCGTGGCCGCCGGAGCCCGGATAGCCGGCCTGGTCGTGCCGCACCGCCCGTGAGGTGTCTTCTCGCTGGGAGCGGTCCGAGCCCTCGTCGTACGGCGGCGCGGCGCCATACGCGCCATAGGCAGGAAGGCTCTGCGTCCCGGGTGTCTGCTCGCCAGACGGGGACGGCTGCGCTGGTTGCTCCCGCGTGGGCTGGTCCTGGGCCAACCCCGAGCCGGTCCGGTCCGGCCGCTGTTCGGTGTTCTCATCGGGCCGCGACGCGGCTGTCCCGTCAGGCCGCCCGGCGGTTGTCGCCTCACGGTTCGGCGGTTCGTACTGCTGCGATGGCATGGCTCCCCCTTCTCTCACCGGGCCGACACCCGCGGCGCCGACGCGGTTTGCCTGCCACCGCGGCACCGGCGCCGATCAGGCGCTTACGTTCACCCTTGCACAGCCGACCCGGGACGGCAGGTTAGTCCGCGGCGAGTCGGTCCGCGTCCCGGCCGCGCAGGCCCTCCTCGGTCGCCTTGATCTGCAGTGCCAGGAACTTCGAGTAGTGCCGGGACTGGTGCAGGTTGCCGCCCATGAACCAGAAGCCGTCGTGCCCGGAGTGCCGCCAGATCGTGCGCAGCTCACCCTCGTCGTCGAGCCCCCATACAGGCGTACACCGGTCGGCGACGGCGTCGCCCAGCAGTGCGCGGGCACTTTCACGCATGTTCTCGTACCCGGTGGCGAGGACGACGATGTCGGCCGCCAACTCGGTCCCGTCGGTGAACTCGACGCCGGTCGGAGTCAATCGCCCGATCTCCACACCCTGCTTGATCGTGATCTTGCCGTCGGCGATCAACTGCGAGGCCCCGACGTCGATGTAGTAGCCGCCGCCGCGGCGCAGGTACTTCATGAACAGTCCGCTGCCGTCCTCGCCGAAGTCGAGCTTGAACCCGGCTCGTTCCAGTCCCGCCAGCAGGTCCTTGTCTAACTCCGCGATCTGCTGGGTCGCGCCCTGGTGGATCTGGGCGAGGACCGGGTAGGGGATGGAGGCGAAGATCAGGTCGGCGTCCTCGGTCGGCGGGCCACCCTCTTCGTAGGTGCCCGCGAACAGCGTCGCGATCCCGTTCTCGCTCGTCATCACGTACGTCGAGGAACGCTGCACCATCGTGACGTTCGCACCCTGCTCGTAGAAGTCGAGCGCGATGTCGTGCCCGCTGTTGCAGGAACCGACAACTACCGCGTTCTTTCCCGTGTAGTCCTCGCCGCCGGCATGACCGCTGGAATGCGTGAGGACGCCGGCGTACACCTCGGTGCCGGGAATATCCGGGGCCTTCGGTACGCCGCTGATCCCGGTGGCGAGCACGATGTGGTGGGGGTGCAGCACCCGCTCGGTGCCGTCCTCACGCAGCACCGTGGCAGTCCATTGCCCGGCCCCGTCGTCGTACGTCGCACTGCGCAACTCGGTCCTGGTCCACACGTTGAGTTCCATGCTGGAGGCATAGGACTCGAACCAGTCGGCGAGCTTGTCCTTGGGCGTGAACACCGGCCAGTGCTTCGGGAACGGCAGGTAGGCCATGTGGTCGTACCAGACCGGGTCGTGCAGGACGAGGGAGCGGTACCGCTTGCGCCAGCTGTCCCCGATCCGCTCGTTCCGCTCGATGATGAGGGTGTCCACGTCGAGCTGGCCGAGCCGCGCGGCGATCGAGAGGCCGGCTTGCCCCGCTCCGACGACGAGCACTTGCGGGTCGTTCTCGGTGAAGTCCCGCTGCGCGCGGCGGCGGTCCAACCAGCTCATCCTCCGGTCCTGCTCGCCGTGGTTGACACCCTTGACCCGGTTGGAACCAAGGCGCTCTTCGTGGCCCTTCAGTTCCTCCATCGCGGTGAGGACGGTCCAGCCCTTCCACGTGTCGTCGGCCGGCATCAGCCGGAAGAAGCCGCGACAACGGGCGACCGCCGTCTCGAAGTCGAAGAATCCCTGCACCCAGCGTGTGTTCTCATCCGCCTCCACGAGCTCCGGCGGCTTGCCCTCGGTGAGTTGGAAGCCGCTCGGGCTGGTGGTCTCGAGTGCCGCGGCGAGGACGCTCTTGATCGCGTCCGTGCCGTGGATCGTGCGCAGGTCCCACGTGAACGCCAGCAGGTCACGCCACCAGCCCTCAGCCAGGAACAGGTCGTCGACCGCGTCGAGGTTACCGGCGGCCAGCGCCGTACCGAAGTCGTCGAGCCAGCGACGGGCAATGTCGTACGCCGGGTCGGCAGGTGCATCGGCCGTGGTCGGGGCATCCAGGGTGCTCGTCATCGTGACTCCGCTTCCTCGTCGGGCCTTGTCCGAGTTATACCGCCGGACGCGTCGGCGCGGGACCCCCACGGCAGGTCACAATCCGCGTTCCTATCATGGTCGGCGGCGGCCCCGGGGACCTAGGCGGGGAGTTCGTCCATCGCGCGGTAGATCCGCCGTTCGGACACCGGCCCCGCAGTCCCGATGCTGTGCGCGAAGAGGCTCACCCGCAGCTCCTCGATCATCCACCGGATCCGGCGGACGCCGGGGTCGACCGGAGCGCGCCCGGCCGACAGCTGCTCGTACTCGGCCTGAACGGCGTGCACCCGCTGCATCGCCACATCGTCCCGGGCGAGGTTGCCGGGCACCTTGTCCAGACGATGCACGATCGCACGCAGGTAGCGCGGCAACTCCCGCAGCCGCGTCCGCCCGGTCGCCGCGACGAAACCCGGGAACACCAACCCCGACAGCTGCGCGTGCACGTCCGCGACCACCCCTGGAGGGATCGCACGGGCGGCGGTCAATCGCTCGTCCACACCACGGGCTGCAGCGAGCACCGGCTCCACCCGGGTGACGATGTCGGTCGTCAGGTCCGGGAGCCGGGCACGGGCCTCGCGCTGGAGCACCTCGAAGGCCGCCCGATCCCGAGGCGGGCCGCCGCTGTCGGCAATCACCTCGTCCAACGCGCATCGCACGCAGTCGTCAAGCAGCGCCGGGACGCCGCCGTACGGGTTGAACTGCAGCCCCAGCTTCATCCCGCTCGGCAACGCCCGCACGACCGCCCTGAGCGGGGACGGCACCGTGAGCTGGAGCAGCCGTCGTACGCCGGACCACATCGCGGCGTCCTGCTCGGCGGTGGACTGGACCACCCGGACGGCGACGCTGTCCCCCTCGTCGACGAGGGTCGGATACACCGTCGTACGCCGCCGTGCTGCGGTGATCTGCACCGACAGCGGGAGCTCGCCCTCCGGCCAGGTGAGCAGACCGGTGCGTTCGACACCGGCAGTGGCCGCGGATAGTTCTGCTCTGAGCCGGGGGGCCACCCGGGCGCGCAACTCGGCCAGATCCTTGCCCTCCGCGACGGTGCGGGCATCCTCGTCCACGATGCGAAAGGTCGGCTGGAGATGCTCGGGGATGAGGTCCAGCCGCCACGCCTCGCGGGTAACGGTGACCCCGGTGATCCGCTGCAGTTCCCGTTCGAGCCCGTCCAGCAGCGGCCCATCGTCGAGGTGGGGTGCCACCGCGGCGACGTAGTCGGCGACCGGGACAAAGTTCCGTCGCACGTCCTTGCGCAGGGAGCGCAGCAGGGCCGTGACGAGTTCTTCACGCAGCCCGGGAACGGTCCAGCTGAAGGCGTCCGCGGGTAGCTGGTCCGCGGCAACCAGGGGCACGGTCACCGTCACTCCGTCGGTCCGGGCACCCGGCTCGAACGCATAGGACAGCGGCAACCGCAGCCCGTCCCGCTCCCACGCATCAGGGAAGTGGCCGAAGTCGACGACAGCGGCGGCGGCGTTGGTCAGCATTGCCGCGTCGAACGTCAGCAGGTCTGGTTCCGATCGCCGGGTCTGCTTCCACCAGCTGTCGAAGTGCCGGGTGGACACGACATCGACCCCGATGCGTTCGTCGTACAGCTCGAACAGGGCCTCGTCATCGATGCGGATATCCCTGCGGCGCGCTCGCGCCTCCAGTTCGTCGATCTGCTGCAACAACTCGCGGTTGTGGGTGAAGAACGGATGCCGCGTCGTCCAGTCGCCCTCGACGAGGGCGTGCCGGATGAACAGTTCACGAGCCAGCGCCGGGTCGATCGGCCCGTAGTTCACCGACCGCGCGACCACCAGCGGTACGCCGTACAGGGTGACCTTCTCGGTGGCCATGACCGCGCCACGCCGGGCATCCCACCGGGGTTCGCTGTAGGTCCGCGCGACCAGGTGAGCAGCCAGCCGTTCAACGTCGGCAGGGTCGATCCGGGCGACCGTGCGGGCCCACAATCGCGAGGTCTCGACGAGCTCTGCTGCCACGACCCACGCCGGCGGCTTCTTCGCCAACGCCGAGCCTGGGAAGATCGCGAACCTGGCCGATCTGGCTCCGAGGTAGTCGCGCGCGCCTTCCCGTACGCCCACCTGCGAGAGCAACCCGGACACCAGGGCTGAATGGATCCTGCGCCCGTCGTCCGGGGCATTGCTCATGCGCATCCCCAGCGTCTTGGTCACCTGGCGGAGCTGGGTGTAGAGGTCCTGCCACTCGCGCACCCGCAGGTAGTGCAGGAACTCCGCCTTGCACAGCTTGCGGAACCGGTTGCCGGACAGCTCGTTCTGCTGGTCGGCGAGATAGCGCCACAGCGCCAGGTAGGACAAGAAGTCCGACTCGGGATCGGCGAACCGTCCGTGTGCGGTGTCGGCGGCCTGCTGCTGATCCGTCGGCCGCTCCCGAGGATCCACGATGGATAGTGCTGCGGCAACCACGAGTACCTCATGCAGGCAGCCGCCGCGGTCGGCCTCCACGATCATCCGGGCCAGCCTCGGGTCTACCGGCAGTTGGGCCAGCTGCCGCCCGACCGGCGTGAGTCGCCTGGCCGGATCGCGCTGGGCCGGGTCGAGGGCGTTCAGCTCCTCCAGAAGTTGGACGCCGGCCGCGATGTTGCGCCGGTCCGGCGGGTCGAGGAACGGGAACGCGGCTAGGTCCCCGATCCCGAGCGCGGTCATCTGCAGGATGACGCTGGCCAGATTCGTGCGGAGGATCTCGGGGTCGGTGAACTCCGGCCGCTGTTCGAAGTCGGCCTCGGTGTAGAGCCGGATGCAGATGCCGTCAGACGTCCGCCCGCAACGACCCTTCCGCTGGTTCGCCGACGCCTGCGAGATAGCCTCAATCGGTAGCCGCTGCACCTTGGTTCGGTGGCTGTAGCGCGAGATCCGCGCCGTACCGGGATCAACGACGTACCGGATCCCGGGAACGGTCAGGGACGTTTCGGCGACGTTGGTGGCAAGCACGATCCGGCGCCCGGGATGGGACCGGAAGACGCGGTGCTGCTCGACGGCGGAGAGGCGGGAGTAGAGCGGCAGTATCTCCGTGCCGGGCAGCTGCTGTGCCCGGAGAGCCTCCGCGGTGTCACGAATCTCCCGCTCACCGCTGAGGAAGACCAGGACATCACCGGGACCTTCGGCGGCCAGCTCGTCAACCGCATCGAGAATTGCCTCGGTCGGATCGCGGTCGGGGTCTGCGGTGTCGTCCTCCGGGTCGACGACGGGGCGGTACCTGACCTCAACCGGGAACATCCGGCCGGACACCGAGACTATCGGCGCACCTGCGAAGTGCTCGGCGAATCGCTCAGGATCGATGGTGGCCGACGTGATGACGACCTTGAGGTCGGGTCGTCGTGGGAGTAGCCCTTTGAGGTAGCCGAGGATGAAGTCGACGTTCAGGCTGCGTTCGTGCGCCTCGTCGATGATCAGCGTGTCGTACTGCAGCAGCTGCCGATCCCGGTGGATCTCCGCGAGCAGGATGCCGTCGGTCATCACCTTGACGAGCGTGCCGGCGCCGACCTGGTCGGTGAAACGCACCTTCCAGCCCACCGTCGACCCGAGCGGGGTGTCCAGTTCCTCCGCGATCCGCTCCGCCACCGTGCGCGCGGCCAGCCGACGTGGCTGGGTGTGCCCGATCAGACCGCGGACACCGCGGCCGAGTTCCAGGCAGATCTTGGGCAGCTGCGTCGTCTTGCCCGAGCCCGTCTCCCCAGCCACGATCACCACCTGGTGGTCGCGGATCGTGGCGAACAACTCCTCCTTGGCCTGGCTCACCGGCAGCGCCGGCGGATAGCTGATCGGGGGGACGCTCGCCTTTCGGCTGGCCACCCGGGCCACTGCGTCAGCGATGTCGGTGGCGATGGCCTGCTGGGCTGCGGCTCGCGCGTCGGGGCTGCGGTTCCTGCGCAACCCCTCGATGCGCCGACCGAGCCGTAGCTCGTCGTGCAGCATCAGTTCGGGCAGGCGGGCCGGGAGGTCGTCAGGCACAGGGACCACACAAGTCAGATTTCTCGGGGCGGGCCACTCATTTGACGCCGGACGCCGGGACTGCCGACCGTGACGTCATGAACTCCACGTTAGGTCCTCAGCCAACCGGTGCGCCGGGCGGCCATAGTAGGCGTCGTGGATGTGGCGTCGGTTGCCGATGAGTTGTACGCGGCCGACCCGGCCGAGTTCACGGCGACCCGAACGGAACGGGAGAAGCAGGCCAAGGCAGCCGGCGACAAGGAGCTTGCCAAGCAGATCGGTCGACTGCGCAAGCCCACCGTCACCGCGTGGCTGGCCAACCTACTGGTTCGCGAGCGCCCGGACTCGTTGCGTCCGTTAACCGAACTCGGCGGGCAGCTGCAGAGGGCGCAGCAGGCGATGCGAGGCGACGCCATGCGGGAGCTGTCCCGGCAGCGGCACAAGCTCATTTACGCCCTCGTCCAGGAAGCCCGGTCGCTGGCGGCTGACGTCGGGCAGAGAGTCACCGAGCAGGTGGCCCGCGAGCTGGAGCAGACGCTGCAGGCGGCGCTGGCCGACCCGGACGCGGCCGAGACCCTGCTCGCCGGCCGGCTCACGACGGCCCTCGAACACACCGGCTTCGGCCCGCAGTCGTCCACGCCACCGAGGCGACCGGCTCCCGCCACGACCGCGTCTAAGAGTCGAACCGTCACGGCGAGCACGTCGCCGTCGCCTGGAGCGGGCCCAGCGCCGTCGAAGGCCGGCAGAGCTTCGAGCGACACCGATGCTGGCGAGCGCAGGCGTGCGGCCGCTCGGGTTGCCGGCCAACGCGGCGTTCAGGACGCCGAGAAGTCGCTGCGGGAGGCGACCGACGCGCTGCAGGCGTCCGAGGACTCCGCCGCGGACCTGCACCAACGACAGCAGGACCTGGGCACGCGCATCACCGCGCTGCAGCGCTCGTTGACCGAGGCCGAGGAGAAGCTGACCGGCGTACGGCGGGATGCCCGGAGGGCGGAGCGACAGCGTGAGCGCTCCGCCCAGGCGAGGGACCGGGCGGAGCGCGCGTTAACCGCGTCACGGAAGAAACTGGACGCCCTCGGCTGACCCGGCGCAGCGCCAAAGGCAGCACGAGCGCAGACGGGGCGTGCCTATGCCGTCACCCTGCTTCTGCGCTCGCGGACGTCCCCGCAGCCGGCGCAGCAGGTTTTCCGCCGTCGCCCGGCTCTTCCGGCTCCTCCGGCTGATGTTGGACGGCTTGCCCGGTATTCTCCTCCAGCTGCTCACCGAGGTACTTGAACACGGCCGTCGCCACGGCCACGACAGGCACCGCGAGGAACGCACCGGTGACGCCGTACAGGCTGGCCCCGGCCGCGACTGAGAGCAGGATGACCCCTTCGTGCATGCCGAGTGCCCGGCCCTGCAGGATCGGCTGCAGGACGTTGCCCTCGATCTGCTGCACGGCGACCACGATCGCCAGCACGATCAGTGCGGTCGTGGGTCCCTGGGTGACC
>JACDAB010000077.1 GCA_013695665.1 Geodermatophilaceae bacterium | reverse complement strand
GCCACGGGCGATGCCTGGAGCACGCTCGGGCAGAGCTACGGCGGGTTCTGCACGCTGAGCTACCTGTCCCTCGCCCCAGAAGGGCTGCGGGAGTGCTTCGTGACCGGCGGCCTGGCCGGGTTGTCGGCGGGGGCCGAGGACGTCTACCGCCGCACCTATCCCCGGGTGGTCGCCAAGAACGACGCCTACTACGCGCGGTACCCCGACGACGAGCCGGTGGTGCGCCGGGTCGTCGATCACCTTGCGGGCTCCGAGACCCGCCTGCCCACCGGTGACCGGCTGAACGCTGAACGGCTGCAGTCGCTCGGAATGGCATTTGGCGCGGCCGGCGGTTTCGAAACCGTGCACTACCTGCTGGAGGAGGCATGGGACGGGCCGGAGCTGTCGCCGACGTTTCTCGCCGGCGTGCAGGAGCACACGTCGTTTGCCACCGGGCCGCTGTACGCCGTCCTGCACGAGGCCTGTTACGCCCAGGGTGGCGCGACGAGCTGGGCGGCGCAGCGGGTGCGCGAGGAACTACCTGCGTTCAACCCCCAAGGCGTCGGCCGGGTGCTGTTCACCGGCGAGATGATCTATCCCTGGATGTTCTCCCAGGAGCAGGCGATGCAGCCGTTCGCCGCTGCGGCGGACCTGCTCGCACAGCGGTCGGACTGGCCGGCGTTGTACGACGCCGAGCGGCTCGCCGGCAACGCCGTACCGGTCACGGCGGCGGTCTACCACGACGATATGTACGTCGACGCCGGCCTGTCCTTGGAAACCGCGGCTCGGGTCGGCTCGGTGCGGACCTGGGTGACGAACGAGTTCGAGCACAACGGCCTGCGCGCTGACGGGGAGCGGGTGCTCGGCCGCCTGATCGACATGGCCCGCGGGCGGGCCTGAGGCGAGGCGGTCGGGCACCCGCTGGGGTCGTCAGTAGACGGCCAGACCAGATGCTCCATCCGCGACCGGGAGACCGCCGGTGACGACACCCAAGGGGGACAGGCTGCCGTCATCGCGAATCTTGAACGACGAGACCCCGCCGGTGCCCCGGAGTAGCAGATAGAGGAAACGGCTGTCGGCGCTGAGAGCCAGGTCCACCGGCTGACTGTCGGCTCCGAGGAAGGCTGCATTGCCATCGAGCAAACGGACCCGACCGGCGACGGTGAACCGGTAGGTGGAAATCGTTCCACTGCCGAAGTTCGCCGTATAGGCGTAGCGCCCGTCGCCGGTGATGACCACCCAGCACGCGTCGGTCTGCTGGTTGGGGATCGAGCCGCTGATCACAGCGAAGGCGCCGTTGGCCGACACCCGGTATGAGGTGACCGCGGATGCGCCTTCCGCGGCGTTGAACGCCTCGACAACGAGGAGCTGACTGTTGTTGCGGAAAGCCATGCTGAAGGGCCGGAGGCCGAAGGAGGCGTTCCGCCTCGGGAGGGCGCTGGCCAGGCCGTCACTGTCAACCTGGAAGACGTCAATCGCGTTGGCCGGAGACAGCAGCGTGTTGGTCGTCTTCTGCGTCACGACCAGGAGCCGTCCGTCGGGGCTGAACTCCACCTGGCCCGGCACCGCGATGGGTGAGCTCAACTCCCTGAACGAGTTCGGCAGCGGCGTCAGGGTCCCGTCGGCAGCCCTGGTGAAACCGAGAATGCCGTTGCCGGCGACCGAGCCGTCGAGAACGTAGAGCAGGTTGCCGTTGATGGTGAGACTGTTCGGCTGGTCACCCGCATACACCTTCTGCAGGAATGTGAGCTGAGTTCCGTTCACGGCAAAGACCGTGACGTCGTCGCTGCCGGCGTTGGCCGCGTACAGGAACCGATGGTCGCTGCTCAGCAGCAACGCCCCCTGCGTGTCCAGATCAACGCCGATACCGGCACCTCGTGTGGAGACGCTGCCCACACGAGTCAGGGCGCCATCGGCGGCGCGCCGATAGGTAATGATCTCATTGTTTCTGCTGCGGTTGGTCATTGCGAAGGCTGCGCCTTCACCAGGACCAAGCCGAGACGCTGCGCTGTCGGACGTGGCAGGCGCCTGAGCTTGCGCTATCGAGATCAGGCCGAAAAGCATGATCAGCGACAGGACGCCGACGGCGACTTTCCTCACACGACTCACCATTTCTAAGCTCCTTTGGTTGAGGGTCTCCGTCTCATCACCCGGGTCTGTTGCACACGAGCCAGACTCAGCGCATGTGACCACCTCCCGCTAGGACACGGGTTTCAGGCAGGGTCACGTCGTGGATCTGTCGGTGCTTGCTGTAGCTCAGGATTCGCTCCCTGGCCCGGGACAGCTGGTCTGCGTCCTAGGCTAAAACGTCATCGGACCTATGCCAGGACCAGTGGGCTACCAATGGAGAGGACCAGTTGCATGCCGCTCAACGCGACCGAGCTGCTTGTCTCGCTCGCGGAGGCGGGGCAGATGCCACTACGTGTGCGCCTGGCCAATGCCCTGAGAGATGTGATCCGCAGCGGTCAGGTGGTCGCTGGAACCACCTTGCCGTCGACCCGGATTCTCGCCCAGGATCTCGGCCTGTCACGAGGTGTTGTCGTGGACGCCTACGCGCAGCTCGCCGCAGAGGGGTTCGTTCGAAGTCGCCCTGGCGCGGCTACAACGGTGGTCTACGTGCAGGCGGCGGCGCTGCCTGAGCAGTGGCACAGCCCTCCGCCGGCGCCTCGTTCCGGTCCGGAGCTGGATCTGCGACCAGGCTGGCCCGATCTGTCGGCGTTCCCTCGAGCCGCCTGGGCAAGGGCAGCCCGTGATGTGTTGACGGGCCTGCCTGACGCCGACTTTGGCTACGGCGAGCCCTGGGGCTGCTGGGAATTGCGTCGGCAGCTGTCGGGTTATCTGGCGCGGGTGAGAGGAGCAGCCACCGCCCCGGACGGCATCGTCGTAGTCAGCGGTGTCACGCAGGGCCTGACGTTGCTGTGTCGAATGCTGCTGAGGGGCGGCGAGCGTCGCCTCGCCGTCGAGGACCCGAGCAACGCCGTCCAACGTCAGCTGCTGGGTCGCCTCGGCATGGAGACGGTGGATGTGCCCGTGGACGACAGCGGGTTGCGGGTGGACGCGCTTGCCGATACC
>JACDAB010000076.1 GCA_013695665.1 Geodermatophilaceae bacterium | reverse complement strand
GGGCGTCGTCGCGCTCGCTGGGGACGACGAGGCGGACGAGACCGTGGGCGCGTGTCATCGCTCTGCCGTCGATCCCGTAGGCAAGCAGGATCGGCCCGGCGGGGTCGGGGTTGCGGAGTTCGTCGGCCACGATGCGGTTGCCGAAGCCGTCGGCGCTGATGGCCTCAGCCTGGGACCAGGGCTGATCCTCCGCGTGATGGTCAATGAGGTCGAGCAGGCGCGCGCCGGAAAAGGCGAAGGGGCCGGAGGTACCGTGGCCGGTGCTGACGATGTAGCAATTGGGAACTGTAACGTGGGGGAGCATGGTGAGCGTTTCGACCGTCACCACACGCTCCACGCCGCCGGGCAGCGCCAAGACGAAGTCGGGGGGCGACTGGGGCGGTTCCAGGTTGGGGTCGTGGCGGTGCGGGCGTAGGGGGTCGTGTGTGTGGGTCATCTGATTTTCAGGATTTGAGGGCCTGCCACGCCACTACAATCTCACGGTGCGCGGGCACGTTTTCCAGAAAGGAGCGTTGCAGTACAGAATCGGAGATTCTGGTTGCCTGCTCCTGCGACAACTGATAAGCCGCTCCCAAAATTACCTGAGCGCGGGCATCCTCGACCGCCTTGAGAACACGGTAGCAGGTCAGATAGATGCGCAAGGGTTCGTCGCTGCCATCCAGCCTCCTGCCTTCGAGGAATACCAAAATTGTTTCAACCACCTGACGGGCGCGGGGCAGATCCTCCTGGACCAGCGCAGCGCGAGCTAGCCCAGCCAAAACCTCCATCGCCAGGGGAAGCTGGCCGAGGTCACGGCGTAGCGCCAGCGCTGCCTCATAGGCCGTGATCGCTTCTTCGGGTTGCCTCATCGCCAGCAGGGTGTGGCCCAGGTGGTTCAAGCTGTAGGCCTCGATGTGGCGATCACCGTGCTCGCGCGCAACAGCGATCGATTGCTCGCAGTGCGCGAGCGCGGTCTCGTACTCGCCCTGATGATAGGCGAAGAGACCGAGGTAGGCTCGCACCAATGCCTCACTCCGGCGGTTTTTGATGGCGCTCTGAATCTCCCACGCCTGCGCCAGATAATCCTGGGTGAGCTTGTCCTGCCCGAGATGGCGGGCGAGGTGGCTGAGATTCAGGAGCACGATCCCCTCGATCCGCCGGTCGCCTGTGGCGCGGGTGAGTTCCAGAACGGTATCTAGGATCTGCTTTGCGCGCGTATAGTCGCCGAGGAAGATGGAAGTCAGGCCAAGGTTGACGAGGACGATACTCTCGCCGCGTCGCTCCCCTACTTGGCGGAAGATAGCGAGCGCCTGCTCGTATCTTGCCCTGGCTTCAAGGCAGTAGCCCTGATCGACAGCGATGTTGCCAAGATCGAGCAACGCCTCCCCCACGGTTGGCAGGTTGCCAAGCTCCTCCGCGATGGCCAGCGCCTGCTCGCTGTAGGGTTTCGCCTCTGCGTAGTTCCCCTCATACTGGAGTAGACCCGCGAGCTCACTTAGCACCACCCCCTCGCCGCGGCGGTTGCCCATCCCGCGGTAAAGCTGGAGCGCCCGCTCGAAATGGCTTCGCGTTTGAGCATAATCGCCCCTGTGATAATGGGCCAGCCCGAGCGTGAGCAGGGCGCCTGCTTCGGCAGGGCGCGAACGCGCCGAGCGCGCCAGCGCCAGCGCCTGCTGTAGGCGCTCCAGGGCTGGCTGGTACTGCCCTATATACACGAGGGCCTGGCCCCAGCGCAGGAGCGCCGCGCCCTCACTTTCCGCATCCTGCGTGGCGTGCGCGTGCTCGATCGCTGCCTGGGCTGCGGCGATCCCCTCCTCGTACCGGGCCTGTCGCGTCAGAAAGCGCGCCTGTTCTGCTCGCAGGCGAGCCAGCAGGCGAGTCACGTCCTTTTCGGGCGCTGCTACCTCGAAATGATCGAGCGCCCTCGCCATCATCGCCTCCCCCTCTTGCAGGAGACCCGTGTAGGCATAGAAATCGGCGAGCGCCTTCAAAGCGTGGTCAAGCAACGTGGATTGTCCCTGTGCCACCATCCACTGCCACGCCACGCGCACGTTCTCTAACTCGGCGCCAAGCTGCTCCAGGGTTTCCTTCTGTTCTCTGCCCTGTAAGCGAGTCTCGCGCCGGGCGAGGAACGCGGCGTAGTACTCACCGTGGGCCGCCTGGGCGCGGGATCGCTCCTCGGGGGATTGGGTCAACTTCTCGTTGGCGTATTGCCACAAAAGGGTGTGTCGCCCATAACGTCCACCGGGGCCGCAGCGTAAAAACGATTTGTCGACCAGGCTCGAAAGGATAGGCGGGGAGGCCCCGGCTACCTGTTGGGCACCCTCGCGGCGAAAGCCGCCACGAAAGACAGCGAGCTTGCGGTACACTCGCCGCTCTTCTTCGGAAAGCATGCGCCAGGAGTGCTCGAAGACCGCGCGGACGCTGCGGTGGCGCTCCGGCACGTCTCGCATCGCGCTCGAAAGGAAATCGAGGTCCTGCACGATCTCCTGTGCGATCTCTTTGTGCGGTAGTGCCCGCACCCAAGCGGCTGCGAGCTCGATTGCCAGCGGCATCCCCTGCACAAGCTGGCAGATACGTGTGACCCACGGAGCGGACTCTTCTGTCAGTTGAAAGGTGCGCTCAACACGCTGGGCGCTGTGTACAAAGAGCTGCACGGCGCTCCATTGCTCGACATCGACCTCCTTGACGCTTGGGGGAAAGGACAGCCCCTCGAGCGGAAAAACGGTCTCGGCTCGCAGGGCTAGCCGCTCGCGGGACGTGACCAGTAGCTTGATGCCGGGGGAACTGTCGAGGATTTGCACGAGCAGGTCTGTTCCCTCCAGCAGGTGCTCGAGGTTGTCGAGGACCAGCAACATCTCTTTGGCGCGCAAGAAGTCGAGGAGTTGGGACAGTGGCTCCGCGCTGCCCTGCTGCTGGAAAGAGAGGGCCTCCATGATCGAGGTGAGCAGGAACGAAGGTGAACTAACCGGCGCGAGACCGACCATGTAAGCGCCATCGGCGAAGGCCCCTTGCTCAGCCAGTTGCCGCGCGGCCTCGATGGCGAGGCGAGTTTTGCCCATCCCGCCAGGGCCAATCACGGTCAACAGGCGACATCCGGTGCCAGCCAGGCGCGAGAAAATCTCCCCCTGCTCTTCCTGGCGCCCAATAAAGGGGGTGGGGGATACGGGGAGATTGTGCGCCGGTGCCTTTGCCGCAATGGGAGGGGTCCTCTCTGGCGCTGGCACCAATGCACCGGAGCGGATGCGTTCGTGGAGAATAGTCGTCTCCTCAGACGGGGCGACGCCTAAGTCTGCCTCCAGAACCCGCGCGCACTCATGGTACTGCTGAAAGGCGGCTTGGCGCTGGCCGCACTGGGCGTAGAGTTGCATGAGCAGGCGATGCGCGGGTTCGTGCAGCGGATCCAACGACAACCAGCGCCGGGCGTAGGCAATGGCCTGTTCGATGTTCTTCTCCGCGTTGCGCCCCATGAGGCGCGCCAGCCGCTCCAGCGCCCCGGCCAATTCCCGGCGCAGCCCCTCGCGTTCGTAGCGCTGCCAGTCATCAAAGTCGGGGCTGTCGGGGAGGGTGAAGCCCGCCATGAACTCGCCCCGCGCGAGGGCGACCGCCTCGGAGAGCAGGTCCTGGCAGGTTGGGCATACCTCTGTCGGGGGATGGCCGTGCTGCTGGCAGGCTGCTAGCAACCGTTGGAACTGCTCCGTGTCCACCCACAATTCGGGCGCCTGGCGGAGGCTCACAACCTCCCGGTCCGCCTGGAGCCACTCGTCACCCAACGCTTTGCGGAGC
>JACDAB010000045.1 GCA_013695665.1 Geodermatophilaceae bacterium | reverse complement strand
TCCCGTTGCTGATCCTCGGCGGGCTCGGCATGTCGTTCACCGTCGTCGTCTACAACGTCACGCAGGTCAGCTTCCGGCAGCGGATGTGCCCGCCTCGGCTGCTCGGCGCGGTTGCCGCGACACCACTTGCCAAGAAGGTGGGCGAGGGACGGATCATCCCGCTCAGCTCGCTGCTCTTCGGCCCGTTCGCCTTCCTTACCCCCCTCGCGTCCTTCGGCTGGGCAGTCCCGTTGCTGATCCTCGGCGGGCTCGGCATGTCGTTCACCGTCGTCGTCTACAACGTCACGCAGGTCAGCTTCCGGCAGCGGATGTGCCCGCCCCGGTTGCTCGGGCGGATGAACGCATCAATTCGATTCCTGGTATGGGGCACGATGCCCATCGGGGCGTTCGCCGGCGGACTGATCGGCGGGGCCTTCTCCATTCTCACCGCCCTGTCGATAGCCGCTGCCGGGGCCGTGCTCGCCGCCCTGCCGGTCGTCCTATCCCCGCTGATCCGGATGCGGGAGCTGCCCGACGAACTGGACGAGCACCGCACCGCCGCTGCTGAATCCTGAAGAAGCGCTGGGCCATGCCATAGCGACAGACGCAGCGGGCGCTATACAGCCCGCTGTGTCTGTCGTTGTTCGACTAGGACGTCCACCGGACGCTGGGTGGCTAGGACGCCCGCCGGAGCCAGACCGGGTCGAGCTCCCCGGAACCGACGATCACGGCCGGTCCGGACAGGCAGGTGCCTGCCCGGTCGAGGCTGACAAGAACCCTGCCACCCGGCTGATCCACGGCCACGGTGCCGTCGGACCCTGCCAGCGCCGTGGCGGCGACCGCGCAGGCACCCGTCCCGCAGGCAGCGGTCTCCCCCACTCCCCGCTCGTGGACCCGCATCCGGACGTGCGCGTCGGCGCCGCTCACCGGATCGTCGAGCAGGTTGACGAACTCGATGTTGACCCCGGAAGGGAAGACGCTGCCGTCGGCAACGGGCGCGCTGGCCAGGTCGAGGTCAGTCACCGGAATCGACGTGACGCACACCAAGTGCGGGTTTCCCATGGACACGACCGTGCCGGGATAGTCCTGGCCCCCCAGCCTCGCCACCGTTGAACCACGCATGACGGCCGGACCCATCTCCACGCTCACCGTGTCATCGGCCCGCACGACCGCCCGCCGGACGCCGGCACGGGTACCGATGTGCTGCTCCCCGAGCTGAGCGCGCCCACTGTGGACGAGGAACAACGCGAACAGGCGCAGGCCGTTGCCGCACATCTCGGCCAGGGAGCCATTTGCGTTGCGGTGATCCATGTACCAGATCGCCTCACCCGCCATCGCCGGGTCGGCAAGCGCGGTCCGAACCACGCGCAGCACGCCGTCGCCGCCGATGCCGGCCCGCCGGTCACACAGGGCGCGGACGAGGTCGGCCGTCAGCTCGATCGAACCCTCCGGGTCCGGGAGCAGCACGAAATCATTCTGGGTGCCGTGCCCCTTGACGTAGCGCACAGGGCCGGAGTTCACCGCTCGATCGTACGTGCCAGCGTGTCCAGCTCGACGGACTCGCCGTCGTACCAACGAATGCGCGGGTCGGGACGAAACCAGGAACGTTGTCGCCGTACGAACCGCCGGGTGGCGCGGGCAGTGTCCGCCCGGGCGTCCTTCGCCGAAGTTTGTCCATCCACATAGGACAGTGCCTGCGCATACCCCAGCGCGCGGCTCGCGGTCACGCCGTTGCGTAGACCAGCGGGGAGGAGGGAGATCACCTCCTCGACGAGCCCGGCCGCCCACATCCGGCTTACCCGCTCCGCCAGCCGGGCATCCAGGACGTCCACGTCCATGTCCAGCCCGATGTGGGTGACGTCGTACACCGACTCGTACGACGGAAGCGTCGCGGAGTACGGGCGCCCGGTGAGCTCGATGACCTCGAGGGCACGCACGATCCGGCGTCCGTTCTGGGGCTGGATCCGCGCGGCGGAGGGCGGATCGACGGCCCGAAGGCGGTCATGCAGCAGCACCGGGCCCAGCCGGTGGAGCTCGTCCTCCAGGCGTGCCCGCACAGTGGGGTCGGTGCCGGGGAAGTGCAGATCGTCGACGACCGCGCGCAGGTAGAGCCCGGAGCCGCCGACAAGCACGGGGACCCGCCCGCGGCCATGGATCGCCGCGATCGCCGCCCGGGCCAGGGTCTGGTAGCCGGCCACGGTCGCCGTCTGCGAGACGTCCCACACGTCGAGCAGGTGATGGGGCACGCCCTGCCGCTCGGTCAGCGGCAGCTTCGCCGTGCCGATGTCCATCCCGCGGTAGAGCTGCATGGAGTCGGCGTTGACGATCTCACCGCCCAGCCGCTGCGCCAGCGCGATCCCGAGGGCGCTCTTGCCGACGCCGGTCGGCCCGACCACCGCGACGACCCGCCCCCCCGGACTCACACCGGAAGCCAGGTGGCGACGCAGTACGCCACCCCGAACGGCGCGCCGTAGTAGAGCAGGTCGGCGCTGACCCTGACGTCCCGGAGGCAATGCCCCGCCAGCCGCCATGGTCCGACACCCTGCGCCTGAAGCTGAAGGCCGAGCAGCGGATCGAGCGTGGACAGCACGGCAGCGTCCCCCGCGGCCAGCGCAGCGGCGACGTCATCGTCGAAGCGCACCGCTGCGTGAAGTGCCGGGCCGGGGGCCTCGGCATTGCGGACCGCCGAACCGTCGCCGACTACGAGCAGTGCCCCGCGGCCGACGAACTCCGCGGCAAGCTCGCGCAGCTGCCGGTCCTGAGCAGTCCCCGGTACGGACAGGGCCAGCCGCTCACCGGCGTACCCGGCCTGATCGAGCAGCCAGGCGCCAACGGTCAGCGAGAGTGGGAGGACTGCCCCGTCGGGGCCTGCCGGGCCGGCCATCTGCACGGTCACCGCCCGGCCGAATGACGCCAGCGACCCCACGTCGCCCGCGCCGTACCAGCGCTCCAGCGGACCGTCACCCACCACCCAGACCACGTCCGGGCCGGTCGCGAGCAGGCGGGACACAGCAGCGGCGCAGGCCTGGCGCACGCGACTGAGCTCGGTCAGCGGGCCGCCGCCCAGCTCGGGCACGAGTACGGGCGGATGGGGCACGAACGCGACGGAAAGCACCCGGGCAGGGTATTGGCTCACCTCACGTGATCCGGCTGCATGTGACAATGCCCCCCAGACAAAGGGGCCTCCCAGACATAGGCGAGGAGTTCGGCATGGAGCAGTCGACCGAATGGGGTCGAATCGACGGTGAGGGCACCGTGTACGTACGGACCGGGTCCGGCGAACGATCGGTCGGCTCGTGGCAGGCCGGCGATCCAGCCGCGGGGCTGGCGCATTTCTGCCGCCGGTACGACGACCTGGCGACCGAGGTCGGGTTGCTGGAGAAGCGGCTCGCCTCGGGTGCAGCCGATCCGGCCTCGACGCGCACCAACGCGACGCTGCTGCAGGAGGGCCTGCCGACGGCCGCAGCGGTCGGTGACCTCGACGGGCTGGGTACGCGCCTTGCGGCGGTCATCACCGCGGCCGACGGCAAGCTCGCCGAGGTCAGGGAACGGCGCGCGCAGGCGAAGGCTGCCGCCATCGCCGCCAAGGAGATCCTCGTGGCCGAGGCGGAGCAGCTGCGGGACAGTTCGCAGTGGAAGGCCAGCGGAGACCGGCTCCGGGTGATCGTCGAGGAATGGCGGCTGATCAAGGGCATCGACCGGCGTACCGACGAACAGCTGTGGAAGCGCTTCGCCGCGGCGCGGGACGCGTTCACCAAGCGCCGCGGCACGCACTTCGCTGAGAAGGATCAGCAGCGCGACGGCGTGCGCGTCGTCAAGGAGCGCCTCGTGGCTGAGGCGGAGGAGCTGGCCGCGTCCAAGGACTGGGGCCCGGCCGCCGCCCGGATGCGCGACCTCCTCACCGAATGGAAGGCCAGTGGCCGGGCCCGGCGCGAGGCCGAAGACGAGCTGTGGACCCGTTTCCGGGCCGCGCAGGATGGCTTCTTCACCGCCCGCAGCGCGGTGTTCTCCGAGCGGGACGCCGAGCAGGTAGGCAACCAGAAGCTCAAGGAGGCACTGATCGCGGAGGCCGAGGCGCTGGACCCCACCGACCTCGACAAGGCGAACGCGGCGCTGCGGGAACTGCAGGAACGCTACGACGCAGTCGGTCACGTCCCCCGCGACTCCATGCGCGGACTCGACGCTCGGATGCAGTCTGCCGAGCGGCGCATCCGCGACGCGGTGGAGGACCGGTGGGATGCCAGCGCCGCCGTGGAGAACCCCGTCTTGATCCAGCTGCGCGAGGCCGCGCGCAAGGCCGAGTCGCAGCTGACCAAGGCGCGCGCCGCCGGGGATTCCGCCCGCGTCGCCGATGCCGAGGAGGCGCTGGCCGCACGCCGGCAATGGCTGGCTGAAGCGGAGAAATCGGCCCGTACGTGACCTGGGTGGCGGAGTACGCCGACCTCGCCGCCACGATCCTTCGCCGTACGCCGCCACTCCCGGTCCGGCTGGTCGCGGTTGACGGGCCGGGCGGTTCCGGGAAATCCACCTTCGCCGAGCGGCTGGCAGCTGCGCTCGAGTGCGCGCCCGTCGTGCACACCGACGACTTCGCCTCCCATGACCAGTCAATCGACTGGTGGCCGCTGATGGAAGAAGGTGTCCTTCGGCCGTTGGCGGAGGGTCGCCCGGCCCGGTTCCGGCCGTATGACTGGGTTTCCCGGCGTCGCACCAGTTGGGTGGAGGTCCCGCCTGCGCCCGTCGTTCTGATCGAGGGCGTGTCCTCGGCGCGGGCGGCGGGCCGCGACCGATTGACCTACTCGGTGTGGCTGCAGACCGACCGCCCTGAACGCCTGCGGCGCGGACTCGAGCGCGACGGTGAGGGGATGGCCGGCTTCTGGGCTGACTGGATGGCCGCGGAGGACGTCTTCTACGCCGCTGATCCCACGGTGGACGCCGTTGACCTTGTCGCCGACGGGGATCCGCGGGTCCCGCACGATCCGGAGCGGGAGTTCGTCGTCATCCGGGCCTGACGCGGCGGTGCTCCTCAGCCGCCGCGGACCCTGGGCATCCCCAGCGAAATGCCGACCGGCCGGGTATCGGACAAGTCACCGGCGCGGGTACGCCGGTGGGACAGCAGCGGGGCGTCGGCCACGAGGTGGTGCGGGGCGGCGTACGTCACGACCGTTTCGACGATGTCACCGGGACGGACGTCGGGGACATGGCTCACGTGGCACAGCCGCCCGTCCCGCGCGCGACCGGTCATCCGGCCGGTCCCGGAATCCTTACGACCCTCCCCCGCCGAGATCAGCAGTTCGACCCGGCGGCCCACGAGTGCGCGGTTCTCCGCCCAACTGATCTCCTCCTGGACCGCCACCAGCCGCTCGTAGCGCTCCTGGACCACGGCCTTGCGCACCTGGTCCGGTAGCGAGGCGGCCGGCGTACCGGGCCTCGGGGAGTATTGGAACGTGTAGGCGGTGGTGAACCGCGCTGCGCGCATGAGGTCCACTGTGGACTGAAAGTCAGCCTCGGTCTCACCGGGGAACCCGACGATGACGTCCGTGCTCAGCGCGGCATCAGGCATCGCGGCACGCACGTTGTCGACGATGCCGAGGAACCGCTCTCCCCGGTAGGACCGTCGCATCCGCTTCAGCACCGAGTCGGAACCGGACTGCAGCGGCATGTGCAGCTGATGGCAGACGTTCGGTGTCTCGGCCATCGCCACGATGACGTCGTCGGTGAAGTCCCGCGGATGCGGGGAGGTGAAGCGCACCCGCTCCAGGCCCGCTATGTCACCGCATGCGCGGAGCAGCTTGCCGAACGCTCGCCTGTCCCCGAACTCCACGCCGTAGGAGTTCACGTTCTGGCCGAGCAGCGTCACTTCCAGGACACCCTCGTCGACCAGCGCCTGCACCTCCGCGAGAACATCACCGGGCCGCCGGTCCTGCTCGGTCCCTCGCAGCGACGGGACGATGCAGAACGTGCAGGTGTTGTTGCAGCCGACCGAGATCGAAACCCAGGCCGAGTACGCCGAATCGCGCCGGGTCGGCAGCGACGACGGGAACACGTCCAGCGATTCCTTGATCTCGATCTGCGCCTCGCCGTTGTGCCTTGCTCGTTCCAGGAGCACGGGGAGCGAGCCGATGTTGTGCGTACCGAAGACGACGTCCACCCACGGCGCCCGCCGGACGATCTCGCCACGATCCTTCTGCGCCAAGCAACCGCCGACCGCGATCTGCATGCCGGGTTTGGCAGCCTTGACCGGGCGCATCTGCCCGAGGTTGCCGTAGAGCCGGTTGTCGGCGTTCTCCCGCACCGCGCAGGTGTTGAACACGACGACGTCAGGGGTGCTGCCCTCGGTCGCCCGCTGGTAGCCCGCGGTCTCCAGGAGCCCGGCCAGGCGCTCGGAGTCGTGGACGTTCATCTGGCAACCGTGCGTGCGGATGCCGTACGTTTTTCCAATCATGTCGAACCCGAGGGTACGGCGTACCGGCGGGAGTTACCGTCGCGTGACCGCTGACCTCCCCGGTGAGCGGCGATTCCGGCACTAGGGTGCACCGCATGGGTGTTGACAAGGTGGATGCGGGTACGGCCGCTGAGGCCGGCTCTGCCCTGATCGCGCTCGACGGGGTGAACAAGTGGTTCGGCGACCTGCACGTGCTGAAGGACATCAACCTGCACATCGCCCAAGGCGAGGTCGTCGTCGTGATCGGCCCGTCAGGGTCGGGAAAGTCAACGCTGTGCCGATGCATCAACCGGCTGGAAAGCGTGCAGGAGGGCGAGATTCGCCTCGACGGCGTACCGCTGCCCGCCGAGGGCAAGGCGCTGGCCAAGCTTCGCAGCGAAGTCGGCATGGTGTTTCAGAGCTTCAATCTCTTTGCCCATAAGACGATCATGCAGAACGTCACACTCGGCCCGATCAAGGTCCGCGGCGTCCGCAAGTCTGAAGCCGAGGCACGCGCCAAGATCTTGCTCGAGCGGGTCGGAATCACCGAGCAGGCGGACAAGTACCCGGCACAGCTGTCCGGTGGTCAGCAGCAGCGAGCGGCGATCGCGCGGGCGCTGGCGATGGAACCCAAGCTGCTGCTCTTCGACGAGCCGACGTCGGCGCTGGATCCGGAAATGATCAACGAGGTCCTCGATGTGATGACCGCCCTCGCCCGCGAGGGGATGACGATGGTCGTCGTCACCCACGAGATGGGGTTCGCCCGCAAGGCCGCCGATCGGGTGGTCTTCATGGACCACGGGAAGATCGTCGAAGAGGCGACACCGGAGACGTTCTTCACCGCCCCTCGAAGCGATCGGGCCAAGGACTTCCTGTCCAAGATCCTCACCCACTGAACCACCGCAATCCCGAGGAGGAGATCTATGCGAGTACGACGGATGAATGCAGCACTGGCCGCCCTAGGCCTGGTGGTGTTGGCGGCCTGTTCCAGCGAGGCCGGTGACGATGCCGAAGGTCCCGGTGCCACCGTCCCGGTCGAGGAGGATGCGGAGTTCGACGAGGGTACGACCATGGCCGAGCTGGCCGAGGCCGGTGCGATCACCATCGGGACGAAGTTCGACCAGCCGGGTTTCGGTCTGGTGTCCCCGGGCGGCGAACCGGAGGGCTTCGACGTCGAGATCGCCAAGATCGTCGCCGCGAAACTGGGCATCGCTGCCGACGGCATCGAGTGGGTAGAGACCGTGTCCCAGAACCGTGAGCCGTTCCTCGAGCAGGGCCAGGTCGACATGGTGGTTGCCACCTACACGATCAACGATGACCGCAAGGAGATCATCGACTTCGCGGGGCCGTACTACGTCGCCGGCCAGGACATCATGGTCGCGGCCGGCAATCCGCTGGGCGTGGAGGGCGAGGAGAGCCTGGCCGACATCCGGGTGTGCTCGGTGAACGGGTCGACCCCGGCCGGCTATGTCCAGGAGAACTACCCGGAAGCGGCTTTGACCCTGTTCGACGAGTATTCGTTGTGCGCCGAGGCGCTGAAGAACGACCAGGTGGACGCCGTCACGACGGACAACGTCATTCTGACCAGCTTCGTCGCGCAGGACCCTGAGTCCTTCGAACTGGTCGATAATCCCTTCACCGAGGAGCCGTACGGCATCGGGATCCCCTTGGGCGACGACGACTTCCGGTCGTTCATCAACGACGTGCTGGAGGAATCCTTCGAGGACGGGGCCTGGGCAGCGGCCTGGGACGCCACCGCCGGCGCGATCACCGGAGCAGAGGCGCCCGAGCCGCCCGCGGTCGACCGCTACTAAGACCCTCAGGCGGGGGGCCTAGGC
>JACDAB010000018.1 GCA_013695665.1 Geodermatophilaceae bacterium | reverse complement strand
CGTCCACGATGTAGAGGCAGCGCTCTACGGGACTAGCCTGGGGGTGAACCTGCTCACCTCTTCGCCGGTCGAGGGCGGGCACCACCACCATATGCGTGCGATCAACACGATCCGTCTGGCCGGTGGCCTGCGCGAGGCGGTGGAGCAGGGCATCTTGACCACCGGCATCATGTACGAAGCGGTGCGGAAGGGAATCGACCTTGTGCTTGCCGGATCGATCCGCGACGACGGTCCACTGCCCGACGTGATCACTGATGTTATTGAGGCCCAGATGCGGATGCGCGAGGCGGTGCAGGGCGCGGGCATCGTGCTGATGATCTCGACGATGCTCCACTCCATCGCTACCGGCAACCTCCTTCCCGCCCATGTGCGCACCGTCGCGGTGGACATCAACCCCGCCACCGTCACCAAGCTGGCCGACCGGGGCTCCTGGCAGGCAATTGGCCTGGTGACCGACGCGGAATTGTTTCTGCGCGAACTGGTGCTGGCGCTGGATCTGGCGGAAGAGTAACGGACCGGGGGTTGAGGTTCAGAGGTTGGGGACAAAGATTAGTGGCAGCACCCACCTCTCCACATCCTTGTCACTCTCAGGCCTCGGCACGTCTCGGAACAGATACCAGCGCTCGACGTGCTCCACGGTAGCTCCAGGATCCAGGACAGCTAGGGGCGCGAGGGTTTCAAGCTTCAGCCTGTCCGTTTTCCAGCCGGTAACAGTTCGGCCAGCCACCATATGCTATCTTCTCCATCAAATCCTCCGTCTTTATCTTTGTTGGGCAACTATTCTTGCACAAAATGGGGTCGAGCCTAGTCCCACCCTGCCGACACCTGCCCCTTTTTCCAGTCTCCCTGCTAGCCGTACAGGTGATGCAGCACGCATCGAAGCTGAGTATAGTGTTCCCACGATGAAGACTCCCCGGTGGCTCAATAGCCGCTGCGAGGGTCGAAACGCTTTTTCCCCTAAGGAGGAAACGATGGAACACTCTACTGAGAACTCCGACATCTTGAATACGCTGTCCACCCAGATGGCCAACGCAGTCGAGCACGTTGGGCCTGCGCTGGTGACCGTCAACGGACGGCGGCGGCAGGCGGCGAGCGGCGTCATGTGGAAGGCGGGGCTAGTGCTGACCGCCGACCACGTACTGGAGCGCGAGGAAGACCTAACAGTCGGCACGCACGACGGTCAGACACTCGCGGCAGAGTTGGCGGGACGCGACCCGTCGTCGGACCTGGCGCTGCTGCGCGTCGCGGGGCTAGGCGCGGAAGCCCCCACCTGGGCGGAGGGCGCGGCGCGGGTTGGTCAACTGCTGCTGGCGGTGGGGCGGCCCAGCGAAGAGGGGCCGATGGCGAGCCTGGGCATCGTGAGCGCCGTGGGCGGCCCGCTCCGCACCGGGCGCGGGGGGATGCTGGAACGGTACATCCGCACCGACGCGATCCCCTATCCCGGTTTTTCCGGTGGCCCGCTGGTTGACGTGCAGGGAGCGATCCTGGGTATCATGACGACCGGCCTCGTCAATGGCGTGGCGTTGGGTATACCGGCGGAGGCAGCGTCGCGCGTGGCGGAAACGCTGGAAGAGCACGGCCAGATCCGGCGCGGCTACCTGGGCATCAGCAGCCAGCCGGTCCGGCTGCCGGAAGGGCAACGCGGTGGGCTACCGCAGGAAAGCGGCCTCTTGATTGTACGGGTCGAAGAGGACAGCCCGGCGGCGCGCGCCGGCCTGTTGCTGGGCGATATCCTGGTCGCGCTCGATGGTGAGGCGGTCAGCGACACCGGCGAACTCCAGGTGCGCCTGACCGGCTCGCGCGTCGGCACGACAGTGCCGGTCGAGGTGATCCGGGGTGGCACACCGCAGACGGTACAGGTAACGGTGGGTCAGCGGGGCTGAGCGGGACAATCTTGTGTGGAAATGGCCGCGACCGATCACAGGTGAAGGAAAATAATCATGGAGAGGGTACAAAGCGCGCCTGCGCCGGGGCCACTGAGGGCAGTGGGTGGCGAGGCAGCGGCGGCAATCGTCGCAC
>JACDAB010000012.1 GCA_013695665.1 Geodermatophilaceae bacterium | reverse complement strand
ATCGACGTCATGATCACGGCCTGCAGGGCCGGGTCGCCCACGGTGTTGTACTGGTCGGAGTCCACGCCGATCGCCAGCGCCTCGGACTCCGCGGCGGCCTCGAAGACACCACCGCCGGAACCACCGGCCGCGTGGTAGACGATGTCCGCGCCGCCGTCGTACATCCCTTGGGCGACGATCTTGCCGCGGGCCGGGTCACCGAAGCCGGAGAAGTCACCGGCCGGTGAGATGTACTGGACATCCACAGTGATGTCCGGGTTGACCGCTTCCGCGCCGGCCACGTAGCCGGCCTCGAACTTCTGGATCAGGCCGATCTCGACGCCGCCGACGAAGCCGATGCGGTCGGTCTCGGTCTTGAGCGCCGCGGCCACCCCGGCGAGGAACGAACCCTGCTCCTCGGCGAAGAGCAGACCCGTGTGGTTGGGACCCTTGGACGTGCCATCGAAGACTGCGTTGGAGCCGTCGATCTGGCCGAAGGTGGTGTCGGGGAACTCCGCGGCGACACCGGCGATGACCTCGTCATAGGCGAAACCCACGGCGATGACGGGGTTGAAGCCCTGCTCGGCCAGTTGCGCGAGCAACTCCGCGCGGTTAGAGCCGTCGTCGTTCGGGCTGACCTTCTGCGACTCGATGCCGAACTCGTCGATGGCCTGCTGGAGCCCGGCCACGGCGGAGTCGTTGAAGGACTGGTCACCCTCCCCGCCGACGTCGAAGGCCAACCCCACCATGGGCGCTGGGGTCTCCTCGGTCGGTTCGTTGCCGCCACTCGTGCCGGTCGGCTCGCTACCGGTGTCGGCATCCTCCGCACACGCTGCCAACGACAGACTGCCGACAAGCAGCGCTGCAGCGAGGGACAAACCACGGACTCGACGCAAAACGATCTCCTCTCGATGACCGGGACCTGCTCCCCGGCCGCTGACCGGTCACCGTACCGTCGGCTGAGGGCCGAGACCACGTACACATCCGCCCGAGACCACATCGTTGTACGGCGAAGTTCGCCACATCGCGTCATCGCACCCCAGTGTCGCGGTGGATGGACTCCTTCCGAAACAGCTCCGGCGCCGTTGCGGGATGGGGTTACACCGCGGCGGTAGCGTGTCCTGCGATGGCTTCTGGACGCTGTGCCCGCTGGCTGGCCGCCGCGACACTCGCCCTGCTCGTCGGCGCACCCGGCGCCCTCGCCGAAGCTGCCCCGACGGTCGACCCGAGTGCACCGACCCCTACGACGCCGCACCCCGGCGGACCGCCAGAGGGTCGCAGCCCGGACGGGACCGTCATCGGCGGTGCAGCCCTGGGCGAGCGGGGGCTGATCGTGCCCGAAGGTGCTCCCGCGCTGCCCGCCGACATCACCGCCCAGGGTTGGCTCGTGGCCGACCTGGACACCGGTGAGGTACTGGCGGCCAGGGATCCGCACGGCCGCTACTACCCCGCAAGCACGCTCAAGACGTTGACCCTGCTGGCGTTGCACGGGCAACTCGACTCTGCAGCGGTGGTCACCGGAACAACCGAGGACGCCAACGCGGAGGGGACCAAGGTGGGTCTGGTCGAAGGCGGGCAGTATCCGGTCGCCCTGCTGTTCCAGGCGCTCATGATGGCCTCCGGCAACGACGCGGCGTGGGCGCTCGGCCGGGCGGCAGGTGGCCCGCAGCCGACGCTGGAGCTGATGAACGAGACCGCTTCCCAACTTCAGGCCTACGACACCGTGGCCGGTACGCCGTCCGGCCTGGACGTGGCCGGACAGAGCTCGTCGGCCTACGACCTGGCGCTGTTCATGCGGGCGATCGTCGACGACCCGGAGCTGCTGGCGATCATGCGGACACCTACTGCGGTGATGCCGGCGTTTCCGCCCCGCTACCCGGCCTACCAGATCCAGAACCAGAATCCGATGCTGACGTCGTACCCCGGGATGCTGGCCGGAAAGAACGGCTTCACCGACGCCGCGCGCTACACCTACGTCGGCGCGGCCGAGCAGGACGGCACCCGCCTCGTCGTCAGCATGATGCTCGGCGAGCAGGCGCCGATTCCGATGGTCGCGCAGGCCGCCCTGCTGCTGGACTGGGGCTTCGCCCTCCCCGAGGGCACCGCACCGGTCGGTGAGCTCGTGCAGCCCCGGCCGCCGGGTGTCCCTGCTCCGGCCGAGCGCTCGACGGAGCCCACGGTGCACAGCTCGGAGGATGCGCTCGCGGTTACCGGAGGGGTCGGCAGCGCGCCCACCGACTCCCCCGCGCCCGTCCTGCTCGTCGGGCTCGGGCTAAGCAGCGCGCTCGTCGTCGGCCTTGTCCTTCGCGGTCGGCGGCGCCGAATCTGATGCTGGTCTCGGCCGGCTGCGCAGGTCACATGGCGGCGAGGCCGCCGCCACTGAGCAGCCGACGGGTGCTCTCGCCACGTACGTCATGCCCCTCGATGAGCCCCGCTCGAGGTGCCATCGGACCCGCCGTCGCGCCCGGCGCCCGACGGGCGCCGCCCAGTGCTACGCCACCATCGGCGCAACGCCGGTGGAGCGAGCGCTCCCACCACAGCGCCCACGCCGACCAGGCCTGCCGCCACCGCCGACGTGCTCGGCCTGCCCTCGACGGGTCGCTTCAGCGGCGGCACCCGCGGACCCTCGATGACAGGTTCGGGAGAGTCCTCGGCCGCTTCGGCGATGATCCGGTCCGACACGGCCGGCAGGGTCGATGTCCACACCGCGGCGAAGAGCAGGAACCGCGACACGATGTAGATCCATACGAGCAGCCCGATGAGGCTGCCGAACGCCGCAGCGGCGGGGCTCCGGGCCACCTGAGCGATGTATAGGGTGCCGACCAGCTTGAGGATCTCGAACCCGACCGCCCCGAACACCGCGCCAGGGAGAATCTGGCGGACTGGCACGTCCATACGCGGCAGCCGGGTAAACAGCCACAAGAAGATCAGCGTGTCGCCGGCCACCGCGATCAGGATTCCGATCAGCCTGGTGACCACCCCGATGCCCGGAACGTCGGACAATCCGAGGAAATCGATCACCAGGGAGGTGAGCCCCGTGGCGAGGGCGGTCAGCGCGATGGAGGCCAGGATTGCGACGCCCAGCCCGATCAGCGACAGCAGGTCTCGGATCTTATCCTTGACGAAGGCTCCCTGATCGGGTTTCCCGCGCCAGATCGTCTGCATCGCGACGCGTACCTTGCTCATCCAGGCGATCCCGGCGTACAGCAGGCCGAGCAGGCCGACTATTCCTACCGCGCCACGGGACTCGGTGGCCGTGACGACGCCGTCGACCACTGTCTGGCCCAGCTCGCCGGGAATCGCCACCCGGATTTCCTGGATCAGGTCGTTCAGCAGATCCGGTCGTCCACTGAGGACGAAGCCGGCGACGGAAACGGCGAGCAGAATCACCGGGAAGAGTGCGAGGAACCCGAAGTAGGTGATCGCGGCAGCGAGCAGGTCGGCCTGGCGGGAGGCGTAGTGGGAGGCGGCGCGGACGAGGTGGTTCAGCCAGGGCCGGCGAGCCCGCTGGGCTCTCCACCCGGCCATCACGCGGGACCCGAGCCCGGGCTTGCTCTCCTGTTCCGTGCTCACGGCTGCCGACCGAACGGGAAGTGATGGCGCGGCTGCCAGCGCCCGTCCTGATCCTGCTCGAACGCGGTGAAGGCATCCACGGTGAACCGCGCGTCGTAGCCAACCAGTCCGTCGTAGGCATGATCGAGCATCTCGACCGGTACGTCGTGGGCGACGGTCACGTGCGGGTGGTAGGGAAACTCGATGTCGCGCTCCAGCGGCCCCGAGCGGAGGTCAGCCTCCATCAACTCGCAGTAGGAGATCCCGCTGGCGACCGCGACGAACACGACCTGCGAGATCGGCCTGAACGTCCCGGTTCCGTGCAGATGCATCTCGAACGGACCGGCCACCGCCGCCACGTCGCGCAGATGCCGGCGAACGTCGGAGATCGACGCCTCCGCAACCCGGGTGGGCGGCAGCAGGGTGACATGCGGCGGCACCTTCCTCGCCTGCGGATCGCCCACCCGCGCCCGCCACTGCGTCAGCTCGGTGGCCATCGGCTCGGGGAGGGCAATCGCCACTCCTAGGACCAGTGGGCTCACGGACCCGCTATTCCTTGCCCGCGCGCAGAAAGCCGATCCGGTCGTACACCGCGGCGAGCGTGGAGCCGGCGACCGACCGCGCGCGCTCGGCCCCGACCGCCAATTGCGCGTCGAGTTCCTGCGGATCTGCGAGCAGCTCCGCGGTCGCCGTGCGGATCGGCTCCACCACGGCCACGACGGCCTCGGCCACTTCCGCCTTGAGATCGCCGTACCCGGCCCCTGCGTAGCGCTGCTCGAGAATGGCGGTGCCCTCGCCGGTCAGTGCGGAGAGGATGGTGAGCAGATTCGAGACGCCCGGCTTCCCGGCCGGGTCGAAGCGGATCTCACGTTCGGTGTCGGTGACGGCGCCGCGGATCTTCTTGACGCTGCGGGCCGGATCGTCGAGCAGGTCGACAATCCCGGCCGGCGAGGAGGAGGACTTGCTCATCTTCGCCGTCGGGTCCTGCAGGTCGGTGATCTTCGCCGTGTTCTTCACGATGTACGGCGACGGCACCGTGAGGGTCGGCCCGAACCGGGAGTTGAACCGTTGCGCGAGATCGCGGGTCAACTCCAGATGCTGGCGTTGATCCTCACCGACCGGCACCTGGTCAGCGGCATAGAGCAGGATGTCGGCCGCCTGCAAGATCGGATAGGTGAACAGCCCGACACTGGAGCGCTCGGCGCCGCCCCGCTGGGACTTGTCCTTGAACTGGGTCATCCGCCCGGCCTCGCCGAAGCCGGTGAGGCACTGGAGGACCCAGCAGAGCTGGGCATGCTCCGGTACCTGGCTCTGCACGAACAGCGTGCTCCGGGCGGTGTCGATGCCCATGGCGATGAGCTGGGCGGCACTGACCCGGGTGCGCTGGCGCAGCTGCGCCGGGTCCTGGTCCAGGGTGATCGCGTGCAGGTCCACGACGCAGTAGAACGCGTCGTGGGTGTCCTGCAGGGCTACCCACTGCCGCAGCGCGCCAAGGTAATTGCCCAGGTGGAAGGAGTCCGCAGTCGGCTGGATCCCTGACAACACACGGGGACGAGCCGATGCGGTCACTGCGCCACGGTATCGGGCCGGGTCGGCTCGCCGGTCTCGACCGTGACGCCTAGCCGGCGCGCAAGCAGATCGTCCACCTGATCGAGGACTCCCAGCGGCTGCAGCGATACCCCGGCCACCGCGGACAGGAAGGCCGCCAGCCCAGGCAGTGGGGTGTCGTGCGCGGTGGCATCGTGCAGCGGGTTGCGCCCGCCTTTCCAGGGCGTGCTGAGCCGGTCCCAGGTGGCCCGCCACTCCTCGAGAAGTTCCTGGCGGTCGGGCACACCGAACCCGTGCCCGACCGGCGCGGCGTGCCGCAGGGCGAGCACCGGGGAGTCCACGAAGAGCCCGACCAGGGTCATCCGGCGTTCCAGATCCTCGGCCCGGGCCGGATCGAGCCGGCTCCAGACCGTACAGGGAGTCGAGCACAGGCGACCAGGATCGGGCCTGCCCCGGGTCGGGTGGGAAGCGCACTGCCCCAGCGCGGCACTGACCCGCGAATGGTCCCGATCCAGGTATCGCTGCCACTGCTCGATGTCCTGGTCCACGATGTGCAGCACGGTTCGCAGCGACCGGCGCAACGCCCTCGGGTGGTCGCACTTGGGATCCTCGGTCGCCCACCGGCTGCCCGCGCCGCGGACCGCAGGCCCCAGCCGGGCCGGGTCGCCGGCGTGTCCGAGCACCGGTTCCCACGCCAGCAGCGGGAGGTACTCGGCCATGAGGTGCAAGACGGCGAGCACACTAGTGAGTTCGCCGCGCTCCCACCGCACGGCCAGCACCTCGAGGAAGAGCCGGTACGTCGGGCGCAGGCTGCCCAGGGCGCCGCGGTCAGGCTGCAGCGGGCTGGCGGGGATGTGCGCGGAGCTGATCAGCGCAGACAGCTCATGGGGGACGTCGGGGAACGAGGCGAAGTCCTCGGCATCCAATTCCAGCAGTCGCAGCGCGAACCGGCACAGACTTCGCACGTCGGCACGGGTAGCCGCATCCAGATCCGGCAGGTACGGCGTGATGGCGTCGATGGCCGCGTAGTTCCGCCGACTGATGAGTTCGGCGGCGACGAGGTCGGTATCCTCGGATTCGCTGTCCGTCGGTTCGCTGTCCGTCGGTTCGCTGTCCTCCGGTTCGCTACCCGACGTTGACGTCCCGACGCTCATGTGACCGGCCGACCGGCATGCCACTCAGACATGATCGTCAGAAACGCGTCGTTCTCCGCCGGATCGCCGATGGTGATCCGGGCGCCGTCCCCGGCGAAGGGCCGCACGATGATGCCGCGCTGCTCACAGCCGGCGGCGAAGTCCATCGTCGCGTCCCCCAGCGGCAGCCAGACGAAGTTGGCCTCGCTACGAGAGACGTCGGCACCCAGCTCGCGCAAGGCCGAGACCACGCGTTCGCGCTCCAGCACGACCCGCTGACAACGGGCCAGCAGCTCGTCCTCAGCCGCGAGGGAGGCCACCGCGGCCGCCTGGGCAACCGTTGACACCGAGAACGGCACATACGTCTTGCGGACGGCCGCGGCGACCTCGGGGTCCCCGGCCACCAGGTAGCCCACCCGCATCCCGGCCAGGCCGTAGGCCTTGGAGAAGGTGCGCAAGACACACACGTTCGGTCGCCCGGCAGAGAACTCGATCCCGTCCGGCACGTCGGGGTCGGTGACGAACTCGCGGTAGGCCTCGTCCAGCACCACCAGGACCGAGTCCGGGACAGCATCGAGAAAGCGCTGTAGGTCGCCGTTGGCGACGGCCGTACCGGTCGGATTGTTCGGGCTGCAGACGAAGACGACCCTCGTCCGGTCGGTGATCGCCGCGGCCATCGCGTCGAGGTCGTGGTCATAGCGGTCCTTGAGCGGCACCCGCACCTGGGTTGCACCGGACACCGAGACCAGCAGCGGGTAGGCCTCGAAGGACCGCCAGGCGAAGATCACCTCGTCACCGGGTCCCGCGAAGGCTTGCAGGAGCTGCTGGCAGAGGCTGACCGATCCGCAGCCCACGGCGATCTGGGCGGTGTCCACTGCGGCGCGGACGGCAAGTGTTTCGGTGAGCAGCTGCGCGCTGTTGTCGGGGTAGCGGTTCATGCTGGCTGCGGCCGCTGTGACCGCGGCGATCACGCTGGGCAGCGGCTCGAAGGCGACCTCGTTGCTCGCCAGCTTCACCGCTGACGGCAGGCCGAGCTCGCGGGCCAGGTCGGCCGGACTGCGGCCGGGCCTGTATGCGGGCAGAGCGGCGATGTCCGCACGTGGCTTCACCGTCACCGGCCAGCCTCCATTCTCTCCGACGGTAGTCGGGCCGATCATCGCATCCCCCGGTTGCCGGGCCCCAGCCTCGGCGTATGGCACCCTTCCTCGAGTTGGCGTCAACGAGGGGACCCCTGTGAAGTTGGTCGTGACCGGAGGTGCCGGCTACATCGGCAGCGTCGTCGCCGCCCAGTTGCTCGCCGCTGGGCACCAGGTGACGGTCCTGGACGACCTGTCCACCGGGCACCGCGACGCCGTACCGGCCGGTGCGGAGTTCGTCGAGGCGGACATCGTCGACAGCGCAACGGTTCTGACGGCCGAGTTCGACGCCGTGCTGCACTTCGCCGCGAAGTCGCTCGTGAGCGAGTCGCAGCAGCGACCGGAGCTGTACTGGCGCACCAACGTCGGCGGAACGTTGGCGCTGCTCGACGCGATGCGGCAGGTCGGGGTACGCCGGATCGTGTTCTCCTCCACCGCCGCGACGTACGGCGAGCCCGAGACGGTCCCCATCGACGAGACCGCGCCCAACGCGCCCACCAACACCTACGGGCACAGCAAGCTTGCTGTCGACCGGATGCTCGCCGGCGAGGCGCTGGCACACGGACTCGGTGCGGTCAGCCTTCGCTACTTCAACGTCGCGGGGGCACACGCCGGTTTCGGTGAGCGGCACGCCGTGGAGACGCACCTGATCCCGATCGCGCTGCAGGTGGCCTCCGGTGAGCGGGACAGCATCGCCGTCTTCGGCGAGGACTGGCCGACGCCGGACGGCACCTGTGTGCGCGACTACATCCACGTCGCCGACCTCGCCCGCGCCCACCAGCTCGCCCTGGAGTCCTGCGACCCCGGATCGCACCGGATCTACAACCTGGGCAACGGCTCCGGATTCTCCGTCCGCGAGGTGATCGAGGCTGCCCGCCGGGTCACCGGGCACCCGGTCCCTGCCGAGGTGGGTCCGCGCCGCCCCGGCGATCCAGCGGTGCTGGTGGCCTCCAGCGAACGCATCCGCGCCGAACTCGCCTGGGAGCCGGCCCACCCCGAGATCGACGTGATGGTGGCCGATGCCTGGGAGTTCGCGCAGTCACGAGCCTGAGGCGCCCATCCGGCTGCCTCCGCACGGTCAGCGCTACGGATGCAGCGCGGCGGCTGCTGGGTCCGGCTCGGCCGGGCCAAGCCGGAGCCGGGCGATCCGCCTGCCGTCGAGCTCCAGAACGTCGAGGCTGCGGCCCTCGACGCGGACCGCGTCACCGACCGCCGGGAGCTGTCCCAACCGGGACAGCACGAAGCCGGCCGCGGTCTCATACGGTCCGTCGGGCAGCTGCAGCCCGGTCGCTTCGGCGAAATCGTCCAGGTTGAGCAGGCCGTCCACCTCGATCTCGCCCGAAGCCGAGTGCCGCGGCGCGTCGATCACGGCGTCGTACTCGTCCCGGATCTCCCCGATGACCTCCTCGATCAGGTCCTCGAGGGTGACGATGCCGTCGGTGCCGCCATACTCGTCGACGACGATGGCCAGGTGGTACCCCTCGCGTCTCATCTGCGACAGGGCGGCGAGGACCTTCTTCGAGCCGGGAAGCTGAACGACTTCGCGGGCAACGTCCCTGACCGTGGCCGCGCGACCGGCGGGGTGCGAGGGGGCCAGCAGGTCGCGGATGTGCACGAAGCCGAGGACATCGTCCTGGCTGCGCCCGACCACGGGGTAGCGGGAGTGCGGTGAGTCCGCCACCTGGCGGCCGGCCCGGCTCACGGTCAGGCCCGCATCCAGGAAATCGACCTCGGTCCTGGGGATCATCACCTCGGAGATCTGCCGCTGACCCGCGGCGAACACGTCGTCGATCAGGGCGCGCTCGTCGCTGGTCAGCGATTCGTGCGCGGCTACGAGATCGCGCAGTTCCTCCTGCGTGATCGCCTCCCCGCGCCTGCCGGGGTCGCCGCGGAAGGCCCGGATGACGACATCGGTGGACTTCGACAGCAGCCAGATCACCGGGCGCAGCACGGTGGCGATCCGGTCCAGCGGTGCCGCCACCACCAAGGCGATGCCCTCGGCGCGTTGCAGGGCCAGCCGCTTGGGCGCCAGCTCTCCGAGGACGAGGGAGACGTAGGTAATGACGATCGTGATGAGAACCAGCGCCGCGGCCTGGGCGAGGCCGGGACTCAACCCACGCCCGACGAGCCAGGCGGCGAAGGGCTGCGACAAGGTGGCCGCACCGAAGGCTGCGGAAAGGAAGCCGGCCAGGGTCACCCCGATCTGCCCGGCGCCGAGGAACCGGTTCGGATCGGCCATCAGCCGGGCCAGGCGCCCCCCGCGCCTGCCCCGCTGGGAGAGACTGCGCAGCTGTCCCTCGCGTAGGGAGATCAGCGAGATCTCTGCCGCGACGAACAGCCCGCCGATCAGGATGAAGACGACGACGAGTACGACGTCCAGCGCGATGCTCAAGCCACACCGCTGACCGGACTCAGGGTGCGGCGGGGCCTACTCGGAGGCTCCGACACGGGCTGAGGATAGCCGACGGCGTCCGCGCGCTTAGGCTCGCTGGCGTGCCGCTACCCACGATCCCAGCACAGTCCCCCGGCCCGGCGACGGTAGCCGCCAACCGCAGCGGGCTCACATGACAGGGCGGCTGGTCATCATGGGGTCAGGTGAGACGTCGCCCACCATGATCAAGGTCCACCGTCAGCTGTTCGACCTCGTCGGCGACGGTTCGGCGCTGCTGCTGGACACGCCGTACGGCTTCCAGGAGAACGCCGCCGACATCACCGCCCGGGCGCGCGCATACTTTCGCGACAGCGTCGGCCGCAGCGTCGACGTACTGCCCTGGGCGGAGGAGCCGCCTGCGGGGGTGGCCCGCGAACAGGCGCTCGCCGCGCTGCGGGCCGCGCGCTGGGTGTTCGCCGGGCCGGGCAGTCCGACGTACGCCCTGCGGCAGTGGACCGGAACGCCGGTGCCGGTGCTGCTGGGCGAGGTCGTCCGCTCCGGCGGCGTGGTCGTTTTCGCCAGTGCCGCCGCGCTGACGCTCGGTTCGCACACGGTGCCCGTGTACGAGATCTACAAGGCCGGCGAGTTGTCGGCGTGGCGGGGCGGTCTTGATCTCGTCCACGACCTGACCGGCCTGCCCGCTGCGGTCATCCCGCACTACGACAACGCCGAAGGCGGCCACCACGACACCCGCTTCTGCTATCTCGGGGAGCGGCGTCTTGCGCTGATGGAGCGCGACCTGCCCACCGGGACGTTCGTGCTCGGGGTGGACGAGCACACCGGCTGCGTCCTCGACCCTGGCGCCGCAACGGCGACCGTCGTCGGCAACGGCACGCTGACGATCCGGCGTGCGGGCAAGAGTGTGGTGTTCACCAGCGGCAGTGTCGTGACCTTCGCCGAACTGACCGGGACCCGCGCATCGGGCGGATCTCCTTCGGTGCGGGAGGCGCCGATGCCGGTGGAGCGGCCCGCGGAGTCGGTGCGCGCCGCCGCGAACGCGCACGAGGCCGCGTTCGTCGCGGCGCTGGAAGGTCGCGATGTCGAGGGTTGCATCGCCGCGATCCTGGCGCTGGAGCAGACGGTGACCGACTGGGCGGCGGACACGCTGACCTCCGACGAGGGTGACTACGCCCGTTCGCTGCTGCGCTCGATGGTGGTGCGGCTGGGCGGGTTGGCCGGCGCGGGGTCCGGGGATCCGGGTGCGCGGGTCGCACCGTTCGTCGAGGCGCTGCTGCGGGTGCGCGCGGACGCCCGAGCGGCGAAGGATTTCGCCACCGCCGATACGGTCAGGGACAGCCTCGTGAGCGCCGGCGTCGATGTTCGCGACACCCCGTCCGGCGTGGAGTGGTCCCTCCGGGACAGCTGATGAGCAATCACGAGGCCAGCGCTGCCCGGACGGCGGCAACCGTCTCATCTGGTCGATGCATGTCTGCGGCGGTGACGTGAATGACCCGCAAGCCAGCTCTCGTGCGGCGACTCACACAATTGGCGACCCCGGTCAGGTAGCCATGGCCTTCTGCAGGTTCTCGTCGATCGCGGCGAGGAAGTCCTGCGTGCTGAGGTACGGCGTATCGCGGCTGACGAGCAACGCGAGGTCCTTCGTCATCTGGCCACCCTCGACAGTCTCGACGCAGACCCGTTCGAGCGTCTCGGCGAAGGCCGTGACGTCAGGGGTGCCGTCGAGCGTGCCGCGGTGGGCCAGTCCCCGGGTCCAGGCGAAGATCGAGGCGATCGGGTTCGTCGAGGTGGGGTTCCCCTTCTGGTGCTCGCGGAAGTGCCGCGTCACCGTCCCGTGCGCCGCCTCCGCCTCCACCGTCTTCCCGTCCGGTGTCAGCAGCACCGACGTCATGAGACCGAGCGATCCGAAGCCCTGCGCCACGGTGTCGGACTGCACGTCGCCGTCATAGTTCTTGCAGGCCCAGACGTAGCCGCCTTCCCACTTCAGAGCGGCGGCCACCATGTCGTCGATGAGCCGGTGCTCATAGGTGAGACCCGCGGCCTGGAAGTCCGCCGCGAACTCCGCCGCGTACACCTCGGCGAAGAGATCCTTGAACCGGCCGTCGTACGCCTTGAGAATGGTGTTCTTCGTCGACAGATAGACGGGGTAGCCCCGGTTGAGGCCGTAGCGCAGCGAGGCGCGGGCGAAGTCCCTGATCGACTCGTCCAGGTTGTACATCGCCATCGCGACGCCACCGCCGGGAAAGTCATAGACCTCAAGCTCCATCGGCTTTGAACCGTCGGTGGGCGTGTAGGTCATGGTCAAGGTCCCCGGGCCCGGTACGACGAAGTCCGTGGCGCGGTACTGGTCGCCGAAGGCGTGCCTGCCGATGATGATCGGCTTGGTCCAGCTGGGCACGAGCCGGGGGATGTTGCGCATGACGATCGGCTCGCGGAAGATCACGCCGCCGAGGATGTTGCGGATCGTTCCGTTCGGCGAGCGCCACATCTTCTTCAGCCCGAACTCGGCGACCCGGGCCTCGTCAGGGGTGATCGTCGCGCACTTGACGCCGACGCCGTGCCGCTTGACGGCCTCGGCCGCATCCACGGTCACCTGGTCGTCGGTGGCGTCGCGGTGCTCGATGCCGAGGTCGTAATAGTCCAGTTCGACATCGAGGTAGGGCAGGATCAGCTGCTCCTTGATGAACGACCAGATGATCCGGGTCATCTCGTCGCCGTCGAGTTCGACGACGGGCTTCTTGACGGCGATCTTCGGCATGCGGGAAGGGCTCCTCAGAGGTTGGCGATGTCTGCTTGCTTGGCGCGGACCGCCTCGGCCGCCTCGCGCAGGCCGGCCAGCTCGGAGTCGGTCAGCGGCACCTCGACAACCTGCTTCACGCCACCGGCACCGACCGAGGCGACGACACCGAGGTAGACACCGGAGATGCCGTACTCACCGTCGACCCACGCGCACACGGGTAGCTCGGCGCCGGTGTCCTCCGCGATGTTCCGCACCATCCGCGCCGCGGCAGCTGAGGGCGCGTAGTACGCCGAACCGGTCTTGAGCAGGGCGACCACCTCGGCGCCGCCGTTGCGGGTCCGGGTGACGAGTTCGTCGATCTGCTCCACGGAGAGCCGGTCGGTCAGCGGTGCGCCGTCGACCGTGCACCTCGACGGGACCGGCACCATCGTCTCGCCGTGCGAGCCGAGCGTCAGACACGACACCGACCGGACCGGCACCTGCAGCACCTCGGCGATGTTGTTCACGAACCGGGCCGAGTCGAGCATTCCGGCCTGCCCGAGCACGCGCTGCTTCGGGAATCCCGATGCCAGTTGCGCCAACGCGGTCATCTCGTCCAGCGGGTTGGACACGACCACCAGGACCGCGTCCGGCGAGGTCCGCGCGATACTCTCGGTGACTCCCCGGACGATCTTCGCGTTGGTCTCCAGCAGGTCCATCCTGCTCATGCCCGGCTTGCGAGGCAGCCCGGCGGTGATCACTACGACATCGGAGCCCTCGGTCCCTTCGTAGGACCCGCCGCCGACGCCGACAACCGTGGTCTCGAATCCCTCGATCGGGCGAGATTGGTTGATGTCCAACGCGATGCCCTCGGGTTTGCCCTCGAGAATGTCGGTGAGCACGACGGTCTCGAAGATGTCGTACTCGGCCAGCCGCTGGGCTGTGGTCGACCCGTAGAAACCGGCACCGACGACAGTCACCTTTCCCGTGTTTGCCATATGGGCGAGGCTAGCGAAGGCGGGGGAGCCGGGCTAATCAGCCGGTACGGCGATGGCCGTCACAGCAAGCGCGACACCGAGGACCTCAAAGCACAACACGTCCACCGTCCGGCTGCGCACGACCAGCCACCCGGCGCGGCGCGTCGGCAGCACCAGGCGCAGTATGCCGGCCAGCACGGCAGCGGCACCGACGATCGTAAGGCCGCGCCGCCAGTACTCGGTGGCGATCAGGCCCATCCCGACCAGGACCACCGCCCAGACCAGGATGAAGGGAACCTGCGGCCGCATCGTCACCCGATCAACCGGGCCGCCGTGGCGCGCCGGCGCCCTCGGTCATCCCCGCGCCTCGGCGCGGTCCACCACGTTCGTCAGCAGCATCGCCCGGGTCATCGGGCCGACCCCGCCCGGCATCGGGGCGAGGTAGGCCGCCACCTCCCGTACGTCGGGGGCGACATCACCGGCCAGGCCGGATTCGGTGCGGGTGATCCCGACATCCAGGACGGCGGCACCTGGACGCACCAGGTCCGCGGTCACGAGGCCGGGTACCCCTGCTGCAGCGACGATGATGTCGGCTCGGCGCAGGTGCTGGGACAGGTCTCTCGTGGCCGTGTGGCACAGCGTCACTGTGGCGTTCTCCGAGCGCCGGGTCAGCAGCAGCCCCAGCGGCCGTCCCACTGTCACCCCGCGGCCGAGCACGGTCACCTCGGCACCTGCCAGCTCGACCCCGTAGCGCTGCAACAGCACCACGATGCCGTGCGGCGTACACGGCAGGGGGGCCGGTTCGCCGAGCACGAGCCGGCCGAGGTTCATCGGGTGCAGGCCGTCGGCGTCCTTGTCCGGGTCCATCAGTTCCAGCACCCGGTTGGCATCGAGTCCACGGGGCAGCGGGAGCTGGACGATGTAACCCGTGCAGGCGGGGTCGGCGTTCAGCTCGGCCACGACCTCCTCGACGTCGGCCTGCGACGCGTCCCCCGGCAGTTCACGCTGCAGGCTCGCGATTCCAACCTTGGCGCAGTCGGCGTGTTTGCCTGTCACGTAGGCGTGGCTGCCCGGATCGTCGCCCACGAGCACCGTCCCCAGCCCGGGAACGATGCCCCGCTGGGTCAGCGCCGCCACCCGCACGCTCAACTCGGCTTTGATCGAGGCAGCGGTGGCCCGACCGTCCAGGATCGTCGCAGTCACGCCGCAGAGTGTCGCAGACCGGGCGGGCCGCTCAGCCAGACCCTGCGGCCGCTCAACCGATCCGCACGCCCTGCGCGGCGGCGATGGCCAGCGCCTGCTCGAGGTCCACGCGGACGCCCGACAGGTTCAGCTCTCGCCAGTCGAGCTCACCGGTCTGCGCACCGCGCAGATCCGCGCCCGCCAGCCTGGCGCCGGTGAGCCGAACGTGGTCGAGGTCACAGCCCCGCAGATCGGTCTCCCGCAGATCGGCGTCGCTGAGGTCTGCCGAAGCCAGCTTCAGGCCCTGCAGATCGAGACCGTGCAGGTCCACCCCGCGCAGACTCACCCAGGACCAGTCACCGCCCCGGACTGTCACGGCAGAGAACTCGGCATTCACGAACTCGGACCCGGTCAGCTTGCATTGCACGAACTCCGCGACCCACAGCACGCTGCGCTGGAAGCGGCAGTGCAGAAAGGCCGTGGACTCGTGCCGCGAACTCGCCAGTCGGGCACCGGTGAAGTCGCAGTTCTCGAAGACACAGGACCGCGTGTTGAGTTCCACCAGTCGCGCGTCGGTGAACCGGCAGTCGGCGAAACGGATGCCGTGCAGTGTCTCCTCGCCCCAATCCACCCGGGCGAAGTCCACCCCGGTCTGATCCGTGCTCGGCAAGGTCATCGGCTCAGTGCGTGAAGTGTCGGGTGCCGGTGAGATAGACCGGTACGCCGGCCGCGGCGGCAGCCGCGAGAACCTCGGCATCGCGAACCGAGCCACCTGGCTGTACGACGGCCCTCACGCCGGCGTCGAGCAGCACCTGGAGCCCGTCGGGGAACGGGAAGAACGCATCCCCGGCGGCCACGGAGCCGCGCGCCCGTTCCGCGGCTCGGCTGACCGCCAGCCGGGCGGCGTCGACCCGGTTGACCTGGCCCATCCCGATGCCCACGGTCGCCCCGCCCGTCGCCAGCAGGATCGCGTTCGAGCGCACCGAGCGGATCGCCCGCCAGGCGAACCGCAGATCAGCCAGCGTCTCCTCGTCAGCGGCCGCACCGATGGCCAGCGACCAGCCGGCCGGCTGGTCACCGTCGGCGTCGAGCAGGTCCGGCTGCTGCACCAGCATCCCGCCGGTGAGCTGGCGCAGCTCCCGGACGGCCATCGTCGGAGGCGGGCTCACCAGTACCCGGACGTTCCTGCTGGCGGCAAGAACGTCGACGGCACCGTCCTCATAGGACGGTGCGATGACGACCTCGGTGAATACGTCGGCCACCTGCTCGGCCATGGCGCGGGTCACCGGGACGTTGGCGGCGATGACACCACCGAAGGCCGAGACCGGGTCGCACGCGTGCGCCTTCCGGTAGGCGTCCGCGGCATCGGTACCCAGTGCGATGCCACATGGGTTGGCGTGCTTGATGATCGCGACGCAGGGACCGACCTGGTCGTACGCCGCCCGCCGTGCGGCATCGGCGTCGACGTAGTTGTTGTAGGACATCGCCTTCCCGTGCAGCTGGTCGGCGTTGGCCAGGCCCGGCGGTTCACCCTCCTGGACATAGAGTGCTGCCCGCTGGTGCGGATTCTCGCCGTAGCGCAGCACCTCCGCGCGCTCCAGCGAGATGCTGAGGTAGGGCGGCAGTTCCTCATCGGCAACCGCCTGCGGCGCACCGGCGAACCACTCGGCCACCGCCGCGTCGTACGCCGCCGTATGGGCGAACGCGTCTGCGGCCAGACCGCGCCGGGTCTCGAGATCGAACCCTCCACTGTGGACAGCCGAGACGACGTCGGGGTAGCGGTTCGGATCCACCACCACGGCAACGGACTGATGATTCTTGGCCGCGCCACGCACCATCGCCGGCCCGCCGATGTCGATCTGTTCCACGACGTCGTCCTCCTCCGCACCGGAGGCGACGGTTTCCCGGAACGGATACAGGTTCACCACGACGAGATCGAACGCTTCGATACCGAGGTCCGCGAGCTGCGCCCGGTGACCGGGTTTACGCCGGTCCGCGAGAATCGCGGCATGTACGGCGGGGTGCAGCGTCTTGACCCGCCCGTCGAGACACTCTGGGAAGCCGGTCAGATCCTCGACCGCGGTGACCGTGACGCCGGCCTCCCGCAGTCTGGCCGCGGTGGATCCGGTGGAGACGATCTGCACACCCGCTGCGTCCAGGGCGGACCCGAGTTCCGTCAACCCGGTCTTGTCGTAAACGCTGATGATCGCTCGTCGGATCTCACGCTGACTCACGGAATGGTGACCTTCCTTCCAGTGACGCGGTAGCCCTCTCGCAACATCCGCCCGACGACATCGACGAGCATCCCGCGTTCGGCCAGCTTGATCCGTTCGTGCAGGCTCTGCTCGTCGTCCTCGTCATGCACCTCGACCGCGCGTTGCGCCGCGACCGGCCCGGTGTCGATCCCGGCATCGACGATGAACAACGTGCAGCCAGTCACCTTGACGCCGTAGGCGAGGGCGTCGCGCGGGCCGTGCATGCCAGGGAAGGCCGGCAGCAACGCCGGATGGCTGTTGACGAAACGACCGCCGAAGCGGTCCAGGAACACCGGACCGGCCAGCTTCATGAAGCCGGCGGATACCACGAGATCGGGTCCGAACCCCGCGCAGTGGTCGGCCAGGGCCCGATCCCAGGCGGCCCGGTCGTCATGATCGGCAACCCGGCAAACGAACGTGGGTACGCCGGCCCGCTCCGCTCGGCGCAGTCCCTCGCAGCCGGCACGGTCGGCACCGACGGCCGCCACAACGACGCCGTACGAGGGGTCTGCGGTGGCATCAAGCAGTGCCTGCAGGGTGCTGCCGGTCCCGGAGACCAGGACGACCAGACGGGCGGGCACCGGGAGAGTCTCCCCGACGCCCCGTCCACCACGCCAACGCCGGCCCGCGGACGCTACGAGGCCCTGTTGGCGTGCCGCTCGCGCCAGCGCAGGATGCCCGCGGTGAACGCGGCCAGGACCGCAAGCTCAACCGCTGCGTAGGCCGCAGTCACCCATCCGCTCGGCCCGATCGTCGCCAGCTGTCCAGACCCGAGCGGACCTCCGGCTGCGTATGCGGCGACCCCAAGAAGCGCACCTGTCAGCACACCGCACGCGGCAGCCCAGGCCGCTGCCGAGATCGGGCTCCGCTCGTCGTCAATGTCCAGTCGACGGATCAGGACAACACCGATCGCGATGCCGGCGAGAACCGGGATGAGCAGAGCTGCCAGCGGGGGCTGGCCGCCATCCGGGAGCGCCGCCAGCAGGGGCAGCGCAGGCACCGTGTCCAGGTGGACATCGAATGCGCCGACCCAGGTCCCCCGCCCGAGGGCGAAGCCCGGCCCCACGCCGACGGAGGCGGCGAACAGGACGGCGTTGGGTAGCAGGAGCAGGCCGGCCAGCGCCAAGCCGACCGCGCCGGTCCCCGTCGGCGCGACGGCACGGGACAGCTCGGCGTACCGGCCGGTGTCGACGGCCAGGGCGATCGCCACGGCCAGTGCACCGCCGGCGACGACGGCCAGGCAGCCCGCGCTCACGGCCGCAGCGGATGCCCGGCGGGGCCCGGGGAATCCCGCTACCGGAAGCCGCCCGAGGCCGCTGACCCGCACGACACCTACGGCGCTGGCCGCGACCGCCAGGATGCCGGCACCGGCGCCGGCGCGAAGGGGTTCCGCGCTCGCAGCGTCGGTGTTGGCCAGCGTGGTCAGTAGGACGGCGAGGACCGCGTACACGATCGTGAGGGCGGCAACGGCCTCGCCGACCTGCGGGAGGGTCTTCACGTCGCGACGACGGGCTACGGACGCACCGGCCCGCATGAGCAACCAGGCCGGGAGCAGAGTCAGGCCCAGCGGGAGGAGCCCGACCACTCCCCAATCGACGGTGAGGGTGGCTCCGTGGGCGAGCAGAAAGGCCTGTAGCGCGATCTGCGCGGCTTGGGCTGCGTCTGCGCCCGTGCGCCCGTCGACCAGCCAGCCGACCAGGACCAGCGCCACCACGGCCAGAACGCCCACCGACATGGCCCAGAGCGCCGCCATCGCCGCTGTCAGCACGGTCGCGAACTCGCGCGACGGCATGTCATGCGCCGTCGCTGCCCGCCGTAGCCGCGCCGGGCCGGCGCTGTCGAGGATGTCGGTCACACGCACTGCTCCACCCTGACAAACCACTGCCCGGCGGGCCTTCAGGCGCGCCGGGCAGTGGACCTGCTCTATCTCCGCCGTGCTACTGCGAGGGCTTGTCCAAGTTCGGCCGGTCGCGGTCGGCGTCCTGATCGGTGCTCGGCATCGACACCGTGTCGGAGGTTCCCCCGTTCTCGGGCGCCGGCGGGGAGTATGACGAACCGCCCTGCCCGGCCGGGGACGGTGGCTCGTAGGAACCACCGGGAGCGGAACCCGGCGGGCTGTACGGCGAGGAGCCGCCGGGTGCCGCCTGCTGCTGGCCGCCGTACTGACCACCTTGGGGC
>JACDAB010000288.1 GCA_013695665.1 Geodermatophilaceae bacterium | reverse complement strand
GTGCCGGACGACTCCGCCTCGCCCGACTGCTCCGCGCGCTCGTCGCGCGTGGTCTCGGGAAGCACGTCCCCGAAGATCGCGTCGAGGCGCCGGCGCCGCTGGGCCGGCGTCTCGTCCTCGGGCCGGTCAGGCACAGAGTCCCGCCGCCTCCAGCTGAGCCTGCCGCGCTGCGTCGACCCGCGGGGACGACGACGAGGCGCCCCGGGACGAGCCGGTCGAGGCGCCGGGCCCGCCGGTCGAGGTGCCGGGGACGTTGCCCGCGCTGATCACGGTGTCGTCCTCCAGCCGACGCGTCAGCGGCTCGTCTGCGATGACCTTCGCCCACACGTCGGCGGCCTCGTCGGCCCAGACGACCCGGCCCTCGAAGGCGGGGCGGGTGTCGTACTCGAAGGGCACGGTGCTGAAGCGGATGTTGCGCAGGCCGATCCCGCTGAAGCCGAGACCGATCCGACCGATCTTGAGGACGTTGGACAGCCCCGGGTCGACCGTCAACGACTCCGTCGCGGCGTCGAGGAAGCCGACCAGCTGGTCGGGGCGGGCCAGCATGCCGCCGGAGACGACCTTGGCGGCCATCGCGGCGATGAACGCCTGCTGACGCTTGATCCGGCCGATGTCGGAGCCGTCGCCGAGGGTGTAGCGGGCGCGGACGTAGTTCAACGCCTCGCGACCGGAGACCTCCCGGGTGCCGGCCGGGATGTTGATGCCGTGCTCGGGGTCCTCGATGTCCTCGGGGATGCACACCTCGACGCCCCCGATCGCGTCGACCATGTCGCGGAAGCCGTTGAAGTCGACCACGACGTAGTGGTCGACGAAGACCCCGCTCAGCTGCTCGAGCTGCTGCACCGTGCACAGCGGGCCGCCGACGGTGAAGGCCTCGTTCCACATCACGTCCGGCTCGGCCGGGAGCTTCTCCCCCTTCGCGGTGGTGCACCGGGGCCGGTCCACGACCGAGTCCCGCGGGATGCTGATGCCGTAGGCGCTCTCGCGGTCGGCGCTGAGGTGGAACAGCAGCGTGGTGTCGGAGCCGGCCGCACCCGAGACGTTGTCGATGGCGTTGCCCTCGCCCTCGCGGGTGTCGGAGCCCATCACCAGGATGTTGAGCGGCTCCGCGGGCTCGTCCGCGGAGGCCTTCTCGGGCCGGTCGGTGAGCATGTCGCCCGGCTCCAGCACCGTCAGGTTGTCGTTGAGGTGGCGGTAGAGGAAGAACACGCCGAGACCGGTGACCATGGCCAGCACCACGAGCGAGGAGACGAGCACCTTCGCCACGGTGCGGCGGCGACTCGCGCGAGCCCGGCGAGGACCGTCGGACGGCTCGGCAGGCGGGGGCTCGGGCATGCAGGACATCCTCGGGGCGCGCGATCGTGGGCGCTCAGTGTCGCCGACGCCCGCTCTGCTTCCAAATGTCGACCGGCCGGGCGTCTAGTAGGTCACGGTCGCGACCGGCACCGTGTGGTCGGTGATGTTGTTGATGCGACGGCCGTCGGCGTAGCGGAAGCCGGAGAACCCGAGCCGGCTGGCCCCGAAGATCCAGTCGATGCGGGCGCCGGACGGCGGGCGACAGCCGCGCTGGCGCGAGGAGCCACCGGAGGCCGACTTCAGCGAGGTCTTGCCCACGACCTGGCAGAAGACGCGCTTGCGATCGTTCATGTCACCGCTGAGCAGGACGGGCTGGCCGGTCGCGGCGAGCTCCTCGACCCGCTGGATCATCCGCCGCATCCCGATCTCCCGCTCGCGCACGGCCGCCTTGGAGGAGCCGGACTGCAGGTGGACCGAGACCACCCAGATCTTCTTGCCGCTGGCGCGGTGCTGCAGCAGCACCATCGGCTGCTCCCGGCTGTTGCCGTAGTTGAAGGGGATCACGAAGCGGTCGGCGCGGACCCGCTTCCAGACCTCCGGCTTCCACACCACCGACTGCGCCGTCTGGGTGTCGGAGGACCTCTGCCACTTCGGGAAGGACCGGAAGCCGCCACGACGCGTGACGATCCGCATCTGCGCGCGCTGGGCCTCACTCATCCCGAGCACGCTGGTGCGCTCGGCCTTCAGGAAC
>JACDAB010000260.1 GCA_013695665.1 Geodermatophilaceae bacterium | reverse complement strand
TCGTCGGCGGAGACTCCCTGCGCTCGGTCGCCGATCTGGTCGCCGACCGCGCGCGGCTGGTGACGACGGTCGATCCCGGTGTCGTGGCCGAACTCGGCGGGCGTGCCGTGGTCCGCGATGGCAGCGGAACCGTGCTCGCCGAGTTTGCGCGCCTCGTCTCCGACGGGAAACTCGATCCGCACGTGAGCGACGTGGTTCCCCTTGAGCGCGCAGGGGAGGCGCTCGCCAGCGTCGAGACAGGGCATGCCCGCGGAAAGATCGTCATCAGCGTCCCGTAGGCGGCAGGCGGCAGGTGGCCGGTGACCGGTGATCAGATCGGGCTTGTGGTTGCCGCCAAGCGCCGAACTGCAACCACAACCCCGAGTTGATCATGAAACCCCGGGCTGCCCGACGCGTGCTGAAAGGATGATTGCAGGGATCCCCGCGACCGTTGTCAGGTCCGCCATCGTCGCCGCCGTACTGCTCACCGGCTGCGACAGCCTGGCGGAGGGTACGGCGACGCCGGCGGTCACCACGGCATCCGGGACCGAGGCCACGACGGAGTCGGGCTCCCCCACCGCCACCACTGAGTCGGCGAGCACGACGGCAACTGAGTCGCCGACTCCCTCCGACGGCAATGACGAGGAGGCCGCCCTGACAGCAGCACTGGGCTTCGCCTTCGCCGGTGCGGTCGACGGCGGCGACCTGACGGCTGCGTACGCGCTGCTCTGCCAGGAGGACCGCGACGAGGTGACCCTGGAGGAGTTCAGCGACGGCGCCCCTACCCCCGGGACCGTGACGTTCGTTCCGGGTGAGGCGATAGGGCCGGGCACCTACTCGGGGACCCTCATCTTCGAGGACGACGACACCGAGATCTCCCTCGAGCGCGACGCCGCCGGCACGTTCTGTATGACGCAACCGGCCTAGCCGGCCCGTCTCGCATACCTGAGGTCGTGGTCAGCGGTACTCCGTCATCGCGTCGAGCAGCCACTCGGCGAGGTAGCGCGCGAAGGACGACCTGACCCAGATCCGGTAGGTCGGAACCACACCGCCGGTCTGGGCCAGCACCACCTGGGCCTTGGCCACCATCGTTCGGGCGGCCCGGACCGGACCGAAAACACGCGGATGCAGGTCGATGGAACAGCCGTGGGCGAGGACGGCGGCGGCGCGTGGCCCTGCCAGTTCCAAGACGGCGAAGCCCGCGGACACATCGACCGCCGAGGTCGGCCCACCGGCTGCCCGCAGCAGCTGCACTATAGGAGCCTCGAACGCCTCCATGCCGCCGGCCGCCGCGGCGCCGGACTCCGGCTCGTCGAGCAGCCACCACCCTGGTCCGAGCCAGACCGCGAGCCGGTCCCCGTCGGATGAGGCAAGACCGGCGGAGGGCAGCTCGAGCCCGAGGGCGGACTCCACCGCCCCGGTCTGGGCACCCGACCCGTCCGGGGCGGTGGCGATCCGCAACTCGATCAGCGTCCGCCAGGGCAGTTCGTGCAGACGCACGGCCTGCACGGACCCGGTGACGAGCGGGCCGCCGAGCGGACTCCGGCGTAGCCCTCGAAGGTCAACCGTCACGGCGCGTTCCCGCCGGGTCGTACGGCACCGCGGACACCACCCGGACGGCGAGGGCGATCCCGTCGTCCACCGCGTCCAGCACCTCGCCGCACCGTGTGGAACCGCCCTCGAGCAGGGCCAGTGCGAATGGCGTACCCAGGGCGACAGAGTCGTACGACGACGTCACGTGGCCGTGCATCGGCACCGGGGTCGCCGTGAGCACCGCGCCGTGGTCCACGAGTTGCGCTCCCTCGGCGACCCGGCTGCGTCCGTCCACGGGCACGACCCCGACGAGCTGCCGGCGGTCGGGGCGGGAGGTGTCCGCCCGCACGAACGACCGTTTGCCGAGGAAGTCCGGCTTCTTCTTCGACACGATCCAGTCCATGCCGAGATCCTGCGGCGTGACCGTCCCGTCGGTGTCCTGCCCGACGATGGGGTAGCCCTTCTCCGCGCGCAGCACGTGCATCGTCTCGGTCCCGTACGGCGTGATGTCATGCCGCTGCCCCGCCTCGTGCACCGCTTCCCACAGCGCCGGCGCATACCAGGAAGCGACGCTGATCTCGTAGGCCAGCTCTCCGGAGAACGACACCCGCATGATCCGTGCCGGCAGTCCCGCCACGGCGGCATGGCGGACGGTCATGAACGGGAAGCCGTCGACCGAGCAGTCCAGCTCCGGTGCGAGTCCGGTCAGGACGTCACGTGCGCGCGGCCCGACCAGGGCTATGGTCGACCACTGGTCGGTCACCGACGTGCAGCGGACGTCCAGAGTCGGCCACTCGGTCTGGCGCCATTCCTCCAGCCAATCCAAGATCTTCGCCGCATTGCCGGTCGTGGTGCTCATCAGCCAGCGGTCCTCGGCCAGTCGCGCAGTCGTCCCGTCGTCGAGCACCATCCCGTCGGGTCCGCACATCACGCCGTAGCGCACACGCCCGACCGCCAGCGTCGAGAAAACGTTGGTATAGAGGCGATCCAGCAGTACGCCGACGTCGGCACCCTGCAGCTCGATGGTTCCGAGAGTCGAGGCGTCCATCATCGCGACACCGCTGCGTGCGGCGGTGCACTCCCGGCGTACGGCGTCATCCATGGACTCCTCACCCTGCGGGAAGAACCGCGGCCGCTTCCACTGACCGACATCCTCGAAGACCGCGCCGTGCCCGACGTGCCAGTCGTGCATGGCGGTGATCCGTTCCGGGTCGGCGAGCCGGCCGCGGTCGCGCCCGGCCAGCAATGCGAAAGAGATCGGCGTGTACGGCGGCCGGTACGTCGTCGTACCGATCTCGGCCATCGACCGCCCGGACAGGTGCGCCAGAACCCCGACGGCGAGGACACCGGAGCCGCGTCCCTGGTCCGCGGCGGTACCGATCGTCGTGTAGCGCTTGATGTGCTCCACCGAGGTGAGTCCGGCACCGAGGGCGCGGCGGACGTCGTGCAACGTCACGTCACGCTGCAGGTCGACGAACACACGGTCGGATTCTTCCGCGGAAGAATCGACGAGGAAGCACGCCGCCGGAGGAGCACCCTCTGGGGGGCCAGCCTCTAATGCTGGAAGGGCAAGGTCGGTCACCTCGAACCCGGCCGCGTGGGCGGCCTCGGCACCGGCTCGGGCGCCCTGCGCCAGCACCCGCTCCAGCGAGACCAGCCCGGTCAACGCGCCGGCGCAGTGGGTTGGCTGAGCCGGCCGGTCCGGGAGGAAGCCGGCCACCTTCTCGGACCAGGCGGTGCGCCCGCCGGACTGGCTGAACAGTTCCACTGCCGGGTTCCACCCGCCGGACACCGCGAGGAGGTCGGCCTCGATCGTGTCTCCGGCCGACGTCAGCACCGCGCGCAGGACACCGTCGCCATCGGCAAGGGTACCGCGCACCACCGTGCCGGTGCGGACACCGATCCCGCGCTCGGCCAATGCCACGCCCAATCCCGGGCCCACCGCGTCCCGGACATCGAGGACCGCGGCCACGTCGACCCCGGCATCGGCGAGGTCCACCGCGGCGGCCAGCGCGCCGTCGTGGGCGCCGAAGACGACCGCCCGGCGGCCGGGCAGGCAGCCGTGCTGCCCCGCGTAGGCGGCAGCCGACACGGCCAGCATGATTCCGGGCCGGTCGTTGTCGGGGAACGCGATGGACCGCTCGTGCGCTCCGGTGGCGAGGACGACCTGGCCGGCCCTGATGTTCCACAACCGCTGCCGTGACATCCCCTCCGGCGCAGCCGCTCCCAGGTGGTCGGTGCGCCGCTCCACCGCAACCAGGTAGTTGTGGTCGTAGTAGCCGGTGACCGCCGTGCGGCTGAGCAGCACCACCTCGTGCAGCGCAGCCAGCCGTGCCCGCATGGAATCGATCCAGTCAGCAGCGGCGAGACCGTTCACGATGACGCCGCTGGCCAGGAGCCGGCCGCCGAGGCTCGGCTGATCGTCGACCAGCAGCACCCGGGCGCCGCTCTCCCCTGCGGTCAGCGCGGCCATCAGACCCGCCGGTCCGCCGCCGACGACGAGCACGTCGGTGTGCATGAACGTCTTGTCGTAGCGCGCGCCGTCCGGTTCGACCGGCAGCAAACCCTTACCGGCCAGCGTGCGCACCCGAAGCCCGTCGTAGGCCTCGATGTCGGTGGCCCGCACCATCGGCTCGCCTGGACCGGACAGCACCTGGACGAAGACGTTGCTCTCCTCGGCGCCTGCCGACACCAAGCCGCGGGGTCTGCCCGTGTATATCCCCTGGGACAGCACCCGGCGACCGGACCTCAGCAACGCCGAGGCGAGGCTGTCGCCGGGCTCTGCAGCCAGCTCCAGCCCGTCGACGGTGATCCTCATGCCCGGTGACCTATCGGCGCCTCCGCGGCGGAAAGTGCGTCGGCGCCCGGCCCAGCCGCGCCCGGTGGATAGCTCGCCGCGATCTCGTACGTCACGGTGTGCCTGATGACGTTGAACCAGCGCTGACACCCCGCACGATGCATCCACCGCTCGGCGAACCAGCCCCTCGGGTTGTCGCGGAAGAAGAGGTACGCCGCCCATGCGGCATCGTCCACTGTGGATGGATCAACCGGATACGCGATGTGCGCCTGGCTGCCATAGGCGAACTCGGTCTCGTCGCGCGGCCCGCACCACGGGCAGGGGATTCTCAGCATGGCTCAGCCTGTTCCGCCTCGTGCGCTGCGCGCACCTCTCGCTCCGCTCCTCACTCGCCGGCGCTCCCTACGATGCTCACTCGTTCTCGGCTCAGTGCGCAACGGCGGCCGCACCGTGTTCGTCGATCAGCACGCCACTATCGAAGCGGGCCAGCGAGAACGGTGCGGCGAGCGGATGCGGTCGGTCGTTGGCGATCGTGTCGGCGAAGACCCACCCGATGCCGGGCGTCGCTTTGAAACCGCCGGTCCCCCAGCCACAGTTGACGTAGAGCCCGTCGTACGGCGTCAGCCCGACGATGGGCGAGGCGTCTGGGGAGACGTCCACGATCCCGCCCCACGTCCGCAGTACGTGCGCCCGGGCGAAGATCGGGAACAGCTCGATCGCGGCAGCCATCTGGTGCTCGATCACCGGGAACGAGCCTCGTTGGCCGTAACCGACGTAGCCGTCGATGCCAGCGCCCATGACGAGTTCGCCCTTGTGCGCTTGCGAGACGTAGACGTGTACGGCGTTGGACATCACCACGGTGTCAAGAACCTGCTCGAGCAGCTCTGACACCAGTGCCTGCAACGGAAAACTCTGCAGCGGCAACCGCAAGCCGAGCGGCGCGGTAATGACGCTGCTGTGGCCGGCCGCGGCCAGCCCGACCTGAGCGGCCCTGATCGGTCCGCGGACGGTATCGACGCCGACGACCCGGTCTCCCTCGCGCAAGACGCCGATGACTTCGCAGTCCTGGATCAGGTCCACACCCATCGCGTGCGCGGCGCGCGCGTAGCCCCAGGCGACCCAGTCGTGCTTGGCGATACCGGCCCGCGCCTGGAACGTCCCCCCGAGCACCGGATATCGGACGTCGGAGGAGATGTTCAGGATGGGCGCGATCTTCTGCACCTCCTCCGGGGTGAGCCATTGCGCATCGATGCCGTTGAGTTGGTTGGCGTTGACCCTGCGCCGGCCTTCACGGACATCACCCAGGCTGTGCGCCAGGTTGAGGACTCCGCGCTGGCTGAACGCCACCTCGCAGTCGAGCTCGGCCTCCAGTCCCTCCCAGAGCGCCAGCGCATGCTCATAGATCGCGGCGCTCTCGTCCCACAGATAATTGGACCGGATGATGGTGGTGTTCCGGGCCATGTTGCCGCCAGCCAGCCAACCCCGCTCGAGCACTGCGACGTTCGTGATGCCGTGGTTCTTCGCGAGGTAGTACGCCGTCGCGAGGCCGTGCCCACCGGCGCCGACGATCACGACGTCATAGGACGCCTTGGGCTCCGCCTCGGCCCAGAGGAAGTCGGGGTGCTCAGGCAGGCGCGGGGTGATTCGCCAGTCCGTCACGACCGCAACCGTGTCATGTCGGGGTCGAACAGCGGCTCGGCGCTCACCGTGGCCGGGATGCGCTCGTCGAAGTATCCAATGTGGACAGACGTTCCAGGCCGGCTCAGTTCGGACGGCAGCCAGGCGTAGGCGATTCCCACACCGACTGTGTAGCCGTAGGCCGCGCTGGTGACGTAGCCGACGCAGCGATCCCCGTCGTACACCGGTTCCTTCCCCACCACCACCTTCGCCGGATCGGCGATCGTCAGGCAGCACAGTCGAGCCCGCATCGGAGCGTCGACCAACGCCGAGCGGCCGATGAAGTCGCCCTTGTCAATCCGCACGGCGAAGCCGAGGCCGGCTTCGGCCGGGTAGTGGTCCCAGGTCATGTCCGCGCCGAAGGAGCGGTAGCCCTTCTCCAGCCGCAGACTGGTGAACGCTCCACGCCCCCCCGCGAAGATGCCGTAGTCCTGACCGGCCTCCCACAGGGTGTCCCACAGCTTCGCGCCCATGTCGGCGTTGGTGTACAGCTCGTAGCCGAGCTCGCCGACGTAGGACAGCCGCAGCGCGGTCACCGGCACCATGCCGACGTTCACCTGCTTGGCGCGGAAGTACTTCAGGCCGCTGATGTCGTCGCGGCAGACCCGTTGCACCAGATCGCGGGCGTGCGGACCCCACACGCCGAGGCAGCACGTGCCCGCGGTGATGTCGCGCACGTCGACGCTGCGGTCCTCGGGCAGGTGCCGGGTGAACCAGTCGACGTCGAGGGCGCCGTTGCCGCCGACCTGGTAGCGCTCCGGCCCGAGCCGGCTGACGGTGATGTCGCTTCGGATCCGGCCCCGCTCGTCGAGGAGCAGGCAGTAGGTCACCGACCCGACGGACCTGCCGACATTGCCGGTGGCAAGCCGTTGCAGGTACGCCGTCGCACCGGGGCCGGTGATCTCGATCCGTTTCAACGCCGTCATGTCGTAGAGCGCCACCCGCTCCCGGGTCGCCTGGGCCTCGGCGCCGACCATCGGCGACCAGTACCGGGCCGCCCATGAGTTGGGTGTGGCGATCTCGCGGCCGTCGAGCAGGTGCTCGTTCGCGGCGTACCACTGCGGCCGCTCCCAGCCTGACGCCTCCAGGAACACCCCGCCCAGCTCCACCTGCCGGGAGTGGAACGGGCTGGTGCGCAGCGGCCTCGGGTGTTCCATCGGCTGCAGGGGATGCAGTACGTCGTACACCTCGACGAAGTTCTGGCAGCCGCGCGCCAGAACGTAGTCCGGTCCGAGTTGATGCCGCTCGAAACGGTTCACGTCGCAGTCGTGCAGATCGACCGAGGGCGATCCCTTGACGATCCACTCCGCAACCGCACGGCCGACTCCGGCGGAGTGGGTGACCCAGACCGCCTCGGCGACCCAGAACCCGCTGACGTCAGGTGACTCCCCGATCAACGGCAGGCCGTCGGTGGTGAAGGAGAACAGTCCGTTGATGCCCTCACCCACCTCCGCGTCACGCAACGCGGGAAGCAGCCGCAGCGACTCCGCCCAGGCCGGCTCGAAGTCCGCGGGGGTGAAGTCCTGGATGCTCGGCATGATCCTCGCGTCGGCATGGGCGCAGATGTCACCCGGATCGACGGGCATCGGCTCGTGCCCGTAGTAGCCGATGCCGACGCGGTCCCCTCGCTCGCGGTAGTACAGATCGTGGTCCTGGTGGCGCAGGATCGGCCGGGGTACGCCGGTGTCGATCCGGTCGAGCGCGGGAACGCGCGTCGTCCAGACGTATTGATGTGCCAGCGGTGTCAGCGGCAATGTCATACCGACCATCGCGGCGACGCGAGGTCCCCAGATGCCGGCGCAGCAGACCACGACGTCTGCGGCGAACTCACCGTGTCTGGTGTGGACGCCACGGACCCGGCCGTCCTCGACCAGGACGTCCACGACCTCGCAGTCGCCGATGAAGCGAACCCCCCGCGCCTGCGCAGCCTTTGCCTGCGCTCTCACTGCGGAGACCGGATTGGCCAGGCCGTCGGTCGGGGTGTGCAGGCCGCCGAGGATCCGTTCCGGGTCGAGCAACGGGTGCAGCTTCGCGCACTCCTCCGCCGACACGACGCGGCTGCTCACCCCCCACGCGGTCAGCCAGCCGTGCCGGCGGTGCAGATCGGCCAACCGCTGTGGTGTCGTCGCCACTTCCAGCCCGCCGACCTGCACGAAACCGGGCTGCCCGTCGTACTCCAGGCCGCAGAGCTTCTCGACGGTGTACGTCGCGAGTTCGGTCATCGTCTTGGACGGGCTGGCCTGGAAGACCAGGCCGGGGGCATGGGAACTCGACCCGCCGGTGAGGAAGAGCGGGCCCTGGTCGAGCACCGTGACGTCGGTCCAGCCGAGGGCCGACATCTCGTCGGCAACTGCCGCCCCGACGACACCCGCCCCGATCACCACAGTCCGCATGACACCTCCTGAGTTGCGTTCTGCGCAACCACCAACTGCTCTACGCAACAATAGGCCACCCGGAGGAACCGACGTTGCAGTCAGCCGAGCCAGCCTGCGACGACGTCCGGGTTGTCCTCGACCCACTGCTGGGCGGCGTCCTCGGGGTCCATCCCGTCCTCGGCGATGTACTTCGCCACCAGGTTCTGGTCGTCGTTCGTCCACTCGAAGCTCGCGACCAGGTCATACGCCGGACTACCCGACTCGGCGAAGTCGGTGGCGACGATCTTGTCCAGGATGTATTCGGGGTAGTCGCAGGCGACGGTCTCGGGGTCAGCGTCGCAGCCCTCCTCATAGGGTGGGAGGTTCACCTTGACCAACGGGACCTCGGCGAGGAACCACTGCGGCGCGTAGAAGTACCCGATCAGCGGCTCACGGTTTTCCTCGGCCGCCCGGAAGGCCTGGATCAACGCCGGCTCGCTGCCGGCGTAGACCACCGTGAAGTTCAGGTCGAGGTTCTCCACCAGAGCCTCGTCGTTCGTGACGAAGGACGGATCGCCATCCAGCAGCTGCCCCTTGTCGCCGGACTCCGACGTCCGGAACAGCTCTGCGTAGGTGTTGAGGTTCTCCCATTCGGTGATGTCGGGGTACTCCTCGACCATCCACGGCGGCAGGAACCAGCCGATCACACCGACGTTTCCGTTCGGTCCCGCGTCCTGCGCCGTGCCCTGCTCGTCGATGTACTTCGCTTTGAGGTCCTCGTGGCCCCAGTTCTCGATGACGACGTCGACCTCGCCGCTGCCGAAGCCCTGCCAGGCGACCTCCTCCTTGAGCGACTTGTATTCCACGTTGCAGCCCAGTTCGGTCGCGGCGACGTAGCCGACGACGTGCGCCGACGCCTCGTAGCCGACCCATGGGTTGATGGCGATGTCGAAGTCGCCGCACTCCTCCCCACCCTCGCTCGGGCCGGCGGCCTCCTCGATGTCGCCACCACCGCATGCGGAGACGAGGAGGCTACCGGCCGCCATGAGCGCGGCGAGCCTCGCCACTCGTGATGTTCCTGTCCTCACTAGATCTCCTTTCGCGGCCGACACACCGGCCAGCGGATGGTCACCGACGCCCGGAGCGGGCGGCGGCGTACATGAGTGTCACCGTCGCCCGGAACGGGCGGCGGCGTGCTGGGTGATCCGGTCGAGCATGATGCCGAGTGCCACTATGGCGATCCCGGCGGCAAGTCCCTTGCCGAACAACTGGGCTTGCGAGAAGCCGCTCACGACGGTGTAGCCGAGCGCACCGCCGCCGACCAGACCGCCGATGACGACCATCGACAATACGTAGAGCAGGCCCTGGTTGGCGGCCAGCACGAGAGCGTTGCGGGCCATCGGCAGTTGCACCTTGCTGATGACCTGAATGGTGCTCGAGCCGGCCGAGGTGGCAGCTTCGACAGTCGTCGGGGAGACGCCGCGGATGCCGTCGGCGACCAGCTTGATCGCCACCGGCGCGGCGTACACGATCGCAGCGACGATGGCGGTGAAGCGACTGGTCCCGAACAGTGCGAGTGCCGGCACCAGGTAGACGAACGGCGGGATCGTCTGGCCGGCGTCGAGGAGTGGGCGAAACGCGGTGTCCGCCCGCTTGCTGCGCCCCATCCAGACCCCGAACACCACGGCGAGAAGCATGACCATGACGGTCGCAACGAGGGTCATCGTCAGCGTGACCATCGTGTCCTGCCAGAGGCCGACGCCGAAGATGACAGCAAGACACACCGCGGTCGTCACAGTGGGACGCCAGCCGCCCAGCACGAACGCGACCGCCAACAACACGGCGGCAACCAGCCACCACGGCGAATCTGCAAGCAACGACTGGAACGGGTTGAGCAGTGCGTAGGTGAAGCCGTCCTTGATCGCGCCTGTGACAGCACTGAACGTGTCGGTGAACCAGTCGGTGGCCGTACCGGCTACGTCCGCCAGCGGCCGGCCGAGGTCCGGGAGCCTGCTCGGGTCGGCCGCCCACAGATAGCTGCGGGACAGGTACACAGCGACCGCGGCGAGCACGGCGCCCGCCCCCAGGGCGATCCGTCGCCGTCGTGGATCACGCGTGGCCCGGCGTTCGCTCTCCGCCCGCTGGCTGGCCGCCGTCGTAGCCCGGTCCAGCATGATCGCCATGATCACGATGCACAGGCCGCTGACGAACGCGGTGCCGATGTCGAGGGTTTGCAGTGCCTGGATCACCGGCTCTCCGAGTCCCGGCCCGTCGATGAGCGCGGCAATGGTCGCCATCGACAGCGCGGCCATGATCGTCTGATTGACCCCGACGATGATCGTGCGCTTGGCCATCGGCAGCTGCACCTTGCGTAGCAACTGGGTTCTGGTCGAGCCCATCGACGTGGTCGCCTCGATGGTGGACGCCGCGACGGTGCGCAGACCATGCGCGGTGATCCGCACGACCGGCGGCAGCGCATAGATCAGCGTCGCGACGACCGCCGCCGACGGCCCGATGCTGAACAGCAGGACGAGCGGCAGCAGGTAGGCGAAGGACGGCATGGTCTGCATCACGTCGAGCACCGGCGTGGCTACCGCCGTCACCGTACGACTGCGCGACATCGCGATACCGAGCGGGATGCCGACGAGCACTGCAATGAGGACGGCCGTGAACGTCACGATGAGCAGGTCAATGCTCTCGCTCCAGTACCCGAGCACGCCGAAGCTGAGCAGGCTCAGAACGACGAGGATGGTGGACCGCACGCCGGCCAACGCGTACGTGACCCAGGCGAAGAGCGCTACGACGCCGAGCCAGCCGACCTGCGGCACCGGCCGGGGAAACGCGGCCTGGCTCAGCAGATCCTGCGCCCCGACGACGAACGCGTCGAGGGCGTCCCGGATGCCGCCGACGACGACGTCGAGGAACACGTTGCTGTCCCGCGCGGCGTCGAAGCTGTCCCGCAACTCGTTGAGCCTGGTCTGAAAGCCGGTCAGTGTGGCCCGACCCAGCGGCAGCGTCGCTACACCCTCGAACAGCAGCCAGCCCAGCAGCCAGATGCCGAGGATCGCGCCCAGCAGCACGCCGGTACGCCGTACCGGCTCGCGTTCGCGCTCCTGAGGGGTTGGTGGGGGCTCGGGAGCGGCAGGAGCTGGGGGCCGCTCGGCGACTGTGGTCACGCCCGCTCACCCCGTGCTGCTCGCGGGCGGGCACGGCGGCCGATCACGGGGATTCCTCGGCGACGATGACCCGCAGGATGTCCTCGCGGTCGACGACGCCCAGCAACCGATCGCCGGAGACCACCCGGGCGGGATGCACCGAGGCGAGCACCTTGTGCGCGGCGTTCTTGACCACGGTGTCCGGCCCCATCACCGGGCCCTCGAGGGACTCCCCGGGCCGCGGGTCGCGCATCACCCAGCGAAGCGTGAGCACGTGAGAGCGGGGAACCTCGCTCACGAAGTCGCGCACGTAGTCGTCGGCCGGGGCGCCGACCACCTCGTCCGGACGGCCGACCTGAACCATCGCGCCGTCGCGCATGATCAGGATCCGGTCGCCGAGCTTCAGCGCTTCCTGCAGGTCATGGGTGATGAACACCATCGTCTTGCCGACCTCGTGGTGCAGCCGGATGACCTCGTTCTGCATGTCGCGGCGGATCAGCGGGTCCAGCGCCGAGAACGGCTCGTCGAAGAGCAGCACCGACGGATCCACGGCGAGTGCGCGGGCCAACCCGACCCGCTGCTGCATTCCGCCGGAGAGCTGATCGGGGTAGGAGTCCTCGTTGCCGGAGAGGCCGACCAGGTCGACCATCTCCTGGGCCCGCTCCCGGCGCTCGGCCTTGCCGTCGCCGCGGATCTCCAGCCCATAAGCGACGTTGTCGATGACGCGCCGGTGCGGCAGCAGCCCGAAGTGCTGGAACACCATCGCGACATGCTTGCGACGCAGCTCTCGCAACTGCGCGTCCGTGGCGCTGGTGATGTCCTGCCCGGCAACCGTGACCTGGCCGGCGGAGGGCTCGATCAGCCGGGTCAGGCAACGCACCAGCGTCGACTTGCCGGACCCTGACAGGCCCATCACCACGAAGACCTCGCCGGGGGCGACGTCGAAGGACACGTCCTTGACGGCCACCACGCAGCCGGTCTTGGCCATCAGTTCGCGCCGCGGGAGGTCGGCGTCCGGCGTACCGATGATCCGATCGGACTTGGTGCCGAAGACTTTCCAGAGGCCTTCGACGTGCAGCAGCGGATTCCGCCGGGCTTCGTCCAGCCGAGCGATGCGGGCCGATACCTCGTCCTGACCCGGGACGGTGGCGGCCGGCGGTGCTTGCGTACTCATGGGTGTCCTCCACTCACTGCGGGAGCGGGTGTCGTCGGTGGATCGAGCGGGCTGCCGGCGCGATAGGAGTACCAGGCGGCGGCTGACGGCGACAGCGTGGCGTTGCCGAGGATCAGATCGGCAGACTTCTCGGCCAGCATCATCACCGGCGCGTAGATGTTTCCGTTCGTGACGTAGGGCATCGACGATGCGTCGACGACCCGCAACCCGTCGACGCCGTGCACCCGCATGCTCGTCGGGTCGAGTACGGACGCGTCGTCCACGCCCATCCGCGCCGTGCACGAGGGGTGCAGCGCGGTTTCGGCGTCCGCCGCCACCCAGTTCAGAATCTGCTCGTCGGTCTGCACGTCGGGACCCGGGGACAGTTCGCCGCCGTTGTACGGGTCGAACCCCGGCTGGCTGAGGATGTCACGGGCCACCCGCACGCACTCCACCCACTCCTGCCGGTCCTGCGCGGTGGACAGGTAGTTGAAGCGCAGCGCCGGATGCTCCCGCGGGTCCGTGGACCTGATCATCACGCTGCCCCGGGCGTCGGAGTACATCGGCCCGATGTGCACCTGGTACCCGTGGTCCTTCGTCGGCGAGCTGCCGTCATAGCGGATCGCGATCGGGAGGAAGTGGAACATGAGGTTCGGATAGTCGACGGTGTCGTTGCTGCGGGCGAATCCGCCGCCCTCGAAGTGGTTCGTCGCACCGAGGCCGCGGCGCAGGAGCAGCCACTCGACGCCGATTCGCGGCCGGTTCCGCCAGCGAAGACCCGGCGCGATCGACACCGGGAGCTTCGAGGCGTACTGGATGTATACCTCGAGGTGATCTTGTAGGTTCTCGCCTACTCCGACCACGCTGGCGATGGGGTCAATTCCAAGATCGGCCAGGTGCGCCGGGTTGCCGATTCCAGACAGTTGCAGGAGTTGTGGGGTGTTGATGGCGCCGCCGCACAGGATGACCTCGCCGGCGTCGGCGCTGCGCCGCAACCGACCGCCCCGTAGATACTCGACGCCGACCGCTCGGTTTCCCTGGAATCTCACCTTGGTCGCCGTCGCCAGGGTCTCGACGGTGAGGTTCTTCCGGTGCCGGACCGGGCGCAGATAGGCCCCTGCCGCACTCAGCCTGCGGCCACGGTGGATATTGCGGTCGAAGCGGGCGAACCCCTCCTGCCGATAGCCGTTGACATCGTCGGTCAGCCGGTGACCGGCCTGGACGGCGGCGTCGAAGAACGCGCCGAACAGCGGGTTCGTAGCCGGGCCTCGCTCGAGTACGAGCGGCCCGTCGCCACCACGCCAGTCGTCCGCACCGGCGAGACAATTCTCCATCCGCTTGAAGTACGGCAGGCAGTGCGCGTAGTCCCAGTCGCCCATGCCCCCGTCGGCGGCCCAGCGTTCGTAGTCCATCGGGTTGCCGCGTTGAAAGATCATCCCGTTGATGCTGCTACTGCCGCCGAGCACCTTCCCGCGCGCGTGGGCGATCCGGCGACCGTTCATGTGCGGCTCGGGTTCGGACTGGTAGCGCCAGTCGTAGAGCCGGCTGCCGATCGGGAACGGCAACGCGGCCGGCATGTGGATGAACGGGTCCCAGCGGAAGTCCGCGCGTCCGGCCTCCAGCACCAGGACGCTCGTGGACGGTTCGGCACTCAGCCGGTTGGCGAGCACGCAACCGGCCGAGCCGCCCCCGACGATCACGAAATCGAATCGCTTCATGAGCCGAACCAGTGCTGCGGGGCTGGACGGATGTTGTGCCAGATGTGCTTGGTCTCGACGTACTCCGCCAGGCCCGCCCGGCCGAGCTCTCGCCCGATGCCGGACTGCTTGTAGCCGCCCCACTCCGCCTGCGGCACGTAAGGGTGGTAGTCGTTGATCCAGACCGTGCCCATCCGCAGCCGCGCGGCGACCCGCTCGGCCCGGCCCGCGTTCGACGTCCAGACCGCTCCGGCCAGGCCGTACCGGCTGTCGTTGGCGATCCGGACCGCGTCGTCCTCGTCAAGGAAGGTCTCGACCGTGAGGACCGGGCCGAAGGACTCCTCCTGGACGACGCCCATCTCGCTGCGGCAACCGTCGAGGATGGTGGGCAGGTAGTAGCAGCCGTCCGCGAGAGCCGGATCCTCGGGCCGCCCACCACCGCAGCGCAGCCGGGCGCCCTCGGCGACCCCGGCCTCGACGTACCGCTCGACCTTGTCCCGGTGCGCGGCAGAGATCAACGGGCCGGTCTCGGCTGCCGGGTCGAACGGCCCGCCGAGTCTGATCTTCTGAGCCCGGGCGACGAGTTCGTCGACAAAACTGTCGTGGATCGCCTCGCTCACGACTAGCCGGGCACCGGCGGAGCAGACCTGCCCGGAGTGCAGGAATACGGCGGTGAGGGCGAAGTCGAGAGCGGCTTCGCGGTCAGCGTCGGCGAAGACGACGTTCGGATTCTTGCCGCCGAGTTCGAGGGCGACCTTCTTCACGGTTCCCGCGGCCGCAGCCATCACGCCACGTCCGGTCAGCAGGCCGCCGGTGAAGGAGACCAGGTCGACGTCCGGATGCTCGGCGAGCGGTGCGGCGGTCGCGGCTCCGGCGCCAAGGACGAGATTGGCGACACCGGGCGGCAGGCCGACATCCTCGAGGATGTGCATCAGCAGGATCGCGGTGGACGGCGTCAACTCACTCGGCTTCAGCACGAACGTGCAGCCGGCGGCCAGCGCCGGCGCCACCTTCCAGGCCACCTGCAGCAATGGATAGTTCCACGGTGTGATGAGCCCGCAGACGCCCACCGGCTCGTGGACGACTCGGCTCACGACATCGGCGCGGCCGGTGTCCACCACCCGACCGGCATCCTCGCCCGCAGTACCTGCGAAGTAGCGGATGACTGCGACGACGTCATCCACGTCGTACATGCTCTCGACCAAGCGCTTTCCCGTGTCCAGGGACTCGGCCCGGGCGATCGCCGGTTTGTCCTGGAGCAGGCGGTCTGCGACTCGCTGCAGCAGGGCGCCCCGCTCGACGGCGGACGTCGTACGCCACCCGCCGCAGTCAAAGGCCTGCCGGGCAGCGGCGATCGCGGCGACGGTGTCCGCCATCGTCGCCTCGTCCACGGTCGTGACCAACCGGCCATCGGCGGGGCACCGGATGTCGCGGCGGCCGCCCACTTGCGCCGCGACCCATTCTCCACCGATGAAGAGATCCGGCACGGCGCCTCCGATCTCGGCCTGAGACGGGTGATCCAGGGGTTAGGCGGTGCGTTGCTTCATGCGCAACTCCCGACCCTGTTGCGCAACACACTGGCCCTTGGCCGGTGTGTCGTCAAGCGCGGTCTGATCACGATTCCCCGGCTATGACCCCGGCCCCGTCGGCGGGCGCGCTCGGTGTCGACCAAGGCCTGCTGTGCCCTCGACAACACATCAGGCCCCCCGCCAGCCGAGCCGTTGGGACACCGCAGACGCCGCTGCGGTCAGCACGGGGACGACGTCGACGGTGCTCCGGTTGAGGCGGAACGTCGGCCCCGACACACTCATCGACGCCCTCACATCGCCGCTGGCGTTGCGGATGGGCGCCGCGATCGCGGTCAGTCCGAGTTCGAGTTCGTCGACAGCCACGGCGTACCCCTTCTCCCGCACATCTGCGACCGCTGCCCGGAGCCGCCTTCCCGAGGTGATCGTCGACGGCGTGAACGAGCGCAGCTGCCCGGCGATGGCCAGAATCTCCTGGTCCGGAAGGCCGCTGAGCAGCACCTTGCCGTTGGACGTCGCATGCAGCGGAATCCGTTGCCCCACCCAGTTGTGGGACTGCAGCGACGACGAACCGGCAACCTGGTCGACGTACAACGCGGCACCGTCGGACAGGACGGCGAGATTGACCGTCTCACCGGTCTGCGCGGCCAGCTGCCGGATGATTTCCCGGCTCTCCTGCACGAGGTCCAGCCGGGCGGTCGTGGCCCCCGCGAGCCGGATGATGCCGACCCCGAGGCGGTACTTGCCGCGCTCGGAGTTCTGCTCGACCAGGCCGCGGTTCTCCAGCGCGGCGACGAGCCGGAAGGCGGTGGATTTGTGTACGCCGAGTTCCGCGGCGATCTCGGTGACCCCGGCTTCACCGGCGCGGGCGAGGATCTCCAGCACGGTGATCGCGCGGTCGACCGACTGCACAGTGGTCAACGTCCCGTCCACCCGAGCCACGGAAGTGTTGCTCATGGCGGAACACTAGAGCACATCACCGGACACCCCGCCAGGTCGCACAGCCACCGGCGCCGTCCCCGCCGCGCGGCGGTCAGTCTCCGAGTTCTGTGCGGCGACGTACGACGAACTCCGCCAGCTCCTCGCGGATCGCGTTGTCCAGCGGCGGCTGCTCGTAGGAGTCCAACGTGGACTGGTAGATCTTGGTGGCGCGGGCGTTCGCGTCCGCTCCACCGCCTCGCATCCAGCGCTCGTAGTTCTCCGAGGAGGACAGCAGCGGCCGGTAGAAGCAGCTGCGGAAGCGCTCCATGGTGTGTTCGGCGCCCAGGAAGTGCCCGCCATGCCCAACCTCCTGATGCGCGCCGAAGGCGAGTGACTCCTCGGTGATCTCCAGCGGCGTGAACTCCACCCGCATCATCTGCAGCAACTCGATGTCGACGATGAACTTCTCGTATCCGGCGACCAGCCCGCCCTCGAGCCAGCCGGCGCTGTGCATCACCCAGTTCACACCGGCGAGGAACGTCGGCAGCAGCGTCATCAGCGCCTCGTACCCGGCCTGCGCGTCAGCGACCTGGCTCGAGGTCAGGCCGCCGCCGGAGCGGAACGGCAATCCGAAACGCCTCGCGATCTGCCCCGTGCACAGCAGGCCGATCGCGGACTCCGGCGTACCGAAGCACGGGGAACCGGACTGCATGTCGATGTTGGACAGGAAGGACCCGAAGATCACCGGGGATCCCGGCCGGATCAGCTGGGACAACGCGATGCCGCTCAGTGCCTCGGCCATCTGCTGGACCAGGGCGGCCGGGATCGTCACCGGTGACATCGCACCCATGAGAAGGAACGGCGTCAGCACGACAGCCTGGTTCGCCGCCGAGTACTCGAACTGCGCCTCCAGCATCCGGTCGTCCCAGCGAAGCGGTGAGTTGCAGTTGATCAGGCTGATCGACACCGGCGTCTGCTCGATGACGTCGCGGCCCCCGAACAGGATCGAACTCATCTCGATGGTGTCCCTGGCATTGACGCCGGAGACGACGTTGCCCATGTAGATCTTGTCGGTCAGCGTCTGCAGCGCGTAGGTCATGTCGAGGTGCCGGGAGTCCAGCGGTGTGTCGTTCGGCTCGCAGATCACCCCGCCGGCGGAGTCCAGCACGGAGAAGGACTGCGCCAGCTTCGTGAAGTTCCGGTAGTCCTCCATGGTGGCGTCCCGGCGGACGTCGCCCTGCCGCACGAACGGTGGGCCGTACACCGCGCCGAACGTCATCATGTCGCCGCCGATGTGCACGGAGTTGGCGGGATTGCGGGCCGCGACATCGAACTCGCGGGGCGCCTTGGCGACCTGCTCCAGAACGAAGTCGGGATCGAGGAAGACGGTGTTCTCCTCGACTCTCTGGCCGGCCTGCCGGAAGAGGTCCAGCGCACGGTCAGACATGAACTCGACGCCGATCTCGGTGAGAAGGCGCCGCCAACCGCCGTCGAGCACCGTCATCGCGTCCTCGGACAGCACCTCGTAGCGCGGCATCGAATTGCGGAACATCGCGACCTCCTTGACGCACCTCAACGCTGCACCTCATAGTGTGGAACAGCAGTTCCACATAGTGGCGCATGTGGACGGTAGAGGCAATGAGGGAGGGTCACCATCACCGGGACGCAGGCGATCGACCGGGCGGCCGAGCTGGTCTCCCTCGTCGTGCATGCCCGCCGCCCGTACAGCTTCGGCGATCTGGTCGCCGAGACCGGGCTGGCCAAGTCCACCGGCTCGCGGCTGTTGCAGGCACTCGAGCGCCACCAGCTGCTGGAGCGCGACTCCGGCGGAACGTTCCGTCCGGGCGCCCTGTTCGCGGTGTACGCCGCCCGGCACGAACCGCTCGTCGAACTCGAACGGATCGCCGGGCCGGCCCTGCGCCGGATCGGGGCGGCGACCGGGGAGACCGTCAACCTAGCCGTCCCGCACGGTCAGAGTGTGGTGCAGATCGCGCAGGTCGACTCCCGCTTCATGCTTGGCGCGAGCAACTGGGTCGGTGTCGATGTACCCGCCCACTGTTCTGCGCTCGGCAAGATCTTCTATGCCTACGGCCGGATTCCGACACCGGCCGGCTCCCTGGAACGCCGTACGCCGCGGTCCCTCACGTTGCGCCAGCTCCGCAGTGAGCTGCGGACCGTCCTCGAGCGCGGTTACGCCACCACCCGGGGTGAGTTGGAGCCTGGTCTCGATGCGGTCGCCGTACCGGTTCGTGGTCACGATGGCGTGGTCCTCGCCGCGCTCAGCGTGTCCGGGCCCGACGCGCGATTGGCCGATCAGCTCGACGCCATCGGAACCCTGCTCGTCAAGGAAGTCGCCACCCTGTCCGACCTGCTCGGACACCATCCCGAGGAGGAGGGCGCCGCGTGAGTCCGGAAGAACTCTTGCAGCAGCTCTACGACAGGACGCTTGTCGGCAATGCACCCGCCGTCGCCGAACTGACCCGTACCGGGCTCGAGATGGGAATGACCCCGGCCTCCCTGCTGTACGACGCCCTCATCCCATCCCTGGAGGAGGTTGGGGCGCGCTTCGAGCGCGGCGACTTCTTCGTGCCGGAGATGCTCATCGCCGGCCGGGCGATGAGCGGCGCGTTGACGATCCTTCGACCGCTACTGGCCGAGACCGGCGCACAGATGGTCGGGACATTCCTGATGGGGACGGTCAAGGGCGATGTGCACGACATCGGCAAGAACCTCGTCAACATCATGCTGGAGGGCGCCGGATTTCACGTGATCGACCTCGGCGTCCAGGTCGCCCCGGAGAAGTTCGTGGCGGCGATCGAAGAGCACCAGCCCGACATCGTCGGCTTCTCGGCGTTCCTGACCACGACGATGCCGATGTTCAAGGCGAACATCAACGCGCTGCAGAAGGCGGGCCTCCGCGACAGCGTGATCGTCATGGTTGGCGGTGCCCCCGTCACCCAGGAGTACGCCGACGCGGTGGGCGCGGACGGCTACGCCTCCGACGCCTCGCAGACGGTCAAACGCGCCAAGGATCTGATGAACAAGCGCCGCGCTGCGGTCTCGGTCTAGAGGGATGGGTATGCACACCACGTTGCGCTCGGCCAGCCGCGAGGTCGTCATCGGCCACGACCAGCCGTTCTGCCTGATCGGCGAGCGGATCAATCCGACCGGCCGGCGGATCTTCCAGGAGCAGCTCCGCGCCGGTGACCTCTCAGCGATCGAGCGGGACGTGGCCGCGCAGGTCGCCGGCGGAGCGACGGTGCTCGACGTCAACATGGGCGTGCCGTTGACCGACGAGCCGGCGCTGCTGGCCAACGCGATCAAGCTCGTGCAGAGCCTGACCGACCTGCCCATCTGCATCGACTCCTCCGTCGTCGAGGCACTGGAGGCCGGGCTGGCGGCGTACGACGGCCGGGCGCTGGTCAACTCGGTGACGGCCGAGGACGAGCGGATGGAGCTGATCCTGCCGCTGGTGAAGCGGTACGACGCGGCGGTCATCGCCCTGCCGAACGACGAGTACGAGATCCCGATGGAGGCCGACCGACGGCTCGAACTGGTCCAGCACATCGTGGACGTGGCCACCGGCACGTACGGGATCGCGATCGAGGACATCGTGATTGACCCGCTGGCGATGCCGATCGGAGCCGACACGACGGTGGTGGCTACGACGCTGGAGACGATCTCGCGGATCCGTGCGGAGTTCGGGTTGAACATGTGTCTAGGAGCGTCCAACGTGTCCTTCGGGATGCCGGGGCGGCACACGCTCGGCGCGACGTTCCTGCCGATGGCGATGTCGCACGGGCTGACCAGCGCCATCATGGACACCCGATCAGAGCAGATCGTCGCAGGCGTAAAGGCAGCGGACCTGCTGCTCGGCAACGACGAGTGGGGCATGAACTGGATCGCTGCCCACCGGGCCCGCCAGAACGCATGAGCGCCGAGCGCCGCGGGGCCAGGGCATGACGCGCGCCTCCCGGTCGGACCTGCACCGGGAGGGGCTGATCGCCCCGCCGGGCGCGCCCACGCCATCCCACGACGGGACGGGCCGGGTGCGGTTGCACTTCTTGCCGCTGGAGCGAGACGTCCGGGTGCCGCCCGGCGTCACCGTGTTCGACGCCGCAAGCTGGAACGGCATCGCGATCGACTCGACCTGCGGTGGGCATGGGACCTGCAAGAAGTGCCGGGTCCGCATCACGGCCGGCTCGATACCGGTCTCGCGCCTGGACGTGCGTTGCTTCACCACGGAGGAGTTGCAGGACGGCTGGCGGCTGGCCTGCATGGCCGGCGCGGTGAGCGACGTGTCGGTCGACGTACCGCCGCTGTCGACCCGGCCCAAGGCGGCAACCGTCGGCGTCGGCCGCCAGGTCATCCTGCGCCCAGCGATCCAGAAGCGGTACCTCGAACTGGTCGAGCCGTCGTTACAGGATCAGCGACCCGACCTCCAACGGGTGCTGGACGCGCTCGACGACCTGGAGCTCCGCGCCGACCTGCACGCGCTGCGGCGACTGCCCCGCGTCCTTCGGTGGGCGAACTTCACGGTGACGGCGGTCGTCGTGGACGACGTGCTCGTCGACGTGGAACCGGGCGACACCACGGCGCGCCGGTTCGCCCTCGCCTTCGACCTCGGCACGACGACCGTGGTGGCGACGCTGCTCGACACGTCGACCGGTACGCCGGCGGCGGTGGCGTCGATGCTGAACCTGCAGCAGCCGTTCGGGGCGGACGTCATCACCCGGATCAGCGCAACGATGCTCGACCCCGCCGCCATGGAGCACCTGCGAGCCCTGGCCCAAGAGACGCTGTCCACGCTGGCGGCGGAGGTGTGCGCTGAGGCGGAGGTCGATCCGGGCGAGGTGTACGAGGTGGCGCTGGCCGGCAACGCGACAATGACTGCCTTGCTCCTGGGGATAGATCCCGAGCCGCTGGGAGTGGCACCGTTCATCATGTCGTCCGCGACCTGGCCGTCGCTGCGGGCTGCCGATCTTGGACTGTCGGTGCATCCGGCCGCGCCGGCTGTGGTGTTCCCGGCCCTCGGCGCGTACGTCGGCGGCGACATCGTGGCCGGGATGCTCGCGTCGGGGATGGACCGGGACAAGCGGCTGCGACTGTTCATCGACGTGGGGACGAATTGTGAGATCGTGCTCGGCGACGGCGATCGGATCGTCGCGACGGCGGCCCCCGCGGGGCCGGCATTCGAGGGCGGGGCGATCCGCTGCGGGATGCGGGCCGCGGACGGGGCGATAGAGGTCGTCACGCTGTCCGAGGACGACGTGGGACTGCAGGTGATCGGCGACGTCCCCCCGGTGGGATTGTGCGGGTCCGGCCTGGTCGACGCCGTGGCGGAACTGGTACGGGTCGGGTTGCTGGATTCCAGCGGGCGGCTGGTGAGCCCCGAGGATGCCAAGGAGATCGCGCCGGGGCTGGCCGACAGGTTCTGCTCGGTCGGGGCGGAGCGGGTCTTCGTGCTGTCGTGGCGCGGGGTCGAGGCGGCGGAGTCGGTGTACCTGTCGCAACGAGACGTGCGGGAACTGCAGTTCGCGAAGGCGGCGATCGCGACAGGTTGGACGTTGCTGCTGGAGGAATTCGGGATCACCCAGGGCGACGTGCAACAGGTGCTGCTGGCCGGTTCATTCGGCAGCTACCTGTCGCCTGCATCGGCGGTGCGGATCGGGCTGGTGCCCAAGTTGTCGATCCTTCGGATCGTGAGTGCCGGCAACGTCGCCGGCGAGGGCGCGAAGATGGTGCTGCTCTCGATGCAGGAACGGGCCGGAGCCGCCGCGCTGTTGAGGGAGGTGCGTTATGTCGAGCTCTCCGACCGGACAGACTTCAACGACCGGTTCGTCGACATGCTCGCGTTTCCCGGCTGATCGGGTAGCGGTGATCGCCTGCGGCGCTCTGGCCCGCGACATCCTGGACATCGTCGCCCGGCACGGCGGGGCAGCGGACGTGTATCCGCTGCCACCGCTGCTGCACAACCGGCCCGAGCGGATCGCGGCGGCAGTCGAGGCGATGGTGGCGGAGCTGACCGGTCGCTACGGCCGGATCGCCATCGCCTACGCCGACTGCGGCACGTACGGCGCGCTGGACGAGGTCTGTGCGCGACGAGGACTCCAGCGGTTGCCCGGCCTGCACTGCTACGACCTGTACGCCGGCCCGTCGCGTATCCGTGAGCTGTTCGACGAAGAGCCGGGGACATACCTGCTGACCGACTTCCTGGTGGCCTCCTTCGACCGTACGGTGATCCAGGAACTGGGCCTGGACCGGTATCCCGAGCTGCGCGATACCTACTTCGCCAACTACACTCGGGTCGTCTGGCTCGCCACCCATCCGACGCCCGAACTCACTGAACTCGCCGAGCGGGCCGCCTCATGCCTCGGACTCCCACTCAGCGTCGTCGACGGACGCCTCGACAGGCTCACCAAGGCCATCACCGGCGTCCTCGCGTCGTCGCACCTGTCCGCTTGAGCCGGGTACAGCTCGCTTCGCAATGAAGGCGAACGGCCGTCGAGCTCCGCCCGCAGCGCCGCGTTGTCGGTTTCAAGATCGAGAACGAGGGCGACTCCGCCAGGTTCAGACCCAGCACGAGGAGTTCTGAGATCCGTCGCAGCCGGTCGAGATCGTCGGCGCTGTAGCGGCGGGTCCCGCCGTCGGTACGGCCAGGATCCAGCAGGCGGCGGCGCTGGTACGCACGGAGATGCGGAGGGTGGTATCCGATGGATGACACATGCCGGATCGAGTCGATGAGGTCGCTGGTGCCGGCAACGCCCATCGCCCCCTGATCGTCAGAACAGGTAGTCCGCGTAGGACGACGAGCCGCCGGGTCGTGGCCATCACGGGTTCGCTGTCGCCCGAGGGGTCGGCCCGCTCAGGCGGACCCGGCGGCTCGCGGCTGGCGTCCGGTGAGCCCGAGCAGCCGGTCCATGAGCGGTGCGTCTTCCGGTACCTCGACCTTCGGGCCGAAGACGCCGTACCCCCGCCATTCATCTGCCACGGGCGTCAACTGCTCCCACATCCCGGTCACCAGCTCGTCCGGAAGGGTCGGGTCGAGATCGAGGTCGACCGCGATGTCATAGGCGCGCATCCCCCGGAATGCGGTGACCTGCCAGAGATACTGCCGGGCGGTGTAGTCGCCGAACGAGCAGTGCACGGTCTGCTCAGGCTCGTCAAGTGCCTGAGCCGCCTCGCACGCCGCGTTGACGAAGATGGCGAAGCTCGCCGTGGGATTGTCACCCAGGATGTCCCCGCTCCATTTGTCCTCCCCCACCTCGCTCATGGTCCGGCCGGCCAGCATGTCCGGCAGCCACGCGTCGTCGTGTGCGTGGCCGTTGACCACCTGGCGAAGTGTCACGGGCTCCGCGCCACCCATGGCGAACATGTTTGACATGGTCATGGCCCACTGGTCCTGCTTGATCTGCCCCACCACATCGTTGAGCGCCCGGTCGGCGAGGACGAATACCTCTTGCTCCTTCATGGACTACCTCCGCAGGTGACGTTGGACTCAGGCTAGGGGCACCCCCCGACAGCTCTGCCGCGGACCAGAATTGGCCGGTGGCCAGCGGGGTTGCATCGTGCTGCGATGTCGATCTGTCGAGGTTGAAGGGCTCGGTGTGCCTGCACCGCCCCGCCAGGCTCAGGAGGTGGGGCTGACCGTCGTGTCCTCGACCGTGACGTCCGTGGTGGCCCGGCATTCCTCACCCAGGTCGCGGATCCGCTCAGAGGCGCTCTGCAGGTCGTTGACGATGGTCTGCAGCCGCGCCGCGTCGAGTTCGCTGATCGCCTGCGTGGCTTGATCCAGCAGGTCGAGCGAGGCCTGCGACTCGTCCACCGCCTCGAGGCAGGACTGCGGGACGGCGACGGTCACCGTCGTACCGGCGCTCCCGCCGGTAGGCGCCGACGAGGTCGGCGCGGGCGCGGTGTCAGCCAGGCCGGGACTGTCATCGTTGTTCGTCGTCCCCCAGATGACGAAGCCGATCAGGACGCCGACGACCAACGCCGCCACCGGCAGGAGCCAAGCGGCCGCAAGCAGCCCCCGGCGCTTGGGAGATTGCGGTCGGTCCTGATCCTGCCCGGCACCGTCCCCGGCTGCGGTGGTGGACATGATCACCTCTCGGGTTGGTCCGACGTCGAACTCACGTCCACTGATCCTAGGTGTACATCGGCCGGGCGTGCCCTACTGTCGTGTCCAGATCGCGGGCGTATCGGATCGAGGAGGTCGGTGCGTGCGGACGTTTATCCGGACGACGGACGCCTGGGCCTTGGCCGTGCTCGACGGGTTCGTCGTGTTCTGGATCGCGTTGTGGCTCGTGTTCGGTCTGCTCACCGGTTCTCAGGTCTGGCGGCTGTCCTCGGTCAGTGAGTCCGCACTGGCGTCGGCCGCGGCCGCCGACACCGCCGGGGAGGCTCTCCAGTCGCTGTCCGGGTTGCCGCTGGTGGGGGACGACTCGGGGCGCCTGGGCGACGAGGTGCGGGCGGCGGCCGACGAGGTGCGAGTCAGCGCGGCGCAGACCGACATCACCCTGCGCCGGTTGGGGTTCCTGCTCGGTGGGTCGATCATCCTGATACCACTCACCCCGGTGTTCGGGATGTACCTGCCCATCCGGCTCACCCGCGGCCGGGAGGTGCGCGCGTTGCGACGGCGACTGCGAAGGGGCGCGATGGACCCTCCGCTGCAGGCCTACCTGGCCCGCCGCGCCGTCGACATCCTGCCCTATCAGCAGCTGCGCTTGGTCACCGCCGACCCGACCGGGGACCTCCAAGCGGGTCGGCACGATGCGCTGGCGCGCGCCGAGCTAGCCCGGCTGGGGCTGCGGATCGCAGCCACGTCGGCGTGAGCGGGCTGGGCGCCGCTGCCGGCCGGGTGCTGCAGCGGCTGCGCCGGCCGTGGCGGCTGTCGGCGCATTACGCCGCCGTGCTGGTGCAATTCCGGTACGCCGTCGTCCTGACCTGGATCGGCATCGCCCTGTCCGCGACGTACCTGCTGCCGGGGTTCTCCGACAGCGGGGGCGGGGTCGACGGCTTCGTGGACCCGAACAGTCCCGCGATCGCCACCGAGATCGCCGAGGTGCGGACGTTCGGGTTCCCGTTGATTGCGCGGACCGTGGTGGTCCAGCGCGATCCGGACGGGTTGTCCAGCTTCGCCCAGGCCGAGGCGGTGCTGCGGGCGGCGGCGTTGAGCCAGCAGGCCTATCCGGACGTGTTCCCCATCCTGGGGGCGCTGCCGGTCACGAACACCGAGGCGCTGTTCCCCGGCTCGAACGAACGCAACACCACTGCCCTGACCTACCTGTTCATGCCGCCGTGGGCCGGTTTCGCGACCCAGACCCGCGCCGCCGAGGGATTCGCCGACCGCTTCCTCACCGACCCCGACGACGCCTTCGTCGGCGTGACCGGCTCGGTGC
>JACDAB010000242.1 GCA_013695665.1 Geodermatophilaceae bacterium | reverse complement strand
TCACCGCACTGACCGAACACGAAGAGACGGTGGCCGGCGAGGTGCTGGCGACGTCATACGTCAATGCCCACCCGCCCGACGCGGAACTGCGCGGGTTCACCGTTGAGCCGGCCGTGACGTTCTGGCTCACCCGAGCCGGCTAGCCGCGAGTCAGTGGGTGCACCGCCACGAGGACGTCAGTGGGCGCTGGAACATCCCCGAGCACGCTGCGCGGCGCCCCCCGCGGGGTTTGAAGTGTCCCATCGCGCCGACCGAGGAAAGGTCGATCCGGCCGTCCAGCAGCGCCTCGCCGCGCGCCGCAAGCGCGAGCAGCAGGGCAACCCGATGAGGAGCATCAGCCGCGAGCGGCGCATTGGGAGGCGGCTGGCCCACTGGGCGCGCGGATCTCAGCTGCGGCCGCTGTTGCCGCGCAGCCGGAGCAGGACCATCAACGCGCCTGCGGCGGCACTGGTGACCACCGCACCCCAGATCAAACCGTCATTGACCTCGCGGACCCCCAGCAGGAGCAGGACGAGCGACGCCACGACGAGCACCACAGCCAACGGCACCAGTGCGCGCACAGTCGGGCGCCGTCCACTCAGCTCTGCGGCTGGTTCGCGCTGTTCTGCTGCTGGCCGACCCCGGCGGGGCGCTGCCGGTCGGCGGGTTCGGCCGAACTCCGGCCGTCCAGGTCTCGCAGCTGGGACTCCAGGTAGGACTTGAGCCGAGTGCGGTACTCGCGCTCGAAGGTCCGCAGATTCTCGATCTCCTTCTCCAGAGCTGACTTGCGCTGCTCGAGGCCGCCCATGATCTCAGTCTGCTTGCGCTCGGCGTCCTGGGTGAGCGCCTGTGCGCGGGTCTTGGCCTCGCCCAGCAATCCCTCGGACTTCGTGCGCGCCTCGGCCAGCTGCTCATCTGAGCTCGTCTTGGCCTTGGTGACCATCTGCTCGCTGGACGTGCGGGCATCGGCGAGGAGCCGATCGGCCTGCGCCTTGGCCTCCCCCACATGCCGGTCGGCGGTCTCGGTGGCCAAGGCGAGCATGCGGGTCGCCTGGCTCAACTCGTCGCCACCGGACTTCTGCAACGCCGGAGCCTGCTGCGCCGCAGTGCCGGCGGATTCCGCGATGGCCGGCTCGTCAGCCTCGTCGTCAGCCTGGTCAGGGGCCGGTCGATCGCCGGTGTCAGAGCCCCGCGAGCGCAGGTCGTTGTTCTCCTCGATCAACCTGGCGAACTCGGTCTCGACGAGGTCAAGGAAGGCGTCCACCTCGTCCTCGTCGTACCCCCGCTTGCCGATCGGCGGCTTTTTGAAAGCGACGTTGTGGACGTCGGCGGGAGTCAGCGGCATGCCATCACCTCATAAGCGTTGGTCGGGCCCAGCAGTGAGGAGGCGCAGCGTCGTACTGACAGTCGCTGGTGCGCTCCTTTTCACAGCAACCTACCCGGTCAGCTTGCCACGGCCAGATTCTCGGCAACACCGCGCAGGACGTACACGATGATCAGCAGCACCATGAACCCCAGGTCAAGGCGCACCGTTCCGAGGTTGAGCGGGGGAATCACGCGCTGCAGGGCCTTCAATGGCGGGTCGGTCGCCGCATAGACGACCTCGAGCCCGGCCGCGACCAGACCGGACGGGCGCCAGCTGCGGGCGAACACCATCACCCAGCCGACGATGAGGCGGGCTAGCAGGAAGAGGAAGTAGATGTACAGCGCAAGCGAGACGATCGTCCAAAACGTGGCCATGCAGCTCCGTCAGCTCTGATTAAAGAAGCCGCCCTCGACGATTCTGGCCTTGTCCTCGGCCGTGACTGAGACATTCTGCGGCGACAGCAGGAATACCTTGTTCGTCACGCGTTCGATGCTACCGCGCAGTCCGAAGGACAGTCCGGCCGCGAAATCCACCAGCCGCTTGGCATCGGAATCGTCCATCTCGGTGAGGTTCATGATCACCGGCACGCCGTCGCGGAAGTGCTCCCCGATCGTGCGCGCCTCGTTGTAGGTGCGCGGATGCAGCGTCGTGATCCGGTAGGTGCCGTTGTCAGCATCGCCGGTCATGGGCAGTGGGTGTCCCATCGCGTTGAAGGCACCAGATTGGGGGTCCGGCGTACCGGACCAGACGCGGGCAGCCCGCTCGGCCCGGGGCCTGCGCGCCTGGGCCGCCGGCTCCTCGGCGTAGAACGGCGCCGGGTGGGGCGCAGGGGTGCGGTCGACACCGTGGGGCCGCTCGTTCGCGGCATAGGCCGGGTCGTCGAGGTGACGGTCGTCTTCCTCGACGAGACCGAGGTAGATCCCCATCTTGCGCATGGCACCAGCCATTGGAGCAGCCCCTTATCGGCTAGGTCAGCGGACGTGATCGGACATTAGTGCGCGGCCGCCGAACAGGGCGGTACCGACACGCACGTGGGTGGCCCCGTGCCGGATGGCGGCCTCGAGGTCTGCGCTCATCCCGGCCGAGATGGCCACCGCGTCGGCGGCGACACCGCGAACCCCCTCGGCGAGCACCGCCAGCCGGGCGAACGCCGCATCGGGGTCGCCGCCGAGCGGGGCGAGTGCCATCACGCCGGCCAGCCGAAGCCCGTCGGTATCGGCGACGCGCTCGGCCAGGGCCACGACGTCGTTCGGGCGAACCCCCCCGCGCGCCTCCTCCCCCGCCGCGAAGTCGTCCCGGCCCTCCAGGTTGACCTGCACCAAGGCGTCCACGCAACGCCCCGCCCGCGCCGCTGCCCGGCCCAGCGCCTCGGCCAGATCGACCCGGTCGACGGAATGCACAACGTCGGCGTACGACGCGACCGAGCGTGCCTTCTTGCGCTGCAGCTGTCCGACGAAGTGCCATCGCAGCGACCGGCCGGGCGCCCGGTCGGCGATCTCGGCGGCCTTGGCGGCCGCATCCTTGTCGCGGTTCTCCCCGAAGTCGCTCACCCCTAGATCGAGCAGCGCCACGATGTCGGAGGCGGGAAACGTCTTGCTCACCGCGACCAGGGTGATGTCGGCGCCGGCCCGCCCGCTTGCCCGCGCGGCGGCCTCGATCCGGGCACGCAGGCCGGCCAGGTTGGCTGCCAGTTGACGCGGCCGATCGCTCACGACAACCACACCGCTCCGGCCTGCCGACCGGTGATTCCGTCGCGACGGTGGCTGAACAGCGTCGGCTCCTCCGCAGTGCAACGCGGGTCGAGGACCACCTGGCTGACACCGGCGGCCATCAACTGGGTGCGGATCCCGGCGCGCAGGTCCAGCCCGGGGGTTCCGCGGGTGGTCCGGCTGGCACTGCCGGGCGCCGCCGCATCGACGTCACGTTGCATGGCCAGCGGGACCTCGTAGCAGCTGCCACAGATCGCCGGCCCGAGCAGCGCGTCGATGCCGCCGGCGCTCGCCCCGGCTGCCACCATCGCCGCGACCGCGTGCCCGGCGACGTCCAGCCGCACACCGGTCCGGCCCGCGTGCACCGCCGCGATCACGCCCGCGCCCGGATCCGCAAGCAGGATCGGGACGCAGTCGGCCGACAGCGCGGTGAGCACCAGCCCGGGTGTGGTGGTGACGAGGCCGTCGCACCCCGATACGGCAGCGGCATGCGGCCCGTCGATCCGGCGAACCGTCCGGCCGTGGATCGGGTCCATCCAGACCAGATCCCCGACCGGTACGCCGAGCAGGCCGGCCAGCCTGACCCGGTTGGCCTGGACCGCGCCCGGTTCGTCACCGACGTGGACGGCCAGATTGAACGCGTCGTACGGCGCTGCGCTGGCTCCGCCGGAGCGGTCGGTGACGACCCGGCGCACCCGCCCCGGCCGGCTCACCTGCTCCTCCGGCGCCTGTCGGGTCAGGACTTGAGGAACTCGGGGATGTCGAGGTCGTCGTCGAGCTCATCGACGGTGAACGCGCCCCGCGATGCCGGACGCGGCACCGGCGGGTACCCGTTGGCCCGGCCCGGGGGGGTGGGCGCGGGCACCGGGCCCGGATCGGCCGCGGGCCTGCTCTCGACCTTGCGGAATGTCGGTTTGCCCGTGTCGAAGCCGGCCGCGATGACCGTCACCCTGACCTCGTCGCCCAGCGCGTCGTCGATCACCGCACCGAAGATGATGTTGGCGTCCGGGTGCGCGGAGTCGGCCACCAGCGAGGCAGCCTCGTTGATCTCGAACAGGCCGAGGTCTGACCCCCCCTGGATGGACAGCAGCACGCCGTGGGCTCCCTCCATCGAGGCCTCCAGCAGCGGACTGGCCACCGCCTGCTCGGCGGCAGTGATCGCACGGTTCTCGCCACGGGCGCTGCCGATCCCCATCAACGCGCTGCCGGCGCCGGACATCACCGACTTCACGTCGGCGAAGTCCAGGTTGATCAGCCCGGGCGTGGTGATCAGGTCGGTGATGCCCTGGACGCCGGACAGGAGGACCTGGTCGGCGGTCCGGAAGGCGTCCATCACGCTGACATTGCGGTCACCGAGCTGAAGCAGCCGGTCGTTCGGGATCACGATGAGCGTGTCGCACTCGTCGCGCAGCTCTCCGATGCCCGTCTCGGCCTGGGTGGCCCGGCGCTTGCCCTCGAAGGCGAACGGCCGGGTCACCACGCCGATGGTCAGCGCGCCGAGCTTGCGCGAGATCCCGGCGACGACCGGCGCGCCGCCGGTGCCGGTCCCGCCGCCCTCACCGGCGGTGACGAATACCATGTCGGCGCCCTTGAGCACCTCCTCGATCTCCTCGCTGTGGTCCTCGGCGGCCCTGCGGCCCACCTCGGGCTGCGCGCCCGCGCCGAGGCCGCGGGTGAGTTCCCGGCCGATGTCGAGCTTCACGTCGGCGTCGCTCATCAGCAGCGCCTGGGCGTCGGTGTTGATGGCGATGAACTCGACGCCCTTGAGACCGACTTCGATCATCCGGTTCACGGCATTCACGCCGCCGCCGCCGATTCCGACGACCTTGATGACCGCGAGGTAGTTGTGCGGAGCTGTCATCGGATCGGTCCCCTTCTGAGTGACCCTCAGGTTGAGGGTTAGAGTTATGTCAACCTGCGGAAACGGTAAGTAGGACCGGGAAGGGAGTCAAAGACGTCGCCCGGCGTGTCGGCGAGAACGTGGCTGGGCCACGAAGTCGGCACCGTCCTCGCGTCACGCCTTGGGCAGACGGCCCAGCAGGTAGAACTCGTCGTTGGGCGGTACGCCGGCGAGGTGGACGAGTCGGTTCGACATCGCGAAGAACGACACGATCGACCCGATGTCCCAGATGTCGTCCTCGCTGAAACCGTGCGCCCGTAGCGATTCCAGGTGGTGCGGTTCGACGCTCACCGGGTCCCGCCCGAGGCGGGTGGCAACGTCCAGCATCGCCCGCTGCGCGGCGGTGATCTCAGCCTTGCGCCAATCGATGGCCACCTGATCGGCGATCCGCGGATTGCCGGCCCGGATCCGGGCGATGGCGCCGTGCGCCACCACGCAGTACAGGCAACCGTTCGCGGCACTGGTCGCCACCACGATCAGTTCACGATCGGCCTTGGTCAGCATCGCGCTCTCGGTGTCCATGAGCGCGTCGTGGTAGGCGAAGAACGCCCTCCACTCCGCGGGGCGGTGCGCCAGGGCCAGGAATACGTTCGGCACGAAGCCCGACTTCGCCTCGACGGCGGCGAGTCGGGCCGCGATGTCCTCAGGCAGATCGGCCCGCTCAGGCACCGGGAACCGACTGATCGCCACGATGGACACCCTACGGCCGCAGCGCCGCCCGCTCGGAAGCCACGATCGCCACCCGGTCGCACAATCGGTCCCAGGCGGCGGGACCACATGCTCAGCGGATGACGACCGCCGACGGGCTGCTCACATCGATCGTCTTGCCTGGCTGGCCGAACACTGCGGCCAGGACGAGTGCCTTGCGATCACTGTCCTCGGCGCTGCCCCAGATCACGATCCGACCGCCGGACAGATGCAGTACGACGGACTCCGGTGTCTCGGCAGTGACCCGGGCCAGCCGGCTGCGCACGTCGGTCGGCAGCGCACCGATGACCTCCACCGCAGCCAGGGTGGCCCGGTCGTCGGCCGCCGCCCGCTCCACTTCCAGCAGTGGGATGCCGGCCGGGCGCTCGGTGACCTGGGCGAAGCGCACGCCGTTCGCGTCGATGAGCCATTGCGCGCCGTCGCTGGCGACCAGGGCGACGGCTTCCCGTTCGACAACGGTGATGCGGACCGTCGACGGCCATGACCGCTCCACCGTGATCGATTCGACCTGGGGCAGTGCACGCAGCCGCTCGGTGATCGCATCGGCGTCCAGCCGGAGCAGCGGCAACCCCTGCTCGATGGCTGCGATCTGCCGCACCGCCGCGGCGGTGTCACCCTGGCTGCCGGAGACCTCCACCGTGCGTACGCCGAGGACCGGGGAGAACAGCAGCAGCCAGGTGAGCCCGCCCGCGAGGACGGCGACCGCCGCGAGGACACCGGCCACGACCCGTCGAGACAACCGGGGTAGCCGCGACGGGAGCGCCGGCCGACCCGGGCGGACCCGGCGGCGACGTGCATGCTTGCTCGGCGGGATCACCGCCCGCACCGGCGCCCGCACCGGCGCCCGCACGGGGGTCATCGGGACCGCTCCTCGAGCAGGCCGAGGATCTCCGGCGCTAGTTTGTAGACCGGCCCGGACCCGAGCAGCACGACGACGTCCCCCGGCCTGGTTCGCTCCACCACCGTCTGCGCCGTACCGGACCAGGTGGCTGCGAAGGCCACCCGGTCACTCGGCAGCGGAACCTTCTCGGCGATCAACCGGCCCGTCACCCCGGGGATCGGGTCCTCGCGATTGACCGCGATCTCCATCACCACCGCCTCGTCTGCGAGTCCGAGCGCCGCACCGAACTGGGCGGCGAAGGTCTGTGTCCGCGTGTACAGGTAGGGCTGGAACACGGCCACGAGCCGCCCGGCCCCGGTCACCGACCGGGCCGCCCGCAACTGCGCGGCAATCTCGGTCGGGTGGTGTGCGTAGTCGTCGTAGACCCGCACCCCGTCCGCGCAACCGGTCAGTTCGAACCGCCGGTGTACGCCGGCGTACCCGGCCAGGCCCGCCGCGAGCGGCTCCGGGGCGAAGCCGAGTTCGAGGCCGGCCAGCAGGACGGCCGCGGAATTCAGCGCCATGTGGACGCCGAGCGCGCCGACCCGCACCCGGCCCAGCCGCGCCCCGTCCAGGTCCGCGTCATAGGACGTGGCCCCGTCCTCGAGGGTCAGCCCCGACAGTCGGAGGTCGGCCGCGCCCTGCCCGTAGGTGCGAACGCGCAGTCCCCGGGCGCGGGCGTCCGTACGCAGGTCGAGAGTGTCCGGATCGTCGGCGCAGAGCACGAGGAACCCGCCAGGTGCGATGGTCTGCACGAAGCTCCGGTAGGCACTGCGGATGCCGTCGAGGTCGCCGTGCCGGTCCAGATGGTCGGCCTCGATGTTGGTGATGATCGCCCCGGCCGGCCAGAGCAGCAGGAACGACCCGTCGCTCTCGTCCGCCTCGGCCACGAAGATGTCTCCCGCACCAAGCCGTGCGTTGGAGCCGGTCGCCGCCAGTTCTGCCCCGATGGCGTACGACGGGTCCGCGCCGCAGGACTCCAATGTCGTCGCCAGCATCGAGGTCGTCGAGGTCTTGCCGTGCGCCCCGGCGACCGCGACGACGCGCCGCCCGGCGGCCACGCTGGCCATCGCGATCGACCTGTGCAACACCGGCAAGCCACGCCGTCGCGCCTCCACGACTTCGGGGTTGCTCTCGCGGATCGCGGTAGACACGACCAGGGTGTCGGCGTCCCGAACGTGCGCGGCATCATGGCCGATCTCGATCCGCGCGCCGTGCAGGCCCGCTGCGTGGTCTGTCGCCACCGCGTCACTACCGGACACGGTGACCCCGGCGTCGAGGAGCAGTCGCGCGATGGCACTCATGCCACTGCCGCCGATCCCCACGATGTGCACGCGCCCGAGCGAGGCCAGCGCTGGTGGGGGCCGGCCGGGGTCGACGTACGGCGGGTAGACCGTCATGACCGGACCGCCGCCAGGACAAGGCGGGCCAGGACCTCGTCGGCGTCCCTGCGCCCGGCCGCCCTCGCCCGCGACGTCATTGCTTCCAGCGCCCTTGCTTCGCCGAGCACCGGAACGACATTCGCCACGATCCACTGTGGACTGAGGTCGGCATCCTCGACCAGCAGGCCGCCGCCCGCGTCGACGACCGGTTTCGCGTTGAGCCGCTGCTCGCCGTTGCCGATCGCATACGGCACGTAGGCCGCCGGCAGTCCCACCGCGGCGAGTTCGGCACAGGTCACCGCGCCGGCCCGGCAGAGCAGCATGTCGGCCGCGGCATAGGCGAAGTCCATGCGATCCACGTAAGGGACCACGACGTACGCCGGCGCACCGGGCGCCGACTCCACGATGACGGTGTTCTTGGGACCGCACACGTGCAGCACCTGGATGCCGGCCGCGCCCAACGCCGTGGCGGCTCCGGAGGCGGCGGTGTTCAGCGAGCGGGCGCCCTGTGAACCGCCGGTGACGAGCAGGGTGGGGCGGTTCGGTTCGAGTCCGAAGTGGGCCGCCGCGGCGGACCGCAGCGCAGGGCGGTCGAGCGTCGTGATCGAGCGCCGCAGCGGCATCCCGACGACCTGCGCGTGGGGCAGCGGCGTCCCCTCGGTGGTCACCGCAACGACCCGCGCGAACCGTGCCGCCACCCGATTGGCCAACCCCGGCAACGGGTTCTGCTCGTGGACCACCACGGGCGTCCGGCGCAACCGGGCGGCGAGATAGGCGGGGAAGGCGACGTACCCGCCGAACCCCACGACGACATCGGCATCCACGCGGTCAAGAATCTGGCGGGTGCGCCGAACCGCACGAGTCAGCCTGACCGGTAGCCGGAGGAGATCCGGTGTCGGCTTGCGGGGCATGGGTACCGGCGGAATGAGTTCCAGATCGTAGCCGCGGGCAGGGATCAGTCCGGTCTCCAGCCCCCGCGCGGTCCCCAGTGCGGTGATCCGGGTGCCGGGATCCAGCCGGAGCAGCGCGTCAGCGACCGCGAGCGCAGGTTCGATGTGCCCGGCCGTCCCGCCACCGGCCAGTACGACGCTGGTCACCGACGTCGGGCAGCGACAGCAGGCTTACGCCCCGGCGCGGGCCTGCGGCGGCGGCGCGGTAGGCCGTCGACAGCCGAGCGTGGGATCGGGACCCGGAGCAACCGCGCCACTCGTCCCTGGCCGCGCTGCCGCAGATGCGCCACCGCGTCGGGCTCGTGGCGGGCAAAGCCTGCCAGCATCCCGAGGATGAACATGGTCAGGACGAGCGACGTACCGCCGGAGCTGATCAACGGCAGGGGTATGCCGGTCACGGGCAGCAGTCCGACGACGTAGCCGATGTTGATGATCGCCTGCCCTACCAGCCAGACGACGACCGCCGAGCTGACCAGCCGGATGAAGGGGTCGGTGGTACGCCGTGCAATCCGCAGCCCGGCGTAGGCCAGCGTCGCGAACAGCGCCAGCAGGATCAGGCAGCCGATGAGGCCGAGCTCCTCACCGACGATGGCGAAGATGTAGTCGCTGTGCCCGTTGGGGAGCAGCCCCCACTTCATCCTGCTGTTACCGAGCCCGACGCCCCACCAGCCCCCGGTGGCCAATGCGTACATGCCGCGAATGGACTGCAGCCCGGTGCCCTCGGGGTCGGCGAACGGATCGAGGTAGGTGACCACGCGCTGCAGGCGGTACGGCTCGTAGGCGATGAGCGCGACTACCCCGGCGATCACGGCAGCGAGCAGCGTGGCGAACAGCCTCAGCGGTGCACCAACGGTCCACAGCAGCGCGAACAGAATCAGGACGAAGCACAGGGTCGTGCCGAGATCGGGCTCCAGCATGATGAGCCCGCCGAGCAGCGCCGCCACCGGGACCAGCGGCACGAGCAGGTGTCGCCACTCCCCCAGCATCTTCTTCTTGCGGATCAGCAGGTCCGCGCCCCACAACAGGAACGCGAGCTTGGCCAGCTCGGAGGGCTGCAGCTGGAACAGGCCCAGATCCAGCCAGCGGCGGGCACCGAACTGCTTGATTCCGATACCGGGGACGAGGACCACCGCGAGCAGGACGACGGAGACGATCAGACCCGGGTAGGCCAGGCGACGGTACGTCGAGGGACGCAGTCGCAGACCCAGCCACATCGCCGGCAGGCCGATCACGACGTAGATCGCCTGCCGGTCGAAGATGCCGAACGGGGATCGCGACGACGGATCGGAGAACAGCAGCGATTCCACGCTGGAAGCCGAGAACACCATGACCAACCCGAACACCACGAGCGCCCCGCCGGCACCGAGCACGAGATGGAGGGAGGCCAGCGGTTTGTCCAGGAACGTCTTCACAGCGGAGTCGGGGGAGGACGGCGAGGATCTGCCGCGGTCAGTTGTCGCGGTCATCGCGCGGTGAGCTTCTGCACGGCGGCGGCGAAAGCCCGCCCCCGGGCCGAATAGTCGTCGAACATGTCCCACGATGCGGCGGCCGGGGCCAGCAACACGGTGTCCCCAGGAGCGGCTAGACCGGCCGCACGACCCACGACCTCATCCATGGCGCCATTGTCTGTTCTCGTCACTTCCGTCACAGGGACATCGGGAGCGTGTCGCGCCAGCGCTTCGGCGAGCAGCCCGCGATCGGCACCCAGCAGGACGACGGCCGACAGCCGGTGGCTGATCGAGGCCACGAAATCGTCCACGGCAACACCTTTGAGCAGGCCCCCGGCGATCCAGACCACCCGCCCGTACGCCGACAGCGAGGCAGCCGCCGCATGCGGGTTCGTGGCCTTGCTGTCGTCCACGTACGCCACACCATCCACAGTGGACACGAGCGCATTGCGATGCGGCGCCGGAGTGAAGGACCGCAGCCCCGCGGAGACCGCACCGGGCTCGACGCCGTACACCCTGGCCAGTGCCGCGGCGGCCAGGGCGTTGGCGACGTTGTGCAGCCCCGGTACCGGAATGTCCGCGACCTCGGCCAGTGCGTGGTCGGCACCGTCGCCGGAGGCGCGGTCCATGAGCACACCGTCCACGACGCCGAGGCCGCCAGAAGCGGGTTCGGACAGCGACCAACCGATCGTCCGGGCACTGCCGACTGCAAGGCGTACCGACCACTCGTCGTCCGCGTTGACCACGGCGGCGACGTTCCCGGCGTACACCCTGGCCTTGGCCCGGGCGTATGCCTCGAACGACCCGTGCCAGTCGATGTGGTCCGGGGCCAGGTTGAGCACCGTGCCGGCTAGCGGCCGCAACGACGGTGCCCCGTGCAGCTGCGGGCTGCCCAGCTCGACGGCCAGCACGTCGTACGGACCGGCGCAGACCTCGACCAGCGGCAGGCCGACGTTGCCCGCTGCAACGGTCCGCAACCCGGCGGCGCGCAGGATCGACTCGAGCATCAGCACAGTCGTCGTCTTGCCGTTGGTGCCCGTGACCGCCAGCCAGGGGATCGCGGGGTCGCGCAACCGCCAGGCCAGCTCCACTTCGCCGATGACCTCGACCCCGGCAGCCGCAGCCGCCCCCAGCAGCGGGTGGTCGGGACGCCAGCCCGGGGATGTGACGACGACGTCGACCCCCGGCGGGAGGACTGCGGGCATTCCGAGCAGGCGTGCCCCGGCGCGCTCCAGTTCGGCTGTGCGCTCGCTCTCCCGCTCGTCCGCGACGAGCACCCGGGCGCCCAACCCGAGCAGCACCCGCGTGACCGCCGCGCCGGCGACGGCGGCTCCGGCGACCAGCACCGTCTGACCTGCGTAGGGCGTCACTGGATGTCGGCAGCAGCCAGCCAGTCGGCGTAGAACAGGCCGAGGCCGAACGCGACGGCCAACCCCGTGATGATCCAGAACCGCACCACGACGGTCATCTCGGTCCACCCGGCGAGCTCGAAGTGATGATGGATGGGCGCCATCCGGAACACCCGTTTGCGGGTCGCCTTGAACACCAGGATCTGGGTGGCCACCGACAGCGTCTCGACCACGAACAGCCCGCCGAGCACCACGAGCAGCAACTCGGTCTTGGTGAGCACCGCCATGGCAGCCATCAGGCCACCGAGGGCCAGCGAGCCGGTGTCGCCCATGATGATCCGGGCCGGGTTGGCGTTCCACCAAAGGAATCCGAAGCACGCGCCGAGCGCCGACGCGGCCACCAGGGTGATGTCGAGCGGGTCGCGGACCTCGTAGCAGCCGGACAGTTCCTGCCGGGCGCACAGATGCCCGAACTGCCAGAACGAGATCACGACGTAGGACCCGAACACCATCACCGAGGACCCGGCGGCCAGCCCGTCCAGCCCGTCGGTCAGGTTCAGGGCGTTGGAGAAGCCGGCGATCATCAGGTAGGCGAAGACCACGAACAGCACGGCGCCGAAGGTGATCTCGGGGATGTCCCTGACGAAGGACAGGCTCGTCGACGCAGGGGTCAGCCCGTCCCGCTCGAACTGCAGCGCCAGGACGGCGAAGCTCACCCCCACGACCAGTTGGCCGACGAGCTTGGCGGTCTTGCTCAGTCCCAGGTTGCGCTTCTGCCGGATCTTGATGAAGTCATCCAGGAAGCCGACGAAGCCGAGGCCCACCATGACGTACAGCAGCAGGAACCCGGTGGCGGTGGGCCCGCGCCCCGGCTGGGTGAGCAGGTACACCTGCGCTCCGGCGTACCCGAGGACCGTCGACAACACGATCACCGCGCCGCCCATCGTCGGCGTGCCCTGCTTGGACAGATGGGTCTGGGGACCGTCGATACGGATTTCCTGGCCGATGCCACGGCGGCGCAGCACCCGGATCGCGACCGGTGTGAACATGATCGACACGACGAGGGAGACGATCGCCGCCAGCAGGACCGAGGTCATACCGCAGCCTTGTTCGCCGTCGGGAGCAACGCCAATGCGACGCGCTCCAGACCGGCCGCACGCGATGCCTTGACCAGCACGACATCTCCGGGCCGGACCTCGCGCTGGAGCATGTCCACCGCTGCCGCCACGTCGGGCACCGACGTCCCCCTCGCCTCGTCGAGCATCGCCCGCGCCGCCGGGCCGACGGCGACCAGCCGATCGATGCCCAACCCTGCCGCGAACCTCCCGACGGCCGCGTGGGCGGCTGGGGCGTGATCACCGAGTTCGCCCATCTCACCGAGCACCGCCCAGGTCCGACGTCGGCCCGCGATCGCCGCCAGCGCGCGAAGCGCCGCGGCCATCGATTCCGGGTTGGCGTTGTAGGCGTCGTTGACCACCCGGACGCCGTCATCGGTGTCGGTGACCTCCATCCGCCAGCGGCTGGCCGGCCGGGCGCTGCTCAGGGCAGCTGCGACGTCCCCCACCGCCATCCCCAGCTCGAGCGCAACCGCCGCGGCAGCCAGTGAGTTGCCCACATGGTGGACGCCGTACAGGCCGAGCCGGACAGCCGACCGGCCGCGGGGGCACACCAGGGTGTACGACGCCCGCCCCGCGTCATCGACATCGACGTCCTCCGCGCGCACGTGGGTCCCGGCCGGCAGCCCTACGGTGACGACGCGCGCGACGGTGGCGGCGGCCATCGCCAGAACTACGGGGTCGTCGGCGTTCAGCACCGCGACACCGACGTCGGCGGGCAGCGCCTGGACCAGCTCGGCCTTGGTGGCGGCGATCGCCGCGCGGCTACCGAACTCGCCCAAGTGCGCAGTGCCGACGTTGAGGACCACGCCGATCCGGGGCGGAGCGATGGCGCACAGCGCGGCGATGTGACCCGGTGCCCGCGCCGAGCACTCGAGCACCAGGAAGCGGGTTCGGGCTTCGGCCCGGAGGACTGTGTGCGGATGGCCGATCTCGTTGTTGAAGGAGCCCGGCGGGGCAACAGTCCGACCGTGGTGCCCGAGGACGTGCGCGAGCAGGTCCTTCGTCGAGGTCTTGCCGGAGGAGCCGGTGACCCCCACGATCGTCAGGCCGGGCAACCTGTCGATGACCGCACGGGCCAGCCGCCCGAGAGCGGCGACCACGTCGGGTACGACCACCGTCGGCAACACGGTCCCGAGCGGACGGGCGGCGAGGACACCGACCGCGCCCGCGGCCATCGCCGCCGCCGCGAAGTCGTGGCCGTCGACCCGCTCACCGGCCAGCGCCACGAACAGCCCGCCCGGGCCGATCGCGCGGGAGTCGAACTCCACGGTGCCGGTCACCGCGACATCCGGGTTGGGGACGTCGCACAACCGACCGTCGACGGCCGCGGCGACCTCGGCAAGGGTCAGTGGGATCACGGGACGAGGACCCCGATCGACTCGGCGAGGACGCGCCGGTCATCGAAGGGCAGCACGACGCCGTTCGCCTCCTGGCCCTGCTCGTGCCCCTTGCCGGTCACGACGACCGTGTCACCCGGCCCCGCGGCGGCGACTGCGGCCGCGATGGCCTCCCGTCGCCCACCGATCTCCAACACCTCGGCCCGCCGGTCGACGCCCACGTCGTCGACCCCGCGCAGCATCGCCCGCCGGATCGCGGCCGGATCCTCCGACCGCGGGTTGTCGTCGGTGACCACGAGCAGGTCCGCACCGCGGGCGGCAGCCGCGCCCATCAGCGCGCGCTTGCCCGTGTCACGGTCCCCGCCGCAGCCGAGTACGACGATCAGGCGGCCCTCGGTGTCAGGGCGGAGCGCGGCGAGCAGCGTGCTGACCGCCTCGGGGGTGTGCGCGTAGTCGACCAGCGCGGTGAACGGCTGACCCGCCGTCACCGCTTCCAGCCGCCCCGGGACAGTGGTCCGGGCGATGCCAGCCGCCGCTCGTACGGGATCGACACCGGCGGCGGCCAGGACAGCGAGCGCGAGCAGGGCGTTGGCCACGTTGAAGCGGCCAGGCAGCAGGACACCGGCCGGGAAGCTCTGCCCGCCGGGTCCGGCGACGATGAACCGGCTGCCTCCCCGGGCCTCGGCCACGACGTCCACCGCCCGCCAGTCGGCTCGGGGATCTCCCTTCGCCGACACCGTGATAGTGGCCGGCCCGACGAGCCGCCTGCCGTATTCGTCGTCGACGTTGACCACCTCATGTTCGCAGCGGCCGTCGAAAAGCAGTGCCTTGGCCTGGAAGTAGCCCTCCATGTCACCGTGGAAGTCGAGGTGGTCCTGCGAGAGGTTCGTGAACGCCCCGACGGTGAACCGCGTGCCGTCCACGCGGTGCTGCGCCAGCGCATGACTGGACACCTCCATGGCCATCGCCTGCACGCCGCGTTCAGCCATCACGGCCAGCAGGGCGTGCAGGTCGGGGGCCTCCGGCGTCGTCCGCACGCTCGGTACCGCGACACCGGCGATCCGGGTCTCGACCGTGCCGATCAACCCGGTGACGAGTCCGCCCGAGGCCAGCCCCGCCTCCAGGAGATAGGCCACCGTCGTCTTGCCGTTGGTGCCGGTGATCCCGAGGATCGCGATACCGGTCTCGCCGTACACGCTGACCGAGATCTCACCCAGCCGGGCCCGCGGATCCTCGACCACGAGGACCGGTACGCCGGATCCGGCCGCAGCTGGCTCACCACGGGGATCGGTGAGTACGGCGCTGGCACCGGCCTGGACCGCCTGGCCTACGAACTGCGCGCCGTGGACGTTGGCTCCGGCCAGTGCGGCGTACAGGTCACCGGGACGCACGGCGCGACTGTCGAGTGTCACGCCGGTCACGACAGTCTGGTTCCCCCCGGAAGGCACCGGCAGGCCGAGGGATCCGGCCAGGTCGGCCAGCCGCCGCGGGCTCGGCCGGGCCGGCCGCGGATGGACAAGCACACCGGCGAGGGTACCCACCTCCGAAGACCCCTTGGCTAGGCATCGTCGGTGGTCAGCCGGAACTCCGGGGCAGCCGTGCCGGTCGGGGCCACCCCGTTGTCCCCCAGCGCGAAGGACATGATCGATGTGAACACCGGTGCTGCGATGGTGCCGCCGTGCCCGCTGCCGTCGGGTTGTTCGACACTGATCGCGATGACATAGCGCGGGTCATCGGCAGGGGCGAACCCGGCGAAGGTCGCCCAGTAGCCGCCGCCGGCATAGCACCGGCAGTCCGGATTGGGCCGCTGGGCTGTTCCGGTCTTGCCGGCCACGCGGTAGCCGTCCATCCGGGCCAGTGGCGCCGTGCCGCCCTCGTTCGTCACCGATTCGAGCATGTAGCGCAGGTCGGCGGCCGTGTCGGGGCCGATCACCCGTCGCGGCTCGGAACCCGGCTGGTCGTGGACGGTGCCGTCGGGGCCGATCACCTGGTCGACGATCCGCGGGGGGATCAGGACGCCGTCGTTCGCGACCGCCTGATACATCGAGGCCAGCTGCAGCACGGTCATCGAGATGCCCTGCCCGAAGGGGATTGTCCCGGCCTGGCTGCCCGACCACTCCTCGTGGGGCACCAGGATGCCGTTGCTCTCGGCGGGCAGTTCGATGCCGGTCGCCGTGCCTAGGCCGAAGCGGCGCAGGTAGTCCTCCAGCCGCGCGTTCCCGAGTCGCTGGGCGAGCATGACGGTTCCGACGTTGCTGGACTTGCCGAGAACGCCGGTGGCGGTGAAGTTGATGGGGGCGTGGCCCCACGCGTCATTGATGACGATGTCGGAGACCGCGAGGTTGTCGGGGACCGTCATCTCGGTCTCCGGAGTGATCAGCCCCTCCTCCAGCGCCCCGGCGAACGTGATCAGTTTGTTCACCGACCCCGGTTCGATCACATGCGAGACCGTCGGGTTGGCCAGCTGATCGCCGCTCACACTTCCCGGGTCGGCTGCGTTGTAACCCGGGCTGCCGGCCATGGCGAGCACCTGACCGGTGGCCACGTCCAGGACGACCGCCTGGGCCGTGCTGACCCCGGCGTTCGCGTTGGCGGTGGCGACCGCCTGCTCGAGGATGAACTGCATGTCCTGGTCGAGGGTCAGTTGGACACTGCTGCCGGCGACTGCTTCGGTGAGGCTCTGGGTCGCGGCGGGGATGGGCAGTCCGAACCGACCCCGCTCGTAGACCAGCTGCCCGGGGGTCCCGGTCAGCACATCGTCGTACTGATCCTCGATTCCGGCCAGGCCGGTGCCGTCCTGGCCGACGAAGCCGACCACCTGCGCTGCCGTCCACTGGGCCGGGTACTCCCGGCGCTGCTCGACCAGTTCGCCGATACCGGCCAGCTCCAGGTCCATGACCGCCTGCGCCACCGACGGGTCGAGTTCACGCTTCAGATAGACGAATCGCCCCTGCGCGGTCAGCATCGGCAGGAGCTCGTCGGCGCTCTCGCCCAGCAGCGGCGCGAGCGCCAGCGCGGTCCGGCCCGGCGCGGTGATGAGCTCCGGGTCGACGAAGATCGCGCGCGCCTCGACCGAATAGGCCAAGGGGTTTCCCTCCCGGTCCAGGATCTGACCCCGGGCGGCAGGTAGGTCGAGTGTGGTCAGGCGCAGTTCCTCGGCCGCCGCTGCGTACTTCATCCCGTCCAGCCCTTGCAGCTGGACCAGCCGCCCACCGATGACGGTCAGGATCGCCAGCAGGACGGCAAGCCCGAAGCGCACCCGGCGGTGCGGATCGGACAGCTCCAGTCGGCGGCTCACTCGTCCCCCCCGGCCGCTGGCGGTGGCACGGGCACGGCCGGCGCGCCCGGGCCGACCACCTCCGTCGTACCGTCCGGATTCAGGATCAGGAAGCTCGGGGCGCCGGCCGGGATCATCCCCAGCTCGGCGGCTGCTTCGGCCAACGCGGCCGGCGCCTGAGCGGTGCCGACCTCCCGTTGCAGCTGCTGTTCCTGCAGCCTCAGCTGGTCGATCTGCTGACTCAGGGACCGTTCGGTGAAGGAGTCGGCGGCGATCGCGGTGTTCAGGACGAGCAGGGTGACCAAGCCACCCCCGATGATCAGCAGGATCACGGCGATGAACGGTGCGCGCCGGGTAGCCGTGGGGGCGGTGACGGGTACCGGTCGCTGCAGCGAGACCCGCGTCGACTCCGGGCGCCGGCCCACCGGTTGGGTGCGCCTGCCGGCCACCCTGGTGGGCCGGTCGTATGCCGGCAGGGCGCTCACGCCGACACCTCACTGCGCTCGGCGCTCACGCAGCCACCCCGAGTCGTTCGGCGGCGCGCAGCCGGACCGAGCTGGCGCGAGGATTCACCGCCACCTCGTCGGCGCCGGCGGTCTCCGCGCCGCGGGTGAGCAGCCGGAGCGACGGGGCCGCCGACTCGAGCATCACCGGCAGTCCCAGTGGTGTGCGGTCGGTCGATTCCGCCGCGAACGCCCGCTTGACGATGCGATCCTCCAGGGAGTGATAGCTCAATACGACGATGCGCCCGCCACTGGCAAGCGCGGCCAGGGCCGCCGGGATGGCTGCCTGCAGCACGTCCAGCTCGGCATTGACCTCGATCCGCAGCGCCTGGAAGGTCCGCTTGGCCGGATGTCCACCGGTGCGGCGGGTGGCGGCGGGGATTGCGGTGCGGACCAGTTCGGCCAGCCGGGCGGTGGAGGCCAGGGGTTCGGTTGCCCGTTCCCGCACGATGGCCGAGGCAATGCGGCCGGCGAAACGCTCCTCGCCGTACTCACGCAGGATCCGGGCCAGTTGGGCTAGCGAATAGTCGTTGACGATCTCACCGGCGGTGCGACCGGCGGTCTGATCCATCCGCATGTCGAGCGGGGCATCCCGGGAGTAGGCGAAACCCCGCTCGGAGCTGTCCAGTTGCATCGAGGACACCCCGAGGTCGAAGAGCACACCCTCGATCGAGTCCAGTCCCAACCGGGTGAGGACTTCGGGCAGCGCGTCGTAGACGGCGTGGATCAGCTGCAGCCGGTCGGCGTACGGCGACAACCGGCTCCGGCTGTGCTCCAACGCTGCGGGGTCACGATCCAGGCCGACCAGTCGCACCTGGGGAAAGGCCCGCAGCAGCGCCTCCGCGTGACCACCGAGCCCGAGCGTCGCGTCGACCACCACCGCTGGTCGCTCCGCATCGCCACGGTGGTGCAGCGCCGGCGCCAGCAGTGCCATGCACCGCTGGAGCAGGACGGGTACGTGCTCGCCCTGCGGCGTTCCACCGTCCATCGAGTGCCTTTCCGCTCAGCCGGCCGTATCGATCGGTCCCCGCCCGAGGCACAACCTGGCGCCGGGGAAGGTGCGTCAGGGGGCGCCTTCGGGGGGAGACCGACGGCTACGGACGGGTTCGTCCAGCTGCCGGGTATCTCGGGTCACCTGACTCCCGGCACCACCTCCGAGTCCATCCGGGCGAAGAGCGGCTCGCGATCGTCCAGAAACGCCTGCCATGCCGTGCTGTGCCAGATCTCGAAGTGCGTGTTGGAGCCCACGGCGACACAGTCACGTTCCAGTCCGGCGTACCGGCGAAGGTCGGCGTTGATGACCACGCGGCCCTGCTTGTCCGGAGTCGGGTCGTCGGCGGCGGAGTAGAGCAGCCGCTGGTAGTCGCGGTTGCGGGCAGCGGTGCTCGACGCTTCACCGAGGGCGACGCTTTGGCGGGTGAACTCGGCGAGCGGGAAGACCGACACGCAGTGCTCCTGTCCCCTGGTCATGATCAATCCGTCCACCAGCCGCTCGCGAAACCGGGCCGGAAGCGCGACCCTTCCCTTCTCATCCATCCGCACGGCGTGGGTGCCGAGGAACACCGCCACCACCTCCACACCCACCGTGCCGCCCCTGGAACGAGGCCGGACTCCCCACCGATCACCACCGTACCCCACTGTCCCCCACTGAAGCAGCAATTTGACGCGCCGACGTCGCATACCTGAGGGGATGGCGCCCAACCCGGGGCAAGACCACGATTGAGACACGGAGATGGGGGATTTCCCTGGCGCGACATAGAGTGCCCAGGGTGCGGCCGCCCGCGGACGTGCGGCCACGACAGGCGAGGAGGACCGCGCGTGCTCTCACGCAGCGCTCTGGGGGATCTCGACGATCCAGGAACCGCACCCCTGGGTCTGGACGCTGTCCGGGAGGCCACCGGCCGGATCGCCGGCAACATCGAGCGGGTGATCGAGGGCAAGCCGGAGGTGGTCCGACTCGCCATCGTCGTGATGCTGGCCGAGGGACACCTGCTCATCGAGGACGGCCCCGGCGTAGGGAAAACCAAACTGGCAAAGGCGCTGGCCCGATCCATCGACTCTTCGGTACGCCGGATCCAGTTCACCCCCGATCTGCTCCCCAGCGACGTCACCGGGGTGAGCGTCTACAACCAGGAGACGCACGACTTCGAGTTCAAGCCGGGCGCGGTGTTCGCCAACCTGGTTGTCGGGGATGAGATCAACCGGGCCTCGCCCAAGACCCAGTCGGCGTTGCTGGAGTGCATGGAGGAACAACAGGTCACCGTCGATGGGACGACGTACCGGTTGGAGACGCCGTTCATGGTCCTGGCGACGCAGAACCCGATCGAGATGGAAGGGACCTACCCCCTACCCGAGGCGCAACGGGACCGCTTCACCGCCCGCGTCTCGATGGGCTATCCGGATGTGTACGCCGAGGTCGCGATGCTCAGCGGGCACGCCGGCAGCGATCCCCTCGACGAGCTCAAGCCGGTCTCCAGTGCCCACGAGGTCCGCGCGCTGATCCACGCGGTGCACGCCGTGCATGTCTCCGACGCGGTGCGCAAGTATCTGGTCGACGTCATCCACGCGACCCGCCGCTCGCCGGAGCTGCGCCTGGGCGGCTCCCCGCGATCCTCGCTGCAGCTGCTGCGGACCGCCAAGGCGCAGGCCGCACTGGCCGGGCGCAGCTACGTCCTGCCCGATGACATCCAGCAACTGGCCGGATCGGTGCTGCCGCACCGCGTGATCATGACCCCCGAGGCGCAGATCGCCCGCCGTAGCGCTGAGCAGGTGATCACCGACGTGATCCGCACGGTGCCGGTACCCCGCGGGACGGCCGACTGAGTGCGCCAGGCCCTGACGGGACTCACGACCCGAGGACGCTGCTTCGTTGCTGCCGGTTTCTCCACCGCGCTCAGCGCGGTGGTCCTGGGTGAGGATGACCTGCTCCGGGTCGCGGTGTTCCTCGCCGCACTGCCCCTGATCGCCGCCTTCCTGGTGGCCCGCACCCAGTTCCGGCTGTCCTGCCAGCGGGTGATCTCACCAGCACGGGTGCCCGCCGGAGAACCCGCGACGGTGCGGCTCACCCTCGACAACATCTCGCGGGTCCCGACCGGACTCTTGCTGCTCGAGGACACGCTGCCCTACACCCTCGGGGGGAGGCCGCGCTTCGTCGTCGACCGGGTGCCCGCCGGTGACTCGCGGACCGTGCACTACGAGGCGGGGGGGGAACTGCGCGGTCGCTACCGGATCGGGCCGCTGCGGCTGCGGCTGACCGATCCGTTCGGGTTGGTCGAGCTCACCCGCGGCTTCTCCAGCACGGACTTCCTGACCGTTGTCCCCACCGTCCACCCGTTGCCAACGCTGGGGCTCGGTGGGGCCTGGTCCACCGGTGGCGACAGCTCGTCGCGGTCGGTAGCGGTTCAGGGGGACGACGACGCCGCCACCCGCGAATACCGCGACGGCGACGATCTGCGCAAGGTGCACTGGCGCTCCACTGCCAGGATCGGGAAGCTGATGGTCCGCCGGGAGGAGCAGCCCTGGCAGACCAGAGCGGCGATACTCCTGGACGCGCGGCTGTCGCGCCATCGCGGTGAGGGCACGGGCTCCAGTTTCGAGTGGTCGGTGAGTGCGGCGGCGAGCATCGGCGTCCACCTGGGGCGGCTCGGCTACTCGCTGCGGCTGTTCTCAGACAGCGGTGAGTTGCACACCGGGACCGACGGCGACTTCAGCGCAGGCCATCAGCTGCTCGACCAGCTCGCCATCTTCGCCTCCTCCTCCAGCCTGGAGATGGACCGCGGCGTTCAGGCGCTCCGCCAGGCGAACGAGGACGGACTCCTGGTAGCGATCCTGGGTGACATCGGTCCGGATGAAGCGCAGGCGCTGGCCACCGGGCGCGCCGGTACCGCGCGCAGCATCGGCGTGCTCTGCGACGTGTCCAGCTGGATGGGCGGCTCGGCGGCCGATCGCGGCGCGGTCTTCGCGCGGCACGAGGCATCGGTCAGCGTGCTCCGGCGGTGCGGCTGGCGGGTGGTGGTCGGCCGACGCGGCCGGACGATCACGGAGGCGTGGGCCCAGGTCGGCGTCTCCGCCTACGCAGCCAGCGGCAACATGAGTTTCGGCGTCGAGCCGGCGGCGGTCTCATGAGTGTGATGACGGTGACCCCGCTCAGCTCCGTCCAGTCCGCTCCAGTCGTGTGCTCCCGGACGGAGCCTCGCTCATGACGGTGTCGACCAAGCTCGTGCTGGCCGGCGGCTTCGGCGTCCTGCTGGGTGCGCTGTCCCTGGAGCCGGTCTTCGTCAACCTCGACTGGGTGCTGCCGGTCGTCCTGGTCCTCGCCGCCGTGCTCGCGACCAGCGTCGCCGCCCGCCGGTTCCGGGGTCTCGCCCCGTGGGCACCGCTGCTGGAGTTGGCCAGCGGGCTCGTCGTCCTCACCGCTGTATTCGTCCCTGCCAATGCCTTCCTCGGGGTTGTGCCGACATGGACCAGCATGACCGACATCCGGGAGCTGTTGGGCGAGGCCGGGTACGCCGTACGCACGCAGGTCTCCCCTGCACAGACCCTGGACGAGCTGCTGTTTCTGGCGACCCTGGGTGTCGGCGTGGTCGCCGTCGCCGTCGACATCCTCGCGGTCAGCCTGCGCCGGCCGGCAGTTGCCGGATTGGCCCTGCTCGTGCTCTACGCGATCCCCACGGCGGCGCTGGTCGTGGGCATCCCCTGGTGGCCGTTCGTGGGAGCAGCAGTCGGATACCTGCTGCTGCTCTTCGTTGACGGCCGCGAAGCCATGATGCGCTGGGGGCGGCGGCCCGATGACGGTGTCCGGACACCGACGTTCGGGCTGCTGGCCTCGCAGCGGATCGGTGGCCTGGCGATCGCCGTCGGCCTGGCGTTGCCGTTGGTGCTTCCGTCGCTGCCCGCCGGTATCCTGCGCACCGCCGGCAACGGTATCGGCGACGGGCCGGGAACATCGTTGAACCCACTGGCCACCCTCGCTGGCGAACTCACCCTGCCGGAGCCCCTGGACCTGCTCCGGGTGGAGACTAACGTCGAGCAGCCGTACTACCTCCGGGCGATCTCCCTGGAGACATACACCGACCAGGGCTGGGCACCGGGTGACCTCGACGGGACATTCGATGCCAACGCAGGCGACCTTCCGGGTCCCCCACCCGGCAGCCCCACCCGGCAGGTGCAGGCGCAGATCCAGGTGCTCGACCAGGACGACCGGTTCCTGCCCACGTACTACGCCACCCGCGACGTGGACAGTGCCGGCGACTGGCGCTTCGACGAGATCAGCGGGACGGTCTGGAGTCGGAACGACCGAACGGCCGGACTCACCTACTCTGTCGACGCGGCAGAACCGGTGCCCACGGTGGAGGATCTGCAGGCTGCCGGCGACCTGGACTCCGAGGACCAGGTCCAGCGTCGGTTCACCGCGCTCCCACTGGTCGTCCGGCCGGAGATCACCAACCTGGTGCGGACTCTCGTGGCCGATGCAGAGGGGCCCTACGCCCGGACTCTGGCTATCAACAACTTCTTCACCAATCCGGCCAACAGCTTCCTCTACAGCCTCAGCACCGAGCCCGGCACCAGCGGCGATCTGCTCGTCGACTTCCTGACCAATCGGCGCGGCTACTGCGAGCAGTACGCCGCTTCCATGGCAGTCATGCTGCGTTTCGCCAACGTCCCGGCCCGGGTGGTCATCGGTTACACACCAGGAACGCGCAACGCGGGCTTGTGGACGGTGACCACCGACGACGCGCATGCCTGGGTGGAGGCCTACTTCGAGGGCATCGGCTGGGTGCCGTTCGACCCGACGCCGTTGGGCGGCGGCCGCGGCATCGAGCCGGCGTGGGCACCGCGCATCGACAACGACCCGAACGCTACGACCACCTCGGCCGCCAGCAACCCATCTACGGGCAGCGGCGCGGCCCCGACGGGACAGCTCGAACCGGAGATCCCGATCAGCCCGGACAGCGCGAGCGGCGGCGGCACCGGGGTCCTGGACCCGGTGACAACACTGATCTCACTGGTCGTCGTCCTGGCCGTGGGGGCCCTGGTCACACCAGCTGTCCTGCGCGTCGCAGCCCGCCGGCATCGGCTTCGTGCGGCAGGGGCCGAGGACGGCATCCTCGGTGCCCACGCGGCCTGGGACGAGATCCTCGCCACTGCGGTAGATCTGCGCAGTACGACCGTCCGCTCAGAGACACCCCGAGCCGTTACCCGCCGGCTGGCACGAGAGCACTCCTTCGACGGAGCAGCGGCCGAGGCCATCCGGCTGCTCGCCACCGCCGAGGAGCGAGCCCGCTACGCACCGCAGGCGCAGGCGCATGTCGAGGGCGACCTCGTCGCGGCCACCCGTACCGTCACCCGGGCGATCCGGCAGGACGCCGGGCGGCGCGAGCGGGTGCGGGCCGTCCTCCTGCCGCCGTCGGCCCTGCACCGCCTGGCACATGATGTCGCTGGTCTACGAGTCCGGGCGAGGACGCGCCTGCACTCGATGCGAGCGCCGCAGACGGCGCGAACTCGATGATCGAGCCGGTCGGGATGGGTGAAGGTCGAGAATGCGGTTGAGACCCGGCCGCTACTCGTCGTAGCGGCGGCGGAAACGCTCTTCGAGTCGGCTCTTCAGCGGCGACTTGCGGGCCTTGCGCTCTGCTCCGACAGGCTTTCGCCCGTCGACCGGGCGCATGTCGGCCGCACCGGAGAGCTGCTGGTAGTTGACCACCGCGTACCCGGCACCGGCGAACATCACCAGGAAGCCCAGCACACCCAGAGCGACGGTAGGCCCAACGGCTCCGCCGATGAGCATGGCCAGGCCGACGACGACGAGGAGGACGGACAACCGGATCTTGCGCTTGGCCCGCGTGCGCAGGTCGGTGGAGCGAACCGTCGAGGCAAATTTCGGGTCGTCGTCGATCAGCGCGCGCTCAATCTGCTCGAGCAGGCGCTGCTCGTGCTCGGAGAGCGGCACGGCGATCCTCCCGGTGCTGCGGTCTCGGTCGGCCGGTGCCGATCGATCACGTCCGGCG
>JACDAB010000237.1 GCA_013695665.1 Geodermatophilaceae bacterium | reverse complement strand
GCGGCGGTGGCCGCACGGAGCACCTCTTTCAGCGGGAGGTCGAGTTCGGCGGCGGCCCGCCGTACGTCCTCGAACTCGACACTCACATTCACCACCCGGCCGCCGTCGCGCGCGATCTTGACACCGATGGGCATGCCGTCCACCCGGACGACCGCCTCGTCCCTGTCCAGCGCGTACTTGGACACCTCGGTGTGGCGCAACCCGATTGTCGAGGTCCGGTCGAAGATCGTCCGGCGGACGGCGGCCACGACATCCTCCTCGCAGAGCACATGCAACGTGTACGCCGGGCGGCCCTTCTTCATCAGGATGGGGGTCAACCAGGCGTCGCCGGCGCCTGCTGCGAACAGGCTCTCCAGGACATCGGGCCAGAGCCGGGGATCGAGGTCGTCGACGTTGGTCTCCAGCACGATCGCCGCACCGGGACGGCCCGCGGCAATCGGCTCCCCGAGCACAAGCCGGAGCACGTTGGGGATCTCGTCGAGTTCCCGGCTGCCGGCGCCGGTCCCGACCCCGCTCACTCTCATCGGTGGCAGCGGGCCCCACTCCACCACCGTCGTGGCGAGCAGGGCCGCACCGGTCGGCGTGCACATTTCGTACGGCGCCGGACCGGCCCACACCGGTGCTGAGACCTCTTGCAGGAGGGAAAGCACTGCCGGTCCCGGTATGGGGATGAGGCCGTGCTCGCCGCGGACCATGCCGCTGCCCAGCGCCACCGGGCCGGCCGACAATCGCCGGATGCCCAGCGTGTGCAGTCCGGCCGCCGCCCCGACGACATCGGCGATCGCGTCCAAGCCGCCCACCTCGTGGAAATGCACCTGCTCGGGACTCGTCCGGTGCGCCGTGGCTTCTGCGCGGGCCAGCCGGGCGAAGACGTCCAGCACGGTCCGGCGTACCGCCTCCGGGATGTCCGCGTTCTCCAGCTGGCCGCGGATGTTGGCCCAGGTGCGCGTCACGGTCGACCTCGGTGCAGTGACGTCGACCTTCGTGGCGGCGATGCCCTGCCGGGTGACGTGGCCGGCCGAGAGTCGCACCGGCTCGACCCCGATGGCGTCGACCGCCTCCTGCATGGTCTCCAGCGGCGCTCCGGCATCCACCAGAGCGCCGAGGAACATGTCGCCGCTGGCTCCGGCGGCACAGTCCAGCCAGCCGATCATGACGCCGCCTCTGGTGTCCGAGGATGCACCGACACCTCCGGTGTCCGAGGATGCACCGACACCTCCGGTGTCCGAGGTCGCGCCCGCCGGGCGACCCGGGCGGCGAAGACACCGGCGCCGAAGCCGTTGTCGATGTTGCAGACGACCACGCCGGGGGCGCAGGAGTTCAGCATCGCCAGCAGGGCTGCGACGCCACCGAAGGATGCGCCGTACCCCACGGACGTCGGTACGGCGACCAGGGGTACGCCGGTCAACCCGCCCACGGCGCTGGGTAGCGCGCCGTCCATGCCGGCTACCACGATGAGGCAGTCTGCCGCGTCGAGGACGTCGCGCACCGCGAGCAGCCGGTGGACGCCGGCCACACCGACATCTCTCACGCGGGTCACGCCGGCACCGAAAACGCGAGCGACGAACGCTGCCTCTGCTGCCACGGCGGCATCCGAGGTTCCTGCGCTGACGACACACACCTCCCCCCTGGCTTGGGGCAGCGCCCCGATCGCCACCACCTGACCGTCATCGTCCACTGTGGACTCAGCGAAGGCATCGACTACCGCGGCCCGCATCGGCGCAGCTGCACGCGTGACCATCACCGGGTGATCGGGATGCGCCGCCCGTAATGCGGAGACGAGGGTCACCACCTGCTCGGCCGTCTTACCCTCCCCGTAGATCACTTCGGCGTCTCCGGTCCGGGCCAGCCGGCCGGTGTCCGCCCTGGCAAAGCCGAGGTCCTGGAACGAGTCGGGTGGGCTGGGCACAGCGCATGGTCCCAAACCGGTCACCGACCGGGCAATCGAGGTGACTCCGGTCCCGGTCGGCGGCACTACCCTCAGCGGCATGCCTGGAGTACCGCCGACCCGGTTCGCCTACCTGGGACCGGAGGGCACGTTCGCGGAGATGGCCTTGCGTACCCTCCCCGCGGCAGCCCGCGCCACCCTGCTGGCCCAACCGTCGGTGTCCGCCGCCATCGACTCGGTGCGAGACGGTGAAGCGGACGCCGCCGTCGTACCGCTGGAGAATTCCGTCGAGGGATCGGTTCCGTCCACAGTGGATGAGCTCGCGAACGGTGACCCGTTGCTCATCACCCGGGAGATCCTGCTGCCGGTCACCTTTGCGCTGCTCGTCCGGCCGGGCACGACCATGGACATGATCGCGACGATCGCCACCCACCCGCACGCCGAGGCGCAATGCCGCGGGTGGCTGCGTGATCATCTGCCGCACGCGGCGATGGTGCTGGCGAACTCGACAGCCCAGGCAGCCCAGGGGGTGTCCCGCAAGCAGTACGACGCCGCGGTGGCCGCTCCGCTGGCCGGCGAACGATACCGGCTTGCTGCGCTATCGACCGGCATCGCCGACGTGCGGGACGCGGTTACGCGGTTCGTCCTGCTCTCCAGGCCCGGTCCGCCGCCCGAGCCGACCGGGCGGGACAAGACGTCGTTGGTGGCGTTCATTGCCGAGGACCACACCGGCGCGTTGTTGGAAGTGCTGACCGAGTTCGCGGTCCGAGGGATCAGCCTGACCCGGATCGAGTCGCGGCCGACGAAGGACCGGATGGGCCGCTACTGCTTCACGCTCGACTGTGAAGGGCATCTGCTGGACGCCCGGGTGGGTCAGGCGCTGATGGCTCTGCGGCGGATCTGTGCCGACGTGCGGTACCTCGGGTCCTACCCGCGCGCGGACGCCGTACCCATGAAGGCGGTCCCCCCGAACGCGACCGACGCGGTATTCGCAGACGCAACGGCATGGCTCAGCCGGCTGCGCGAAGGGCGCGGCCAATGATCCTGCCAAACGCCTGAAGTGCGGTTTCTAGAGGTACAGCCCGGTGGATTCCTCGATCCGGGGGGCGGCCACCGCATGGATGTCGCGCTCGCGCAGGATCAGGAAATCCTCGCCGCTGACCTCGACCTCGTGCTGGTCATCAGGGCTGAAGAGCACCCGGTCCCCGACCTTGATCGCGCGCACATGATTGCCGATGGCCATCGCCTCGCCCCAGAACAGCCGCTTGGCCACCTGCGCGGTGGCCGGGATCAGGATGCCGCCGGTGGATCTGCGCTCGCCGTCCTCGCGGGGCAGCCGGACGAGCACCCGGTCGTGCAGCATCTTGATCGGCAGCTTGTCGCCCACCAGCGCGACGTTACTAGGGGTGCGAGTGGAGTACGCCGGCGCGAGCCGGCCGGGCGCCCGGGGCGGCGGCCGTTTCCATGGTGGGGCAGCCGGCTCAGGCCCAGCCGAGCTGGTGCAGCCGCTCGTCGTCGATGCCGAAGTGATGGGCGATCTCATGCACCACCGTGATGGCGACCTCGTCCACGACCTCCTGCTCGGTCTCGCACACGTCGAGCAGCGCCCGGCGGTAGATGAAGATCCGGTCGGGCAACTGGCCGCTGTAGTCCCAGCCCCGCTCGGTGAGCGCGATCCCCTCGTACAGTCCGAGCAGGCTCGGCTCCTCGGGATTGCGGTCCTCCACCAGTACGACGACGTTGTCCATCAACCGTGTGAGCTCGGCCGGCACCTCGTCCAGCGCGTCGGACACGAGTTCCTCGAACCGGCGCAGGGGCATCTGGATCACCTGGCCATTCGACCACGCGTTCAGTGGGCAGCAGGGGAGACGGGGGCTTTCGGACTCCGCACCGCGCGCTGCCGACGGGCGGCAAGCCAGCGCAGCAAACGCACCCACCGCGAGTGCCGATACGGCCGGGCCACGGAGCCGGTGGTGGCGCGCTCGGCGTTGTCGAGCAGATCCTCGACGACCGCATCGTGCAGCCACCGCACGGCGAGCGGCATCAGTAGCCGCATCCGACCGCGGGCCTGCCCCGCGAGCACGTGTCTGAGGGTGCAGCTCTCCCGGTCGATTGGCTCGATCTCCAGTGCATGGAAACCGTCCAGTCCGGTCACCGGGTGGAAGCGGAACTCCACCCGCCGGCCGGGTTCGTAGGCGCTGACGACGTACCGAATTGCGTCGTGACCGCCATCGGCGCCGACGGACAACGGCCGATCGAGTCGCATGGGCGGCCAGGCCGGTGCCGGCCAAAGCTCGTCGCGCTCACTGCCCAACAGGTCGAGCAGCGCGCCCACGTCCGTGGCTGCCGCTGCGATGGCTCGTTCATGGACATTCCTCATAGCCCACCTCCGTACGCTCCCGTATGGTCAGACCGTACGTTACCGTATGGCGGTGACAAACTCCACACGGAAGCTGACACCTGCTGACTGGGCGGCGGCTGCGCTGAACGCGATCGCCGAGGGTGGCCTGGCCGGCGTGGCAGTCGAGCCGCTCGCGCGGCGGCTGGGCGCCACGAAGGGCAGCTTCTACTGGCATTTCGCGAACCGCGAGGCGCTGATCGACGCGGCGCTGGCCCGCTGGGAGCAAGACCACACTGAGTCCGTGATCGTGCGGGTCGACCAGGAAGATGATCCACGGCAGCGGTTGCGCCTGCTGCTGACCACCGCCCTCGGGCTGGCGCACGAGGACTCCATCGACTCCGCCGTACTCGCCGCCGGAAGTCATCCGGTGGTGGCACCGGTGCTCGAGCGGGTCACAGCCCGCAGAATCGGCTACCTGGCCGAGCTCTTCCGGCAGCTGGGATTCCCACCCGCCCAGGCCCGCGACCGGGGGCTGCTGGCCTACACCGCTTACCTCGGTCAGACGCAGCTGATTCAGGCCGGGCTACCAGCCGCTCAGGGGGCCGGCGTGCGCCGCTACGTGGAACGGATCCTGGGCATCCTGACGGCGCCGGAGTAGCTGGGCGGTCACCAGTTCGTGGGCAACGGCCGGCCCTCGTCGTACCCCGCGCTGCTCTGCAGCCCCACCACGGCCCGTTCGTGAAACTCCTCCAGCGAGGCCGCGCCGGCGTAAGTGCAGGAACTGCGCAGGCCGGCGACGATCTGGTCGAGCAGGTCCTCGACGCCGGGTCGCTGCGGGTCGAGCAGCATCTTCGACGAGCTGATGCCCTCCTCGAACAGTGCGCTGCGGGCCCGGTCGAAGCCGCTCGCGTCCCGCGTCCGGTTACGGACCGCACGAGCCGAGGCCATCCCGAAACTTTCCTTGTACAACCGCCCCGCGCCGTCGCTGCGCATGTCCCCCGCGGACTCGTACGTCCCGGCGAACCACGAGCCGATCATGACGCTCGCGGCGCCGGCGGCCAGCGCCAAGGCGATGTCACGGGGATAGCGGATACCGCCGTCGGCCCAGATGTGCCGGCCGGCCTCACGAGCGGCGGCCGCGCACTCCAGAACAGCGGAGAACTGCGGCCGGCCGACGCCCGTCATCATGCGGGTCGTGCACATGGCTCCCGGCCCTACACCGACCTTGACGATGTCCGCCCCGGCATCGATCAACTCGCGGGTGCCGTCGGCCGACACGACATTGCCGGCCACGACCGGTGTCCCCCCCGCAACCGTTCTGACTGCCCGCAACGCATCCAGCATCTTGTCCTGATGGCCATGCGCGGTGTCCACGACGAGCACATCGACCCCGTGGCCGAGCAGCTCCTGCGCCTTTGCCCGCACGTCGCCGTTGATGCCGACCGCGACTCCGACCCGGAGCCGCCCGTCGGCGTCCAGAGCCGGCGTGTAGAGGGCCGAGCGCAGCGCAGCCTTCCGGGTCATGATGCCGACCAGCCGGCCGGCCTCGATGACCGGCGCGGCATGCAGTCGCGCGTCGGACAGCAGCTGGAAGACCTTGGCCAGGTCGGCACCGGCGTCGACGCACAACGGGTCCGGCGTCATCACCTCGTGCAGCTGGGTGAACCTGTCGTGCCCGGCCGCATCGTGTTCGGTGACGATGCCGACCACACGCTCGCCGTCGACGATGACGACAGCACCGTGCGCGCGCTTGGTGATCAGCGACAGTGCCTCTCCCACCGTGGCCCTGGGTGGCAACGTGATGGCCGTGTCGTAGACCGGATGCCGATCCTTGACCCAGCGCACCACCTCGCCGACCACCTGCGCGGGGATGTCCTGCGGGATGATCACGATGCCGCCACGGCGGGCCACCGTCTCGGCCATCCGGCGGCCGGCGATGGCTGTCATGTTCGCCACGACGACCGGGATCGTCGTACCCACGCCGTCCGCCGTGCGCAGATCGACGTCCAACCGCGAGCCGATCGAGGACCGGACCGGGACCATGAAGACGTCTGAATACGTCAGGTCGTACGGCGGCTGTACGTCGTTGAGAAACCTCATACCGCCCATCCTCCCCGACGTCCCCGCCACTTTGCCCGTCGTGTGGTCGCGGGAGCGCCCCATTTGGGTGATTTGCGCGACCATCCGGACGGTAAAGTCGGTGCCGGGCGGGCGATTGGCGCCGGTAACCTTGGCGGGGTGATCGACCTGCGCCTCGTCCGCGAGGACACCGACCTCGTCCGCGAAAGCCAGGCCGCCCGCGGCGCGGATCCGTCCACAGTGGACACGCTGGTCACCGCTGCCGACCAGCGACGGGCGGCGGTGGGGCGGGCGGACACCCTGCGCGCTGAGCAGAAGACGCTCGGCAAGGCGATCAGCACCGCCACCGCACAGGAGCGCCCCCAGCTCCTCGCCCGGGCCAAGCACCTCGCGCTGGCCGTCAAGACCGCCCAGGCGGAGGAGGCCGCGGCCGAGGCAGCGCTGCGTGAGGCGCACCTCGCCGTACCGAACGTCATCGAGCACGGCGTCCCGGCCGGTGGCGAGGACGACTACGCAGTCGTCAAGGAAGTGGGGGAACCGACCGAGTTTGCCGGCTTCAGGCCCCGCGACCATGTCGAGCTCGGTGCCCGGCTGGGCGCCTTCGACACCGAACGGGGGGCGAAAGTATCCGGTGCGCGCTTCTACTTCCTCACCGGCCAGGGCGCGCTGTTGCAGCTCGCCTTGCTGACCATGGCGGTGGCCCAGGCGGTCGAGACCGGCTTCACGCCGGTGATCACCCCCAGTCTCGTCCGTCCCGAGGTGATGGGCGGAACCGGCTTTCTCGGCGCCCACTCGGCGGAGGTTTACCGGCTGGAGGCCGACGACCTGTACCTCGTCGGCACGTCGGAGGTGCCGCTCGCCGGCCTTCACATGGAGGAGATCCTCGACCTGTCGTCCGGGCCACGGCGCTACGCCGGCTGGTCGTCGTGCTACCGGCGGGAGGCCGGCTCCTACGGCAAGGACACCCAGGGCATCATCCGGGTGCACCAGTTCGACAAGGTCGAGATGTTCTCCTACTGCGATCCAGCCGAGGCCCGCGAGGAGCACGCCCGGATGCTGGCCTGGGAGGAGCAGATGCTCGCCAAGGTCGAGGTGCCCTACCGCGTCGTCGACATCGCCGCCGGGGACCTCGGCACCAGCGCCGCGCGCAAGTACGACTGCGAGGCGTGGATCCCCAGCCAGGGCCGCTACCGGGAGCTGACAAGCACGTCGAACTGCACGACGTTCCAGGCGCGCCGCCTGAACATCCGGTTCCGCGACGCGGCCGGCCGGCCACAGTTCGCCGCCACCCTCAACGGGACGCTGGCAACGACGCGATGGCTGGTTGCGATCCTGGAGAACCATCAGCAGCCCGACGGCTCGGTCGTGGTGCCGGCCGCACTGCGCCCGTATCTCGGCAGCCGCGAGGTCCTCGAGCCGGTGTGAGCAACCGAACCAGGGTGACCAGTGTCCGCGGAACGCGGCCGCCGAGCGAAGCGAGGCGTGCCACGTGATGTTCGACCCGCAGCTGGTCGCGACCGACCTCGACGGAACCCTGCTGCGCACTGACGGGACTGTGTCCGCGCGCAGCCGGGCGGCGCTGGCTGACCTGCGATCCCGTGACATCCCGGTCGTCGCCGCGACCGGTCGGGGGCCGCGGCTGCTGGACCTGGTCCGGAACGCCATGGGCGGGCATGGGCTGGCCGTCCTCGCGCAGGGCGGATACGTCGTCGACCTGGCCACCGGCGAGGAGTTGTCAGCGGCCGCATTGCCCGCGGCAGTGGCCGCCGAGGCCGTCGCCCTCATCGAGCTGGCGGTGGGTGAGCTGATCATGGCCGTCGAGGAGGCCGGGGACCTGACCGGTCCGCTGCGGGTGCAGGATGGCTTCCAGTGGCCCTATCCCGATCCTGCAGTCCTGCTGCACCGGGCCGAGGTGCTGCGCGGTGACGCATTGAAGGTCTTCCTGCGCTCGCCGGGATACGACCAGGACGCGCTCTTGGCCCTGGCGCTCGAGGTCCTGCCGCCAGGCCTGGTCGAGGTGACCCACGCCGGGCTGGGGTTCATCGAGATCTGCCCGCCCGGGGTCACCAAGGCGACCGGATTGGCGGTGGCAGCCTCCCGGCTCGGCGTCGACGCCGCACACGTGCTCTGCTTCGGAGACATGCCCAACGACCTGTCGATGTTCGCCTGGGCAGGCCACGCAGTGGCCGTCTCATCGGCGCATCCGAGGGTGCTCGCCGCCGCCGACGCAGTGACGTTGTCCAACGACGAGGACGGAGTGGCTGCCTATCTCGAGGCGGTGTTCCCGCGGGCGGCGGAATCCGCGTGAGCAGGCCGGGGCTGGTGGCGACCGACCTGGACGGGACACTGCTCGGGCCCGACGGCACGGTCTCGCCGCGGACGGCGCGGGCGGTGGCGCGGGTGGAGGCGGCCGGCGTGCCCGTCGTCATCGTCACCGGCCGGCCCCCGCGCTGGCTCGGCACGGTAGCCCAGCAACTCGACCATCGCGGCATCGCGGTGTGCGCCAACGGGGCGGTCATCTGGGATCTGCACAACGACTCGATGGTCGGCTCGGACCCGCTGGACCCGCTCGTGCTGGCCGACGTCACCCGCCGGCTCCGCTCGAAGCTCCCCGAGGTCGCCTTCGCGGTGGAACTCGGCACGGCCTTCCGGCACGAGCCCATTTATCAGCTCGGGGCGAACGTCGGCCGCCCGGAAGTCTCCGTCGGGGCCCTCGCAGAACTGGTCGATGCACCGGCGGTGAAGCTGCTGGTGCGGCATCCGTCGTACGGGCCGGATGAGTTGCTGTCGGCAGCCGAGGCCCTGCTCGGTGATGCGGTGACCGTCACGCATTCGTCGTACGAGGGACTGCTGGAGATCGCCGCCGCGGGGATCACAAAGGCGACAGGGCTGGCCCGGGTGGCTGCCTCGCACGACATCGCAGCCCAGGACGTACTCGTCTTCGGTGACATGCCGAACGACCTACCGATGTTCGCCTGGGCGGGTCACTCGGTCGCGGTGGCGAATGCACACCGGACCGTGCTGGACGCCGCTGACGAGGTCATCGGCTCGAACGCCGATGACGGAGTCGCGGCGTACCTGGAACCGCTCTTTCCCTGACCCCGCCATCGCGCGAGGCTAGAGGTACTGCCCGGTGCCGCCGATCGGTGACTGCTGACCCGGCTGGCCCGGCTGCTGGCCGGCACCACCGGGCCCGGGCAGGGCGCGACGGCGCATCTCCTCCAGCTGCATCCGGGCGGACATCTGCTGGGCGAACAGCGCGGTCTGCATGCCGTGGAAGAGCCCCTCGAGCCAGCCGACGAGTTGTGCCTGCGCGATCCGCAGCTCGGCGTCGGTCGGGGTCGTGGCGTCGTCGAAGGGCAGGGACAGCCGGCGCAGTTCGTCTCGGAGCTCCGGCGCCAACCCGTCCTCGATCTCGTGGATTGACGATGCATGGATCTCGCGCAACCTGTTCCGGCTGGCCTCGTCCAGCGGGGCCGAACGGACCTCCTCCAGCAGCTGTTTGATCATGGTGCCGATCCGCATCACCTTGGCCGGCTGCTCGACCATGTCCGCAACGTTCGGACCGGCGTTCTTCCCATCCTCGTCGACAGCGATCTGACCCACCGGGCGACCGTCCTCGCCGACGATCACCACCTGCCGCTGCCGGGACCGCTGGGGCTGTTCGGGCTGCTCGGACTGCTCGGCGTCGTCGGGCCGGTCCGGGTGGTCAGGTTGCTCGCTGGCGCGGCGGGGTTGCTCGGTCATGGACCCATCCTCGCTCACTCGCCGTGCGAAGGCAGCCCAGGGCCGTCCCGAGGGTGCCGGAAGGCTCGCTACGGTTCGTGGCATGCCCTTTGACATCGCCCGGGTACGTGGGCTCTTCCGGAGTCTGTCCGACGGCTACGTCCATCTCGACGGTCCGGCCGGCAGCCTGGTGCCGGACAGCGTCGCGGATGCGGTCGGCGCGACCATGTCGGTTGCCATCGGCAACACCGGTGGCGCCTTCGCGTCCTCCGTCCGCGCCGGCGAACTGCGCGACGCGGCGCGCCTGGCGATGGCCGACCTCGTCGGCGGCAACCCCGAGGGCGTCGTGCTGGGTGCGAACATGACCACCCTGACGTACATGCTGTCCCGGGCGCTGGGCAAGACGTGGCGCTCCGGTGACGAGGTGGTCCTGAGCCGCCTCGACCACGATGCGAACATCCGGCCGTGGGTTCAGGCGGCGACTGCCGCGGGCGCCGTGCTGCGATGGGCCGAGGTCGACACCGAAACGTGCGAGCTGCCGGCGGCGCAGTACGCCGCGCTGATCACCGAGCGGACCCGGCTGGTCGCCGTCACGGCGGCGAGCAACGCAGTCGGCACCCGCCCCGACGTACGCGCCATCGCCGACCGGGCGCATGCGGTCGGTGCGCTGGTGTACGTCGACGCGGTGCACGCCGCCCCGCACATTCCGCTGGACATTGCCGATCTCGGCGCGGACTTCGTCGCGGTCAGCGCCTACAAGTGGTGCGGCCCCCACGTGAGCGCGGTGGTGGCGGCGCCGGCCGTGCTGGCGGGGCTGCACCCGGACAAGCTGGTGCCCTCACCGGACCAGGTCCCGGACCGGTTCGAGACCGGTACGCCGCCGTTCGAGCTCTACGCCGGCGTGGTCGCCGCCGTCGACCACATCGCGGCGCTCGACGGCGAGTCCAGCGGGAAGGACCGGCGTCAGCGCGTCCTGTCCTCGATGGTGGCGGTCGAGGACTACGAACGCGAGTTGATGGAGCGGTTGGAGCAGGGCCTGCGGGCCATGCCGCACGTGAGGATGCTGGGGAAGCCGGCCCGCCGTACGCCGACGGTATCGCTCACCGTCGAGGGCATGACGCCGCGTCAGGTGACCGAGGAACTGGCCCGACGTGGCATCTGCGCGTGGGACGGCGACTACTACGCCCGCGAGCTCATGGATTCACTCGGCCTCAGCGGGAGCGGCGGCGCCGTCCGGCTGGGGCTGGCGCACTACACGGCCGCGGACGAGGTCGAGCACACCCTCGACGTCCTCGACTCGGTCCGGTCGTGATCATGGGCTTTGGCCGGTCCTGACCGGCGAAATCCCCATGATCATCACGCGCCAGGGTCAGGTGGCGAGCAGGATCTTGCCGACATGCCCGCTGGCCTCCAGCAACCGATGCGCCTCGGCCGCCTGCGCCATCGGAAGCACCTGATCGACCACCGGGCGAACCGCACCGGCCGCGATGGCCGGCCAGACCTCCGAGCGCACTGCCGCAACGATCTCCGCCTTGCCGCCCGGGCCGTCCGCCGGACGGGAACGCAGCGCCGTCGCGCTCACCGAAGCCCGCTTGCGCAGCAGCATGCCGAGATTCAGCTCTGCCTTCGCGCCGCCCTGCATCCCGATCACGACGAGCCGTCCGCCAAGGGCCAGCACGTCGACGTTCCGTTCGAGGTAGGCGGCGCCCATGTTGTCCAGGACCACATCGGCGCCGTGGCCGTCGGTGGCCTCTCGCACCCGCTCGACGAAGTCCTCGGTGTGGTAGTCGATCGCCACCTCGGCACCGAGCTCGAGACACCGCTCGCGCTTGACCGGCGTTCCGGCGGTGCAGAAGACCCTGGCACCGGCCCGGGCGGCCAGCTGGATCGCCATCGTCCCAATGCCGCTGGACCCGCCGTGCACGAGGAGGACGTCCCCGGCCGTGAGTCCGGCGAGCATGAACACGTTCGACCAGACTGTGCAGGTCACCTCCGGCAGCGCGGCGGCGCTCACCAGGTCGACACCGTCCGGGATCGGGAGCAGCTGACCGGCCGGTACGGCGACGCGTTCGGCGTACCCGCCCCCGGCGAGCAGGGCGCACGCTTCATCGCCCACCTTCCAGCCGCCGACCGCGGGGTCCACCCCGACGATCCGACCGCTGCATTCCAAACCCGGGTACGGCGAGGCACCGGGTGGCGGGGTGTAGTTGCCCTGCCGCTGCAGCACGTCGGCACGGTTCACGGCGCTGGCCGCCACCTCGATGAGCACCTCCCCGGCACCCGGTGCTGGGTCGGGGACCTCCGTCCACGTGAGGACCTCGGGCCCGCCGAAAGAGGGAAGTGTGATCGCTCGCATGGCCACTAACCTAGGCGAGCACGGGGCTGGCGCGCTGGCTGCTCGGAGGTGTCGGTGTGGGCGACGTGCTGATTCTCGGCGCCGGTATCGGCGGGCTCAGTACCGCGTTGCTGCTGGCCAGGGACGGCCATCAGGTGACGGTGGTCGAACGTGACAAGGCATCGCCCCCGGCTGACCCGGAGCAGGCGTGGAGCGACTGGGACCGGCAGGGCGTGAACCAGTTCCGGATGCCGCACTACATGCTCCCCCGCTGGCGCCAGCTGATGCAGACCGAACTGCCCGACGTACTGGACGACCTACGCAAGTCCGGAGCTGTCGAGCCGAATCCCCTGGAGTACCTTCCCCCGAGGCACTCCGGCGGATGGCGGGACGGGGACGAGCGCTTCGCCACCGTGACCGCGCGCCGCCCGGTGGTGGAGTCGGTTCTCGCCCGCGCCGCACAGAACGAGCCGGACGTGAGCCTGCGGCGGGGAGTCGCGGTGCGGGCGGTGCGCACCGGCACGCCGGCCCGCGCGGGTGTGCCCCATGTCACCGGCGTGGTCACCGACTCCGGCGAGCAGCTGTCGGCCGACCTCGTGGTGGATGCCAGCGGGCGCCGCTCGGCGCTGCCCGCCCTCCTGGCTGGCGCCGGCGCACGGCCCGGAACCGAGCAGCGCGAGGACTGCGGATTCGTCTACCAGACCCGGCACTTCCGGGCCCGGCCCGGTGGGGCCGCCCCTCAGGTGACGGCACCCCTGGTCCAGAACTATGCGGGCCTGACGATCCTGACCCTGCCGGCGGACAACAACACCTGGGCCGTCGCGTTCGTGACGAGCGCCCGCGACAAGGAGTTGCGTGCCCTCCGGAACGAGCGGGCGTGGGCAGCGGCATTGCATACCTTCCCGCTGGCCGCGCACTGGGCCGATGCCGAGCCCATCAGCGGCGTGCAGGTCATGGCCGGAATCGAGGATCGGATCCGCCGGTACGTCGTGGACGACGCTCCGACCGTGACCGGGGTGTTGCCTGTGGCCGACGCGTGGGCCTGCACGAACCCGTCATTGGGGCGGGGCTCGTCCATCGGACTCCTGCACGCCTGCGCCCTGCGCGACATGCTCGGCGCGAGCCCGCCCGGTGACCCGGTGGCGCTGGCGCTGCGGTGGGCGGAGGTGACCCGCACCGAGGTGGAGCCGTGGTATCAGCTCACCGTGGACTACGACCGGCACCGGCTGGCCGAGGTCGACGCGCATCGAGAGGGCCGGATCTACCGCACCGACGATCCCGGCTGGGCACGGACAAAGGCGCTGGCCAACGCGGCTGGCCGCTATCCCGACGTGTTGCGTGGCGTCCTCGACATCTCGGCTCTGCTGGCCACACCGCAGGAGGTGCTCGACCGTCCGGGCATCGCCGAGCGGCTGGACCCGGCCGCAGAGAGCCGGATGCTGCCCGGTCCCGACCGAGCACAGCTGCTGGCAGCCGTCTGTTAGACGGTCGTGGTCATGGGTTCAGTTCGGCGTGACGTTGCCAATCAGAACCTGAGGGCGGCTCAGTGATACGGCTTGTGTGGGATTGCCGCGTCATTGAGCTGTTGCTCCATGTCCACCCAGATGGCACCGTCCTCGATCTTGCAGGCGTACACCGGAATCGGCGCGACGGCCGGTATACCGAGCGGCTCGCCTGTCCTGAGGTCGAAGCGGGAGTTGTGCGCGGGACAGATCAACGTGTCGTCGTCCTGGAGGTAGCCCTCGTTCAGCGGTTGCTGCTGGTGCGTGCAGGTGTTGTGTACCGCTACCACCTCGTCCTCGTAGAGGCGGACGACACAGACCGGCTCGCCCAGCTGGACGAGCATCATGTCGCCCTCCTCCAGTTGATCCAGGTCAGCTATCGCTTTCCATGCCATGCCGTTCCTCCTTCGGTTTCGCGCGCCTGGACTTGGGCTGGGAGCCCCGGACCTCGATCCAGCCGTTCCGTACCCGCGTCGTGAGAACAGGCTGAGGATGATGGGCGGGTCCGCGCACGATCTGCCCGTTACGCAGGTCGAACCGGGACCCGTGCAGCGGGCACGTGACGATGCACTCGGTCACGTCGCCACGGCTGAGCAATCCCGCCGCGTGGGTGCAGGTGTCGTCCAGCGAGTACAGCTTGCCGTCGCGACGGTAGAGCAGCACCTTCCGGCCATCGACCTCGACCCCGGTCGGCGTGTCGTCCGGCAGGTCTGTGTCGGACACCGCGCGAACCCACCGGTTGGGTCCGGAGAATCCCGCGACGCGGTTGACCATGGCCGCCCTGCCCTGTACGAGATGTCCCCCGACGTATCCAGCAGCCGCCGTGACGGTCAGGCTGCTCGCGCCGAGGACGCGGGCCGAGCCACGGTGTCCGGTGAGCCGGGCGGCCAGCGACGCACCCTGTAGCGCGACGCCGGCGACATTCAACACGCCATGGAACAGCCCGACCCGCCGATCCTCACCGTCACTGACGGTCCAGTCGGCGACTCCGGTCGCGACCGTAGCCGCCGCAGCCAGCAGACCGGCCGCACTCAGCGTCGCCGCGGGATCCATCCGGCCCTCACCGCTGCCGGCATCCTTGCCCAGCAGGTCGAGCACGACGGTGCCTGACCACATGCCGATCGGCAGGTCACTGAGCGCTGGGTGGAGGGCGTGCCCCGCCCAACGACCGCCGTGCATGAGCTCGACGGCCACGTTGTCCCGGTGCCGGTCGTACAGCGGCAACGCCACACCGGACACGCGGTCGTTGAGTACTTCCAGCCACCGCCACCGTCCCACCGCGGAGAACAACGACTGGTGCCAGGTGGTCAGCCGAGAGGCGGCACCCCCGTCAGTTGCGTAGCCGGACTGCCGATCGGCACTCGACATCGGGGGCTCCTTCCTGGCCAGCCATTCCTACCAGAGCACGATCCGATCTGAACCCGTCAACGACGCCGACAGCCTCCGCTCCTACCGTGCAGGGCGGCACAGGTCCCAGGTGTCTCATTCCAGGACCAGGGCGGCCTGACGATCCTGGCCCCGGATCGCGTGACTGCTCAGCCTGCGGGGCGAACGAAGGCCAGAGCCTCCCGGGCCAGCGCGTGCCAGTCCACGGCTGAGCTCGGGCCCACGGCGAGCCATTCCTTCATCAACCGGCCGTGACCCTGGTCGAGCCGCTGGCCGGTTCCGGCCTCGACGAGCTCCGCGACACGCGCCTTGGGCAGCTTCACTACGAAGCCGTCACTGACCAACATGGCGAAGATCTTGCCGTTGGTCTTCAATGCCGACGCGCCGTAGCCCCGCGCGCCGGTCACGCGCGGCGAGACGAGATGCGGAGACTCGGCGAGCAGATCCTCAACGAGTTGGGCGTAGCGCTGCGCCGGTTCGGACACCTACTTAGCGCGCAGGTCCTTGCGCAGGATCTTGCCGCTCGCCGACTTGGGGATCGCGTCGATGAACTCGACCGCTCGCACCTTCTTGTGAGGTGCGACGCGCTCAGCGATGAAGGACATCACGTCCTCGGCAGAGATGTCCTGTCCCGAGGCGACGACGACGAACGCCTTGGGGATCTCCCCTCCCTCCTCGTCCTTGACGCCGATGACCGCTGCGTCGGCGATCTGCGGGTTGCCGAGCAGGATCGCCTCCAGCTCCGCCGGGGCGACCTGGTAGCCCTTGTACTTGATGAGCTCCTTGACCCGGTCGACGATGAAGAACGCGCCCTGTTCATCCACGATCGCCACGTCGCCGGTGTGCAGCCAACCGTCGGCGTCCACGGTCGCGGCGGTTGCCTCTTCGTTGTTGAGGTAGCCCTTCATCACCTGCGGGCCGCGCACCCACAACTCCCCGGGCTCACCGGCGGCGGCGTCCTCCCCGGTGTCGACCGACACCAGCCGCGACTCGGTGTTGGGGATGGCTAAACCGACACTGCCGGCCGGCATGTCCACGCCGTCGGGCATCGCGTGCGACACCGGTGACAGCTCGGTCATCCCATAGCCCTGCTTGACGTCGCATCCCAGTCGCTTGGCACAGGCGTCGGCGAGGTCGGCGTCCAGCGGCGCCGCGCCGGAGAAGATCACCGACAACGCGGACAGATCGAACTTGTCCACGAGCGGGTGCTTGGCCAGCGCCAGCACGATCGGCGGCGCGACATACGCGCGGGTGATCTTCTGGTCCTGGAGCACGGTGAGGAACTGCTCGAGATCGAAGCGCGGCATCGTCACGACCGTTGCGCCAGTGGACAGCCCGACGTTCATCAGCACGGTGAGCCCGTAGATGTGGAAGAAGGGAAGTACGGCGATCAGCCGCTCGCCGGGGCCGACCTTGAACAGCGCCTCGCACTGGGCGACATTCGCCACCAGGTTCCGGTGCGTCAACATGACGCCCTTGGGCAGGCCGGTGGTCCCGCTGGAGTAGGGCAGCGTCACGAGATCGTCGGCTGCGTTGATCTGGACCTGCGGGCTCGGCGCCTTCGAGGTCAGCAGGTCGCGCAGCGATGCATGTCCTTCGGCACCGTCCAACACGATGATCTCCTCGACCGGCTGCTTGTCGGTCGCTGCCCGCGCCCGGTCCAGGAACGGCGACACGGTGATCAGCATCTTCGCGCCGGAGTCCTTGAGCTGGAAGGCGATCTCGTCGGGCGTGTAGAGGGAGTTGATCGTGCTGGACAGCGCCCCCGCAGCGGCGATGCCGTGGAAGAGGACCGGGTAGTAGATCGTGTTGGGGCTGAACAACGCGACGGTGTCACCGGGGGAGATTCCGCGCTCGGCCAGCGCCGCAGCGACCCTGTCGACGTATGTCGCCAGCTGCCCGTACGTGAGTTGGTCTCCGCTGAGCCCGTCGACCAGGGCCTGGTCGTCCTTGCGCTCTGCTGCGTGCCGCAGAACGTAGGCGGGTACGGAGACATCGGGGATGTCGACATCGGGCAAGCTGCTGGGCAGGGTCATGACAGGATCTCCATGGTTTCGAGACGGTAGGAACCTAGCGGGGCCACAGCACAGCCTGGGTGCAGCGGAAGAGGGCGAGCGTCTTGCCTGAGTCCTGATGCCGGACGACGGCGTCCCACACCTGGGTAGTGCGCCCGACATGGACAGAGTTCGCATCGGTGCTGATGGTGCCGTCCCGGGCGGTGCCAAGGAAGTTGGTCTTCAACTCGATCGTGGTGAAACCACTGGAACCCTCGGGGAGTTGCGAGCGGCAGCCCAGACCGCAGGCGGTGTCGGCCAAGGCGATGATCGTGGCCGCGTGCAGATAACCGTTGGGGGCGAGGAGATCCGAGCGCACGATGAGACGCGCGCTCACCCTGCCGCGTTCGGAGGCCGTGATCTGCAGTCCGAGCAGGTCGGGCAGGGATCCCTGGGCAAGCTCCTGAAGCTCTTCGACAGTGGCAACCACCGACCCCATGGTTTCGGCTCAGCCCGACCGGCTGATCAACTGCGCTGCGCCTCGGCGTCGCGCAGGAGCGTGCACAGCATCGGCAACAGGTCGCGGGCGATGGTCGGCTCGGCTTCGAGCACCGGGCCGAAAACCCAGGGCGAGATGAAAAGCGTGCGCATCGGGGTGGCGGCCCGGATGGTGGCCGAGCGAGGTTTGCCGTCGATGAGCGAGACGAGGCCGAAGGAGTCCCCGGGCTTGAGCCGACGCCGTTCCGTACCGCCGATCTCGACGATGGCTTCGCCCTCGGTGATCAGGTGGAACCCGAGCGGGGTGCCCCCCTCCTCGATGACCCGGTGGCCTTCGGCGTGCTCGACGCTCTTGGCCGCACTTGCCAGCGCGCGCAGCGCCCGCTTACCGACCCGCGAGAAGGGGTCCGCCGCAGCCAGTTGCTCCTCCACAGACCTGCCTGCAGTTGCCATGCGAGCCCCTTTCCACGCGCCCGGGCAGCCTGGCGCTTCCCCGGGTCACAGTAGAGGGTGCCGACGGTCGGGGGCGAGGGGTGCGGACGCGCACCGGCCGGAGGCAGAGAATCGCCCTCCGGCGTTGTCCAGGACCAGTCCCTCGTACGCCGCGACGACCGCGACGCCGCGGTCCTGCGCGTCGGCCAGCATGTCGTCGATCTCCTCGTCGGTGCGTGTCGGCGCGTGGTGGAAGAGCACGACTGTCCCCACGCCGGCCTCCCGCCCGAGAGCGAGCGCGTAATCGACGCTGGCATGCCCGAGATAGCCGACGCCGGGAAACTCCTCGGCCCGGTGTTGCGCGTCATGGATCAGGACATCGACCCCGTCGGTGAGGGCGAGCGCGGCCTCGTGCCGCTCGCCCAGGCCGTCCGGTCCGGGCCCGATGGACGTGGGGCTGTGGTCGGAGAGGTAGGCCAGCGACCCACCGTCGCCGGTGACCCGGTAGCCGAACGTGCGGCCGCCCTTGTGGGGGATCTCCCGGGCCAGTACGTCGAAGCCCTCGATCTCGAAGCGGCCCTCGTCGATGTCCTCGAACGTCCAACCGGCGCCGAGCTGCGACGGCACGATCGGGAAGTTCGGCGCCGACATGCACCGCTGCAGCAACTGCTCCCCGGAGGTGCCCTGCCATAGCGCCTCCCCGGAAGCACCCTGCGATGGCATCACTATCCGCACCCGATGGCCCGCCCGGCCCCCGGCGGCAAAGAACGGCATCCCGTGGGTGTGGTCCCAGTGCAGATGTCCGAGCAGGACGCTGCCGTCGTAGGGCCCCTCCAGCAACGGGGTGACAGCCTGCATGCCGGTTCCGGCGTCCAGGAGCAACCGCACTGGCTCAGCGTCGAGCGCCAGCGCCACGCACGAGGTGTGCCCGCCGTAGCGGACGAACGGCTGCCCGGGTGCGGGAGTCGAGCCGCGGACGCCGCAGAACGTAACCCGCACGGGGGCACCATAGCGGTGCGGCCATGCGTCGGGGTGCAGCCCGAAAGGCGTGGATCAATTCAGGCTGGCGCAGTCATCCCCGACACGTGAGGGCTGCCCGGCGAGGCTATCGGCCAGGAACTGGGCCAGATCCTCGGCAGCGGCCAAGCGCAGGCCGCCGTGGGTGGCTCCGGGGTACTCCCGATAGCGCAGATCCTCATTGACCGCACAGAGGTCAGTAAGTCCCAGGCGGGTCACCTCAACCGGGACCAGATTGTCCCGGCCTCCCTGCCCGATGAAGACCGGCGCCTCGATCGCGACCTGCCCGGTGCTGTTCTCCTCCAGCAGTGCGGCCCACTCGGGGATGTCGGTGAGCGAGGAGTTCAAGAACTGCGCCACCGGTCCCTGGGCTTCGGGCAAGCGGCCGGTGCACTCGTCCAGAACGATGTCGAGCACCTCGGCGCCGCGAGCGGTCACCAGCGAGGTCGGGTCCTGGCCGTAGTAGGCCACCCAGGAGGCAATCAGGGGGGCCGCGGTGTCAAAGGAGTTCGGCTCGTTGAACCGCACGTTGACGAGTTCGGTCAGGTCGGTCGGTGGCGCGAGCGCTGCCACCGCGGCGAGCTCGATCTCCGGGGCGTACGTCGGAGCAAGTTCGCCGGCGAACAGCGCCGCGTGACCGCCCTGGGAATACCCGACGATCATCGTCGACGGGCTCACGTTCGCGGCGCTCATGCCCCGGGCGGCCCGGATCGAGTCCAGGACACTGCGTCCTTCGCTCTCGCCCACCAGGAAGCCGGGTACGCCATCGGTGCCCAGTCCGGCGTAGTCACTGGCGACCACCGCATATCCGGCCTCGATCCATGCATCGAGGTACAAAACCTTCTCGGCACCGTCGACTGAGGGCGCGCACTGGTCGCCGAGCCCCGCCGTACCGTGTGCGAACGCCACCAGCGGCCAGCCGCCCTCCGGTGCGTCACCGTCCGGTGTCGCGAGCAGGCCGGTGACCTCGAGAATCGAGTCGTCCCGCGCGGTGGAGCAGTAGCGGATCGTCCAGGCGAGGGCGCCCTCGGGTGCAAGGGTTGACTCGCCTTCGGTCAGGCCGCCGGCGCCGGACTCGGCGGCACCGGCATCCCCGTTCTCGGTGGCGGAGGTGTCACAGTCGGAAAAGACCTGCGGCGGCGGCTCCGGTTCAGGGTCGCTGCAGCCGGCCAGCAGCACTGCGGCCGCGATCGTCGCAGCCGCGATCGCAGCTTTGATCATGGGTCGCACGCTATCTCACTCCCTGTGTTGGCTGACTCGACGCACAACGTCAGGATCGCACCCAGAGTGCCCGGTGATCGTGTGAACTGATTCACTGCTGCACGGTTGTCCCTACCGGAAGGTGTCATGAGCAGCGATCACCCGACCGCCCGGGGCTGGGGGCGCGAGCCAGGGGGTGTTCCGCTGGACTTCGCGATCATCGGTGCCCAGAAGTCGGCGTCCACGTTCATGCAGCGCCGGCTCGCCGGCCAGCCGGACATCACTGTGCTCAAGGACGAGTCGCGGCACTTCGAGGACCCCTACTACGGTCGCGGCGGCATGCGGGAGCTCACCGGACTGCTCGAGCCGCACCGGCACACCCTCACCGGGGTCAAGCGCCCGGACTACCTGCCGAAGCCGGCGGTACCAGCCCGGGTGGCTGAGCACGTACCGCGGATCAAGCTCATTGCCGTGCTCAGGGAACCGGTGTCGCGGGCGGTGTCGGCGTATTTCCACCTGGCCGCTTTCGGTTTCGTGCCGGTGATGGACCCCTCGACGGCGATCGGCGCCCTGCTCGACGGAACGCTTCAGCAGGACTACCCCAAGACCCAGGAGATCCTCGAATACGGACGGTACGCCGCGCACCTGCGGCGCTGGCATGAGTCGATCCCGGCGAAGCGGTTCCTCGTGCTGCTGCAGGAGGATGTGGCCCGGGACCCCGCCGGGAGCCTGACCACCGTGCTGCGTTTCCTGGAGGCAGCCGAGACAGTCGTCGTCGAAGACGGGAAGTCCCACAACGCCGGCGTCTACTGGCCGCCCCGGGTCCGGTTGCGGGCAGCCCGCAGCCGCCGCTACTACGACTACGACACCTCCTACGGCCAGATCTCACCCAAACGCCTGGGGCCGCTGGCGTGGGGCATGGTTGCCGGCATCACCGCCGTGGACAAGCTGGTGCTCAACCGGCTCGGCCGCGACACCCGGCCGAGCATCGACACCGCGGTCGAGCACCGGCTCCGGGAGTACTACGCCTCCGACGTCCGGGACCTGGCAACACTGCTGGACCGGGACCTCGCGGCCTGGCAGGTGGGTCGCCGCTGATGCCTGCGATCCCGAAGCCCGCACGACGTGGACTGCAGGCGACAGCCCGCACCGTCGGCCGGCTGACAGCCAGCATCAGAATGACTCCCAGTTTCTTGATCGTGGGAGCCAAGCGGGCGGGAACGACCTCGCTGTACAACACTCTGGCCGGGCACCCGCAGGTGCTCCCCGCAGTGCTGCACAAGGAAGTGCACTACTTCGACAACGGCTACCTGCACGGGCCGGCCTGGTATCAGGGGCACTTCCCGACCCGGGCCGCCGCTGCGCTTGCCGAGCGCCGGACAGGCAAGCCGGTGATGACCGGCGAGGCGACGCCGTACTACATGTGGCATCCGCTGGCCCCCCAACGGATCGCCACCGACCTGCCCGAGGTCCGCTTGGTGGTGCTGATCCGGGATCCGGTCCAGCGAGCCCACTCCGAACATGCGCACTCGGTGTCCAACGGATGGGAGACCGAGCAGTTCGAGCGTGCGGTGGAGCTGGAAGCCGAGCGTCTCACCGGTGAAGTGGAGCGCCTCCTCGCCGAGCCCGGATACCGGAGCCTGCACCATGCCTGTCACGCCTACGTCACTCGCGGGCGATACGTCGAGCAGCTGGAACGACTGGAGGCGCTCGTCGGCCGGGACCGGATCCATGTGATCGACAGCGACGCGCTGTTCCTCGACGCCGCACCTGCCCTCGACGGGCTGACGGCCTTCCTGGGGTTACCCCCGTGGCAGCCGGAGCGACTGAAGAACCTGAACGCCCGGCCCCGGTCGAGCCTTGCCGCCGGCCTGCAGACCCGGCTGTCCGCAGAGCTGGCCCCCTACGACGAACGGCTGGCGGCCTGGTTGGGCTGGACACCCAGCTGGCGGCGATGATGCCGGACGCGCAACCATCATGCGCGGCGGTGACTATGCTGGCCGGGCGGTCCGCCCTAGCGCCGGTGTGCGGGTCGGTGACCATCCCGGCACGATGTGTGGAGGCTTTCTGATGCGCCGGCTACGGACGATCCTGGTGCTGCTCGTGGGCGTGCTGCCTGCGTCCACTGGCAAGAACAAGTTGCTCAACCTCCTCGGTCACGACGTGCACCCATCGGCGGTCGTGGCTCCGGTGGTCATCCTGGCGGTCGGGCGGATGCGATTGGACGCCGACGCCCGGATCTCCTTCGGGAACGTGTTCCGCAATCTGCGCGGTCTCCGGGTGGGCTCCTACACCCTCATCGGGCCGTGGAACGTCATCTGGGCGAACCCAAAATTCCGCAAGTCTGCCGACGCCGACCCGGACCACGTGGGAATCTTCTCCATCGGCAAGAGCGCATTGATCACCCGGCGGCACAATCTGGACGCCTCCGGCGGCATCGTGATCGCGGACTGGGCCGGGCTCGGTGGCCGGAGTTCCACGGTCCTGTCGCACTCCTACGACCCGAAACGCCATGTCATGGCGTGCGCCGTGACCCGGATCGGGGAGAGCTCATTCGTCGCCGCCCAGTGCAGCGTCTCGGTGGGAGCCACCCTGCCCGAGCGATCCGTGCTGGGAATGGGAGCGGTCCTGATGCCGGGTGCGACAGCGACCAATGCGCTGTACGCCGGCGTACCCGCCAAGGTGGTGCGCCCGGACATCAGCGACTGGAAGTGCTTCGACTACTCCGAGGACGGCACCCGGACACGGACACCGCAGCACTCACTGCCGAACCGGCGCGTGCTGAAGAACTCCTGAGCGCACGCTGGTGACCGAGGCCCTCCCAGAATCGACCGACGCGCTCCCCGGGGCCCGTAAGTCGGGGAAGAACGCGGTATGGCTCGTCTTCGAGCGGGTCGTCCACCTCGGCGTGGCCTTCGTTGTCAGCATCGTGGTGGCCCGATCCCTGGGCACGGAGGACTTCGGAAGCCTCGCGATCGGTCTGGGGTTCCTGCTGCTGGTCGGTTCCGTGTGGCATCCGGCCGTGCAGTGCCTGCTCCGCGACGTGATCGCCACGCCGGCGGACGCGGGCAAGCAGTACGCCGCGTCAACTGCCGCAGTCGGCATCGTGACCAGCGTGTTCTACGTCCTGATGGCCGCCGTACTCGCACTGACACTGGGGTTCGACAACACAACAGCCGTAGTGATCCTGGTGGTGGTCGGATCCGCCCTGCTCCGGCCGTTCAACGTCGTCGATGCCTGGTTCAAGATGGAACTGCAGAGCCGGGTAGCCGTCCTGATCAGGGTTGCCGCCCTGCTCGTGACCGGTGCCGCCAGGATCGCCCTGCCGCTGCTGGGCTTCGGCGTCGTTGCGGTGGCCTGGACCTACGTTGTCGAGGCCGCGCTCGCCGGCATCGGCATGTGGATCGCCTACCGGCGAATGGCCGAGCGCCACCCGTGGGTACTGGAGTCCGCCAGGGTGCGGGCCACCCTCAAGGAGTTCGCCCCGCTGATCATCACCTCGAGCAGCGCGTTGATCTACTCGCGCCTGGACCAGGCGATGGTGGGATGGTTGTCGGGACTGTCCGAAGCCGGCCTGTTCGCCATCTCCTCGAGCATGGCCGAGGCGCCCCGTTTCGCGCTGCTTGCCCTGTTCATCTCGGTCGCGCCTCGGCTGCTCAAGCTCAAGAACCGCGACCCCGAGCGGTACCAGAGCGAACTCATTGCGGTGACCCGCGTCCTGGTGCTCATGGGGTACGTGCTCACGATCGGTCTGATCTTCGTGATGGCCCCGCTGGCCCCGGTCCTGCTCGGGCCGGACTACGAGGAGACGAGACTTCTCATCGTCCTGCTCGCGGCGTCCACCCCGTTTGTCTGCATCGGTGGGTTACTGCTCTTCGTCACCAACTGGGAACGCCTCTACCGGGAAGCGATCGTCCGCAACATCATCGGCGCCGCCATCAGCGTCGGCTTGAACTTTCTTCTGCTGCCGCGCTATGGCGCGGTCGGGGCCGCCATCAGCCACTTCGTAGCGCTCTTCTGGGTCTTCTTCCTCGGTGCCCTCACCGCCAAGCGCACCCGCGCCTTCTTCTGGATGGCGCTGCCGGCGCTCGAGCCGGTCGGGACCGTTCGCATGCTCCTGCAGCGCCGTAGGAAGCGTGCGCAGGCCCGGCGGGAACGAGCAGAGCTGCTGTCGGCATTCGACGAATAGTCCGGGGGGCAGCCGGTGGTTGCGGTGCCCGGTTGGCTGTTTCCAGAATGTCACCGGGCGGTGCCGGGGCAGCGTGGTTCGCCACGTTTCATCGGCTAAGGTTGTCGATTGTGCTGGGCGGCAGCACACAACAGGATTGGCTGACACTGCGTGGATCTTCGCCAGTACGCACATGCGCTCCGCGTGCATTGGAGAGCGATCTGGATCTGCCTGCTCATCGGGCTGGGAGTAGGCGGCGCCCTGACCTTGGCGACGACGCCCGTCTACTCCGCCACCGCCGATGTGTTCATCTCCACCTCTGGCGCCAGCCAGTCGGAGTCCGCCGACCTGCAGGCCAACCAGATTGCGCTGAACCGCGTCCCGACCTACGTCTCGTTCCTGACCGGCCGCAATCTCGCCCAGCGGGTGATCGACCGAACCGGCATCGACATGACAGCCGCCGAACTCGCCGGCTCGGTCTCGACGGTAATCATCCCGGACAGCGCGATAATAGGTGCCACCGTGACCGACGAGTCGCCGATCCGCGCGCAGATCCTGGCCAATGCGGTCGCTGAAGAGTTCGTCAAGCTCGTCGAGGAGTTCGAGACACCGGCCCCGACGACGGTCACCTCGGACAGCGGCGAGACGATCACGACCACGACCACCGCACCCGTCAAGGCGACCCAGTCGGAGATCGCGACGTTCCCGCGCTCACCGCAGGCGCCGTCGACGATTGACAACCTTGCCCTCGGGGCGACGCTGGGACTGCTTCTCGGCATCCTCATCGCCCTGCTGCGCGACCTTCTGGACAACACGGTCAAGACCGGTAAGCAGGTCGAGGAGATCACCGACGCCGCCGTGCTGGGCGGTGTGCTCTTCGACCCCTCCATCCCCGA
>JACDAB010000232.1 GCA_013695665.1 Geodermatophilaceae bacterium | reverse complement strand
CGCCGAGCGCGCCATCGTCCCGGTGCTGCCGACCCGCGAGGAGTTCCCGTACGCGATCCGGCAGGTCTCCGAGGCGCTGAGTTCCAACGGTTCGACCTCGATGGGGTCGGTCTGCGCCTCGAGCATGGCGCTGCTGAACGCCGGTGTGCCGCTCAAGGCCCCGGTCGCGGGCATCGCCATGGGCCTGATCTCCGACACCGTTGACGGCAAGACCGAGTACGTCGCGCTGACCGCCATCCTCGGCGCCGAGGACGCTTTCGGCGACATGGACTTCAAGGTCGCCGGGACGAAGGACCTGGTCACCGCCCTGCAGCTGGACACCAAGCTGGACGGGATCCCGTCCGACGTTCTGGCCGCTGCGCTGACCCAGGCGCGCGCCGCCCGGCTGCACATCCTCGAGGTCATGAACGAGGCCATCGACGCACCGGATGAGATGAGCCCGTACGCACCACGGGTCACGACGGTGATGATCCCGATCGACAAGATCGGTGCGGTGATCGGTCCCAAGGGCCAGATGATCAACGCCATCCAGGACGAGACCGGCGCGGACATCACCATCGAGGACGACGGCACGATCTACGTCGGCGCCACCGACGGTCCCTCCGCCCAGGCGGCGGTGGACCGGATCAACGCCATCGCCAACCCGCAGATGCCCAAGGTGGGTGAAAGATTCTTAGGCACGGTGGTCAAGACGACCGCGTTTGGTGCTTTCGTATCACTCCTTCCGGGCAAGGACGGGCTGGTGCACATAAGCAAGCTCGGCAGCGGCAAGCGGGTCAACAAGGTCGAGGACGTCGTCAACGTCGGCGACAAGCTCCAGGTCGAGATTCTCGACATCGACGCGCGCGGCAAGATCAGTCTCGCTCCGGTGGCCTCTGACGCCGAGGCGGTGGCGCCCGAGCCGGTAGCAGTAGGCGCCGGCGCGTAGCACGTCCTGGGTGGCGGTACGGCGGCCACGGTCCGCCGTACCGCGTTGACGTGTCCCCTGCTGTCAGGGGTGCCGGTGCCGCGGGCGCCGGCGGCTGACCAGTGGCCCTCGTGCGAGGCGTTCCGGATCCGCCAGTGACGTCCACCGGTGCCGTTTCGTTGCGATCCGTGGCCCCATCGGTGTACCTACCGTCGCTTCTGTACGGCATGGGTCAGGGGGCCATCGCACCGGTCATCGCCCTGTCGGCACTTGACCTCGGAGCCAGTGTCGGCGTCGCCAGCCTGGTGGTAGGCGCGATGGGAGTCGGTCAGCTGCTGGCCGACGTGCCGGCGGGGTCGCTGACCATGCGGGTGGGTGAGCGGGGCGCCATGTTGCTCGCCACCCTCCTGCTCTGCGGTGCGCTGCTCGTGTGCGTCTTCGCTCCTTCGGTCTGGTTGCTCGGAATCGCCATCGGGCTTACCGGGGCGGCCGGATCTGTGTGGCAGCTGGCACGGCAGGCCTACCTCACCGAGGCGGTTGCCACGCACATGCGGGCCCGGGCGTTGTCGACGCTCGGCGGTGTCCAGCGGATCGGCACGTTCCTCGGGCCGTTCGTGGGCGCAGCTGCCATGCAGCTCGGCGGTACCGACGGGGCGTACTGGACGCATATCGCCGCGGCCGGGTGCGCTGCCACGCTACTGCTGGTCCTTCCGGACGTCACCAAGGATGCTTCGGCCGGCAGGGCGCCGGTGAAGACCGGCATCGCAACGGTGATCCGTCGTCATGGGCCGGTGTTGCGGACGCTGGGTATCGGCGTGATGCTCGTCGGACTGGTCCGCGCCTCGCGACTGGCCGTCATCCCGCTGTGGGCCGCGAGCATCGGCCTGAGCTCCACGACCACGGCCCTCATCTTCGGACTGTCCAGCGCCGTCGACATGCTGCTCTTCTATCCCGCCGGAAAGGTCATGGACCGCTTCGGCAGGGTGTGGGTCGCCGTGCCCTGCATGCTGCTGATGGGACTCGGACTGGTCGCCGTGCCGTTCACCACCGGGGCGCTCACCCTCGCTCTCGCCTCGGCATTGATGGGCCTGGGCAACGGCATGGGTAGCGGCCTGGTGATGGTCCTCGGCGCCGACGCGTCCCCGAGCGTAGGCAGGGCCGGGTTCCTGGGCGTCTGGCGGTTGTTCTCCGATGCTGGCAGCAGCGGCGGACCCATCCTGCTCGGGGCTGTCGCCGGCGTCGCGGGGTTGGCGGCGGGCGTCTGGGTGGTGGGAGCTGCCGGCCTGGCCGGTGCCGCAGCGATGTGGCGGTGGGTGCCGCGCCTGCCCCGCGACGGCCGGGTGCCGCGACGGTCGCCGGTGCCTGAGACCAGAGCTGACGGCGGCCTGGGGGCCCAGGACAGGCAGGCGCCCTCGGCCGGTTGGTTCCGCCGCGGCAGGTGGCGCCGGGCCGGCCCGTCGTCGGTAGGGTGGGCCGAGCGACGGCGTTTCGGCAGCCGCCGCCGCGTTGCCCCCGACCGCTCCGGTCTGGCGCGCAGCAGCGAAACGGCAGCGGTTTACCCAGGTCCATGAGGTGGAGGACGTCGTGAACATCGGCGACAGGTTGCACACGGGCGACCGGGACGACGACGCCCACCGCACGAGCACGCCGGCTGCGCTGGTCCACACCTGCGCCACGACCGCGCTGGTTGCCGCCGGCGCCGGCAAGTAGCACCGGCTCCGTGGCAGCTAGCGCATTGACCTCGCCGCCGACCGGCGGTGCCGGGCGTACCCGGCTGCTCTCCCGGGGCACTGACGGCGGGGTGATCCGCCGCACCGTCTTGCCGGGCGGGCTCCGAGTCATCACCGAATCGATGCCGGGGGTGCACTCCGCGACGTTCGGCATCTGGGTGGGTGTCGGCTCTCGCGATGAGACACCGCAGCTGGCCGGCGCCTCGCACTTCCTGGAGCACCTGCTCTTCAAGGGCACGAAGCGGCGCAGCGCCCTGGAGATCGCGTCGGTGATGGACGCCGTCGGCGGTGAGATGAACGCGTTCACGGCGAAGGAGAGCACCTGCTTCTACGCGCAAGTGCTCGACAGCGACCTGCACCTGGCCGTGGATGTGGTTTGTGACGTGGTCACGAACGCGGTGATCACCGGACCGGACGTGGAGAACGAGCGCGGCGTCATCCTGGAAGAGATCGCGATGCGTGACGACGACCCGAGCGACGCCGTACACGATCTGTTCGCGGAGACGCTGTACGGATCGCACCCGCTGGGCCGGCCGGTGATCGGTTCGGTCGACACGATCGAGTCGCTCCAGCGGACTCAGATCGCCGGGTACTACCGCCGCCGCTACAAGCCGTCCTCCATGGTGGTGGCGGCGGCCGGCAATGTCGACCACACAACGGTCGTGCGGCTGGTCCGCGCGGCCTTCGCTCCCGTGCTCGCCGGCGGCACGCCGGTCCCGCCCCGGGAAGGGAGCCCGGCTCGCCCGGTGCGCCCGGCCCGGCAGGTCGGGCTGATCGACCGCGGCACCGAGCAGGCGCACGTCACCCTCGGGGGGTTCGGTCTCGACCGCTGTGACGAGCGTCGCTACGCCCTCGGCGTGCTGAACAACGCCCTCGGGGGCGGGATGAGTTCGCGGCTGTTCCAGGAAGTACGGGAGCGCCGGGGCCTGGCGTACTCGGTGTACTCCTACGCCACCCAGTACGCCGGCGCCGGGACGTTCGGCGTTTACGCCGGCTGCCAGCCCAAGCGGGTGCGCGAGGTGCTGGCGATCCTGGGTGAGGAACTCGCCAAGGTGGCGGGGCACGGCCTCACCGACGAGGAGGTGGCCCGCGGCAAGGGCCAGCTCCGCGGTGGACTGGTGCTCGGGTTGGAGGACACCGGGTCGCGGATGAGCCGGATCGGGAAGAGCGAACTGACCTACGGCGACCACATCACCGTCACCGACCTGCTCGGCCGCATCGATGCGGTGACACCCGAGCAGGTCCGTGAGCTTGCCCGCGATCTGCTGACCCAACCGATGTGCTTGGCTGTTGTCGGGCCCTTCCAGGACGCTGACTTCGAGGGAGTTCTCTGATGACCGGTCCCGACGCGGAGCTGCTGCGAGTTGGCGTGCTCGGTGCCCGCGGGCGGATGGGCATCGAAGTCTGCCGGGCGATCGACCGGGAGCCTGATCTCGAGCTGGTGGCCATGGTGGACGCGGGGGACTGGTTGTTCAACGTCGCGGACGCCGGTGCGGATGTCGTCGTCGACTTCACCACCCCCGACGTCGTCACGGACAACATCCGGTTCTGCATCGACCAGGGCGTCAACTGCGTGGTCGGCACGACGGGCTTCGATGAGGCCAAGCTCGCCACGGTCGGTGAGTGGCTCGAGCACAAACCCGACCTGGGTGTCCTCATCGCCCCCAACTTCGGAATCGGCGCCGTGCTCAGCATGCGCTTCGCCGAGCAGGCCGCCCGGTTCTTCGAATCCGTCGAGATCATCGAGATGCACCATCCGTCCAAGGTGGACGCCCCGAGTGGCACCGCCGACCGCACCGCGCAGGTCATCGCCGCGGCGCGGGCAGCAGCCGGCCTGGACCCGCCACCGGATGCCACCAGCTCCGAAGTCGCCGGCGCCCGAGGCTGCTCGCCGCACGGCATCCGGGTGCACTCGGTGCGCCTGGCCGGGCTGGTCGCGCACCAGGAGGTGCTGTTCGGTACGACGGGTGAGACCCTGAGCATCCGCCACGACTCCCTCGACCGGGCCTCGTTCATGCCGGGCGTCCTGCTCGCCGTGCGGGAAGTCGCCCGTCGGCCGGGGCTCACCGTCGGCTTGGAGCCGTTGCTCGGGCTTTAGCGTGCCAGCACTTCGACGCGGCACGGCAGCCCAGGCGCCCTGGCGAGCCGTGCGTCGCTGGTCACCAGTGGCACGCCCAGCCCCAGGGCAAGTGCGACATAGAGCGCGTCGTAGAACGTGAGGTTGTCCCGCAGCGACCATGCCGTTGCGGCCAGCTGACGATGGTCATGGCGCACGTCGACGAGCAGCGGACCATCGCGCAGTAGCAGGGTGGCCGGCTCCGCGGCGAGCTCGCTCCGGTGAACGAGTCGACGGAGGACATTGCCGTACTCGGCGTCGATCAGGTGCGGCGCGTGGACCACGTCCGCCACCAGCCGGTCCTGCCAGTACTCGGTGTCGGCGGACGCACCGAGGACGACGGCGAGCAGCGCTGACGCATCGAGGACGAGCACCCGTCAACGGCGTTCGACATGCACGTGCTCGGCAATGTCAGCCGCCGTGAGTTGCACGGGACTGTGAGTCGACAGTGCGGCCCGGATAGCGGCGATCGCCTCGGTCTTCGTCGGCCGGCCGGCCTGGGCTATGACCTGATCGCGCATGTACGCCTGGATGGACTGACCGGCCACACGCGCACGTCGTCGAATAGCCTCGTACGCCTCCTCTGGAATGTCTCGGATCTGGATCGTCGCCATAGCGCGACCATAGCGCAACAGCGCTGCCCCCATTCGATGTCAGGATAGAGGGGATGGGCACCCACGACCCCGCCGTACTCAGGCGCCTGCTC